>NZ_CP020569.1:2102916-2440833 GCF_002082195.1 Streptomyces gilvosporeus | reverse complement strand
GTCACCGCCGGTCTCGGCCAGGTGCTTGCCGCCGGCCGGCTGGACCGCGGCGTCCGGGTGCGCGCCACCGGCCGACTCGTCGTGCGCCGTGGCGGAGCGGTCCGCGGCGGAGCCGTGCGCGGTGCCGGTCCCCTGGCCGCCGTGGCCCATGTCCATGTGCTTCATCGACGACTTGTCCGCGCCCGCCGCGATCTGACGGTCCGTCGGCGCGGAAGCGGTCGGCGCAGGGGTCGCACCGGGGCCCGCGGACCCGCCGTTGTCCTTCCCGAACACCACATCGGAGCAGGTGTAGAACGCCTCCGGGCTGTCCGACCGCTGCCAGATGCTGTAGATCAGTTGCCGCCCGGTGCGCTGCGGCACCTTCCCGGCGAAGACGTACTCCCCGTTCGTCAGCTTCGGGTCGGTCACCTTCACGAACGGCTTGGCCTCCAGGTCCGACCACTTCAGCGGTTTGGTCGGGTCGTAGCCGGCCTTGGTGAGGTACAGCTCGAAGCTTCCCTTGTGCGGGGCGGTCGCCTTGTAGTGGAAGGTGTGCGTGCCCGCCTTCATCGCGGTCGACGGCCAGTCGCCGCGCGCCAGGTCCAGCCCCTTGTACTCGGGGTTGTTGGCGCTGCACAGCTTCCCGTCCGGGATCTTCGTCTTCGACTGGCCCGCGGCGTTGCCGTCCCGCACCGCGTTCCAGTCGTAGAGCGCCTGCGCACCGCCGGCCTGCACGGCCGCCTTGCACGCCGCGGACTTGGGGCTCTCGGGCCCTTCCGCGTAGCACGCGAAGACCCGGCTGACGGGGTCCGACATCGAACCGTGCGCCGCGGCCGGCCCCGCGGCCACGACGGTGAGCGCGAGCGGCGCAACGCCCGCCAGGGCGATCCGGGCGGCCCTGCGGCCTGCTGTGCGACCGGTCTTGCGGCTGTCCTGACGACGAGCGGTCATCGTGGGGGTCTCCTTCATCGGATGCGTCGGACGAGGCGGGCGGCAAGACGGGCCGTGGGGGGTCGGGACGCATGCCCGGTGCCGCCCCCCGATGAACGGCGCCGGTGGCACGAACCCCGCCTTGCGAGAAGCACGCTAGCCGCGCTGAACAGGGGATTTGAGCGCCGAGGGCCGATCCTGGAGATCCTTATGGTCGCTTTAAGGAAGGGCTAAGCGGGGGCACAGGCAGGAGCGCCCAAAGCGGGCATTGTCAGTGGTCGATGGCACCCTCGAGACATGACTGACAACGATCTGCCCACTGCCGACGCCGCCTACTGGGAAGCCGCCGCCGAGCGCTTCGACGACGAGCCCGATCACGGACTGCGGGATCCCGCCGTGCGGGCGGCCTGGGCCGGGCGGATGCGGTCCTGGCTGCCGGGCGGGCCCGCTCGGATACTCGACCTCGGGTGCGGTACGGGGAGCCTGGCGCTGCTGGCCGTCGAGCAGGGGCATCGGGTCACCGGCGTCGACCGCTCGGCCGGAATGGTCGCGCGGGCGCGGGCCAAGCTCGCGGGGCGGGACGCCCGGTTCCTGGTCGGGGACGCCGCCGAACCGCCCGTGGGGGAGGGGCGGTTCGACGTGGTGCTGGTGCGGCATGTGCTGTGGGCGCTGCCCGATCCGGCGGCCGTGCTCCGGCGCTGGGCCGGGCTGCTGGTGCCCGGCGGGCGGCTGGTGCTGGTCGAGGGACGGTGGGGCGAGGCGGAGCCCATGGGCATACCGGCCGCCGAACTGACCGGTCTCGTCGCCCCGTTGGCGGCCCGTACCGAGCTGGAGTCGCTCTCCGGCGATTCCGCCCTGTGGGGCAAGGAGGTCAACGATGAGCGCTACGTGCTGATCGCCCACACGCCGTGATGCGCGCCCCGTGACGCATGCCCCCTGACACACATCCGGCGGCTCACGTTCACCCCTGTCCCAGCTCCCGGACGCACCTCCACTCCCCGAGGAACGGCCGGTAGCCGAAGGAGCGGTTGATGGCGAGCATCGGGGCGTTGGTGGCGTCGTTGCCCGTGAAGGCCACGGTGCAGCCGGCGTCCCGGGCGCGGTGGAGGGAGTGTGCCTTGGCCAGCCGGGCCAGGCCGCGGCCGCGGAAGGCGGGGCTGGTGCCGGTGCCGACCGACGAGTAGCGGCCGAGGTTGTCGCTGGCGGCCCAGCTGTAGGCGGCGACGGTGTCGTCGACGGTCACCACGCAGGTGAGGTCGAGGTCGATATCGGGGTGTTCCCAGGTGGTGCGCAGCCAGCTGTCGTAGGTGAGGGCGTCGGTGGGGACGTCGCCGGGCTCGTCGGCGATGGTCTCGGCGTCGGCGGCGAAGAGGGGGTGCGGGTCGGCGCCGAAGTCGGCGGCGGTCAGGAGGCGGACGCCGGGCGGGAGCGGGGCGGGCGGCGTCGGCAGATCGGCGGTGGTGAGGTCGAGGCGGAGGCAGTGGGCGGGGCGGGTGCGGCGGTAGCCGTGGCGTTCGGCGAAGGCCAGGGGGCCGGGTTCATCGAGCGCCCAGGCGAAGACGTGGGTGGCGCCGACCGCCGTCAGATGCTCCTCGGCCGCGGTCAGCAGGGCGGCGCCGACGCCCCGCCGCCGGTGGTCCGGGTGCACCTTCGGGGTGGCCGCGCCCTGGCCCGGGGTGCTGCTCTCGCACAGCAGCCTGCTGCTGACGGAGCCGACGATCCGGCCGTCCAGCTCGGCGACGAACATCCGCAGGTGCTCGTCCGGGAGCGAGTCGGCCGCCTGCCAGGCGATGCCCTGCGGGGTGAAGATCATGAACGGCAGCGCGGCACGCTGCAACTCCGCCACGGCCTTGGCGTCGGCGGGGCGGAAATCGCGTACGAGAACGGTCATGAGCGCGGACGGTACGCCGCCCCCGGCCGCTTTGCCTCTCCTTTTCCGGTGGGCGGCGGGCCGTTGGCCGTCCCTTTTCCGTAGTGTGGCAGGAGTGTGGCTCATTCCGGACGGTATGGGAGGCTAATAGGTGGCCGTTGCATCTATCTGGGCGTACGGTGACTTCCCTTGGCTCTCAACACCGTTCGAGCGGGGGCGACCCCCATGCCGCCGTCGGGACGCGACGGCCCGCCGCACCACCATGGAGAGGAGCCGCGAACCATGTGCGGAATCACCGGATGGATCTCCTACGACAACGACCTGACGGGGCGCCGGGCGACCCTGGAGGCGATGACCGCGACGATGGCCCGCCGCGGGCCGGACGCCGCGGGAATCTGGCTCGACACCCACGCCGCGCTCGGCCACCGCCGCCTCGCCGTCATCGACATCGAGGGGGGCACCCAGCCCATGGCCGTCGAGCGCGACGGCCGCACCCTGGTCGTGACGACCTACAGCGGTGAGGTCTACAACTACCGCGAACTGCGCGAGGAATTGATCCGGCTCGGCCACACCTTCCGTACCAGCAGCGACACCGAGGTCGTGCTGCACGCCTACCTCCAGTGGGGCGAGGGCTTCGCCGAGCGCCTCAACGGCATGTACGCCTTCGCGCTCTGGGATGCGCGCACCGAACAACTCCTGCTGATACGCGACCGGATGGGCGTCAAGCCGCTCTACTACTACCCGACCTCCGACGGCATCCTCTTCGGCTCCGAACCCAAGGCGATCCTCGCCCACCCCTCCGTACGGCCCGCCGTCGACGCCGAGGGCCTCGCCGAACTGATCACCTTCACCAAGACCCCCGGCCACGCCGTCTACAAGGGCATGTACGAGGTACGCCCCGGCCACCTCGTCCGGGTGGGCCGCGGCGGCCTGACCATCAAGCGCTACTGGGCGCTCACCGCCCGCGAGCACACCGACGACCGCGACACCACCGTTGCGCGGATCCGCGCCCTGCTCGACGACATCGTCGCCCGCCAGCTGATCGCCGACGTACCGCTGTGCACCCTGCTCTCCGGCGGCCTGGACTCGTCCGCGATCACCGCGCTCTCCGCCAAGGCGCTGGCGGCAGAGGGCAGCGGCCCGGTCCGCTCCTTCGCCGTCGATTTCACCGGCTACACCGAGAACTTCACCCCCGACACCCTGCGCGGCACCCCCGACGGGCCGTACGCCCACGCCCTGGCCGAACACGTCCGCTCCGACCACCGCGACATCGTCCTGGACACCGCCGACCTGATGGACCCCGCCCACCGCGCCGCCGTCCTCGCCGCCCGCGATCTGCCCAACGGCTTCGGCGACGGCGACACCTCCCTCTATCTGCTGTTCAAGGCCGTCCGGGAACAGTCGACCGTCGCCCTCTCCGGCGAGTCCGCGGACGAGGTCTTCGGCGGCTACCGTTGGTTCCACGACCCCGAGGCCGTCCACGCCGACACCTTCCCGTGGATCGCCGCGGGCATCTCCGGGCGCTTCGCCGGCGGCAACGCCACCCGTCAGGCGCTGCTCGACCGCGCCCTGCTCGACAAGCTGGATCTGCGCGGCTACCAGGCCCGCCGCTACCGCGAGGCGCTCGCCGAAGTCCCGTACCTGGACGGCGACACCGGACTCCAGCGCCGGATGCGCGAGGTCAGCTACCTCCATCTGACCCGCTTCGTCCAGATCCTCCTCGACCGCAAGGACCGCGCCAGCATGGCCGTCGGCCTGGAGGTCCGCGTCCCGTTCTGCGACCACCGCCTGGTCGACTATGTCTTCAACACCCCCTGGTCCCTGAAGACCTTCGACGGCCGTGAGAAGTCGCTGCTGCGCGCGGCCACCCGCGACGTCCTGCCCGACCTGGTCGCCGACCGCGTCAAGAGCCCCTACCCCAGCACCCAGGACCCGCACTACAACGAGGCGCTGCGCGACCGGCTCAGGGACCTGACCGCCGACCGCACCGCCCCCGTACGGCCGCTGCTGGACGCCGGCGCCACCGCCGAGGCCACCGCCGACGGCGCCGACAACGACATCCGGCCCGGCGCCGAACTGGTCCTCGGCATCGACGCCTGGCTCCGCACGACCGGCACCACCCTGGAGCTGTAGGCCCGCCCGTCACGCCCCCGTCACCACCCCAAAGGGCTACCGCCGGAAAACCGGCGCGGTGGCCGCTCCTGGCGCACAATGGGTGCCCCGCACCGACGTCCGTACCAGGAGCGCCACCGTGTCCCCGCAGACCCTCACGATCACCATCGATCCGGACGCGGCCGACGCGCCATTCGAGCAGGTACGCACCCAGATCGCCGACCGTGCCAGGGACGGCCGGCTGCCCGTCGGCTACAAGCTCCCCACCGTCCGCGGCCTCGCCGAAGAGCTGGGCCTGGCCGCCAACACCGTCGCCAAGGCCTACCGCGCCCTGGAGAGCGACGGGGTGATCGAGACCCGCGGCCGCAACGGCAGCTTCGTCGCGGCGGCCGGCGAGGCCGCCGACAAGGAGGTCGCCGCGGCCGCCGAGATCTACGCCCGGCGCGCCCGGCGCCTCGGCCTGGACCACGGCACCGCACTCGCCGCGGTCCGCGAGGCGCTGCGGGCGGCCTACGACACGGACGCCTGACCCGCACCGCCCCGTTCCCTCCCCCCACCTCTCCCTGCCCCCCTCCCGACCCGAAGGAAAGCGCATCGTGCCCAGCCTCCAGGCCCTCGTCCGCCGCCCCGGCCCCCGAATAGCCGAGGGTCTGGTCACCCATGTCGAACGCCGCCCGGTGGACCCCGCGCTCGCCCTGGACCAGTGGGAACGCTATGTCCGTACGCTCCAGGACCACGGCTGGCACACCACCGAGGTCGCGCCCGCCGACGACTGCCCGGACGCGGTGTTCATCGAGGACACCATGGTCGTCTTCCGCAATGTGGCGCTGATCGCCCGGCCGGGCGCGGAGGTGCGCCGGGCCGAGACACCCGCCGCCCGCCGCGCCGCCGAGGCGCTGGGCTGCTCGCTCAACGAGGTCCGCGCGCCCGGCACGCTCGACGGCGGCGACATCCTCAAGATCGGCGACACCGTGTACGTCGGCCGCGGCGGCCGCACCAACGCCGAGGGGGTACGCCAACTCCGCGCCGCCTTCGAACCGTTGGGCGCCCGCGTCGTCGCCGTACCGATCAGCCGGGTGCTGCATCTGAAGTCCGCGGTCACCGCCCTGCCGGACGGCACCGTCATCGGCCACCCCGCCCTGGTCGAGGACCCCGCCCTCTTCCCCGCCTTCCGTCCCGTCCCCGAGGAGTCCGGTGCGCATGTCGTCCTCCTGGGCGGCGACGCCCTCCTGATGGCCTCCTCCGCGCCGCGCACCGCGGAACTCTTCGCCGGCCTCGGCTACCGGCCGGTCCTGGTGGACATCGGCGAATTCGAGAAGCTGGAGGGCTGCGTCACCTGCCTGTCGGTACGGCTGCGCGCTCTTACCGCATAACGCGCTGATCGCATGCAACCCCTGCATACTGGGGCGCATCGGGCGTGATCGCCCCGCTGTGCCGGGTGGGCCCGGACGGCGGTGTCCCGGGAGGTGCAGGGTGATGGCGCGGCTGGAGCTGACGGCGGATGTGCTGGTGGTTCGTCTGGCCTGGTGGGAGAAGGCGGTGACCCGGCGCGGATCCCTGCGCGTGCCCCTGGGGGCCGTCGCGGAGGTGTCGGTCCAGGACGACTGGTGGCGCGCCGTGCGGGGCACCGTGGTGCGGGGGCTCAAGGTGCCCGGCGCCCTCTGCCTGGGGGAGTGGCGCCACGGCGACAGCCGGGACTTCCTGGCCGTCGCCCCGCGGCGCGGCCCCGTCGTCCGGATCGAGTTGCGCCCGCCCGCCCCGTTCAGCCGGATCGCCGTCACCGTGCCGCAGGCGTCGCAGGTGTGGCGCGAGGCGGCGTCGCGGACGGGGGCGTCGCGGTCGGGCGACGCGTCCGGTGTGCGCCCGCTGTCGGCCCCCGGCCCCTCAAGTCGGCCGTAGCAGTGGCGACTTAGCGGATGCCGCCCCTCACAGATACAGTCCTGCCTCCCCTCCCTGGTCCTGGGCCGGGACCGACGCCGGGCGGGTCCCGCGGCGCAGGGCGTACAGCTCGGCCAGGGAGGCGCCGTCGCGGCCGATGCCCTCCTCCGTGCCGAGCCAGCCGGCCGCTTCCCGGCGGGTCAGCGGGCCGACCTCGATGCGGGCCAGGCAGCGGCCGGGGCGCACCACCGCGGGATGCATCCGTTCGAGGTCCTCGTTGGTGGTGACGCCGACCAGGACGTTGCGGCCCTGGCCGAGCAGCCCGTCGGTGAGGTTGAGCAGCCGGGACAGCGCCTGGCCCGCGGTGTGCTTGGCCTCGCCGCGGATCAGCTCGTCGCAGTCCTCCAGGAGCAGCAGCCGCCAGCGGCCCTTGCCGGCGCCGTCGTCCTCGCCGATGGCGATGTCCATGAGATAGCCGACGTCGTTGAAGAGCCGTTCGGGGTCCAGTACGCAGTCCACCTGGCACCAGTCGCGCCAGGAGCGGGCCAGCGTGCGCAGGGCGGAGGTCTTGCCGGTGCCGGGCGGGCCGTGCAGCAGCAGGAGGCGGCCGGCGATCTCCTCGGGGGCGACCTTCATCAGCGCATCCATCGCCTCGGCCACCGGCGCGGTGTAGTTGCGGCGGATCTCCGCCCAGGTGCCGGCCGTGATCTGCCGGGAGGTGCGGTACGGACCGCGGCGCGGCGAGAAGTACCAGAAGCCCATCGCGACATCGTCCGGCTGCGGCTCCGGCTCGGCCTCCGCACCGTCCGCCGACTGCCCCAGCACCTTCTCGGCCAGTTCGTCGGTGACGGCGGTGACCGTCACATCGGCGCCGCGGTTCCAGCGGGAGACCAGCAGGGTGTAGCCGTCGCCCTCGGCCAGGGTGGCACTGCGGTCCTCGTCGCGTGCGGCCCGCAGCACCCGGGCCCCCGGCGGCAGCAGCGTCAGCCCGGACTTCACCCGGTCGACCGAGCGGCTGCGGGCGTACGGCTGCTCGCCGTTGGCGAACCGCCCCAGGAACAGCGCATCGACGACATCGGCGGGCGCATCGCTGTCGTCCATGGTCAGCCGGATCGGCAGCGCCGCCCCGGCGGCGGACGGCGGCACGGCGGCGGGTGGCTCGGCGGACGGCGGCACGACGGGCGGCTGCACGTGATCGGCACACATGCCGCCATGATCCGGCAGAGGACCCCGCCGCGTATACGGAATAACCCGGCTCTGCGGAGACGGACGAATCCGCCCACGCGGCCCCGGCGCCGGATGCCGGGCCTCGATGTCGTGCGGCGCCCGCCGGACCGTCGGGACGAGGGCCGCCCACAGACGGCGCAATGGCCGGACGGCGGTCGCGGGCCCGCGGACACTGGTGCCGGCGTGACCGCCGCTGGAAGGGAGCCGCCGCGTGGAGCCGCCGAGCGGACCCCCCCTGACGGTGGTCATGGTGTGCCTGACCGTGGCCACCGGTGTGCTCGATGCCGTCAGCTTTCTGGCCCTCGGTCATGTCTTCACCGCCACCCAGACCGGCAATCTGCTCTTCCTCGGCTTCGGGATCGCCGGGCAGGGCGGGCTCCCGGTGGTGCTCACCGCCGTCTCGCTCGGCTCCTTCACGCTGGGCGCGGTGCTCGGCGCCCGAATGGAGTCCACGCTGGCCGACCACCGGCAACGCTGGTTCCCGGCGGCGCTGCTGGCGGAGGCCGGACTGGTGGCCGCCGCGGCGGTGACCGGTTGGGAGGCCGGCCCGGCCTGGGGGCCGGCGCTCGTCCGGCGCTGCACGGTCATCGGCCTGATGGCGGTGGCGATGGGCGTCCGCAACGTCACCGCCATACGGGTCGGCGCTCCCGACCTCACCACCACCGTGGCGACTCGGGCGCTGACCGCCCTGGTCAGCGGCTCCCCGCTCGGCGGCGACAGACGGCTGGGCTACGGCACCCACGCCGTACCCCGCCGGCTGGCCTCGGTGGCCTCGATGTTCCTGGGCGCGCTGCTGGGCGCCTGGCTGATCGGTCTGGGCACCCGCCCGCACCTGGTCCTGCTGCTCGTCGCCGTACTGGTCGCGGCCACCGCGCTCCTCGTACCGGGACTCACCCACCGTCAGAACAACAGGGACTGAGGGCCGATGGGAACCGCGGCCCGGCAAGGACAACGCAAGTGAGGACATCGCAGTGAGGACATCGCAGTGAAGATATCGCGGTGAAGATCCGGACACATCGGTGGATGTCCCGTGAAGGCTGGACGACACGGGAGTGATTCTTGGCATGGACACTTCCGGTGCTCCGGGGGTCCTGCTACCACGAGTAAGGCAGAGATCCTGCTATGGGAGGTTTCATGAGACTGTCCCGTGCGGCGGCCCTGGGGGCCGCCTTCCTTGTCACCACGGCGCTCACGCTCACCGGCGGGAGCGCCGCCGCATCCGACCAACTCTCCGGCGCCACCGGCTATGTGGCCCTCGGTGACTCCTACTCCTCGGGTGTCGGAGCCGGCAGCTACGACAGCAGCAGCGGCTCCTGCAAGCGCAGCACCAGGGCCTACCCGGCCCTCTGGGCGGCCGCCCACAGCCCCTCGTCCTTCGCCTTCACCGCCTGCTCCGGAGCCCGAACGGGTGATGTCGTCAGCGGCCAGCTCGGCCCGCTGAACAGCTCCACCGGACTGGTCAGCATCACCATCGGCGGCAACGACGCCGGTTTCGCCGACACCATGACGACCTGTGCGCTCCAGGGCGAGAGCGCCTGCCTGGCCCGCATCGCCCAGGCGCGCCAGTACATCGACAACACCCTGCCCGGCAAGCTCGACACCGTGTACAACGCCATCGGTGCCAAGGCCCCGTCCGCCCGTGTGGTGGTCCTGGGCTATCCGCACTTCTACAAGCTTGCCGGGGTCTGCGTCGCCGGTCTCACCGAGAAGTCCCGGGCCGCCATAGACGCCGCGGCCGACGACATCAACGGCGTCATGGCCAAGCGTGCCGCCGACCACGGCTTCGCCTTCGCCGACGTCAACTCCACCTTTTCCGGCCATGAACTGTGCTCCGGCAGCCCCTGGCTGCACAGCGTGACCTACCCGGTCGACGAGTCCTACCACCCCACCGCCGCCGGTCAGTCGAACGGCTATCTCCCGGTCCTCGCCTCCGCTGCGTGACCGTCCGTACACACGACGCCGGGGAGGAACCGCCCTCCCGGAACCTCCTCGTGCGTCCCGTCGCCCCGTCAGATGGCCCCGAGCGGCCCGACGGTCAGTCAACTCGCCCTGCTGAGCGTCCTGTAGGCGTCATTACGTATGGTGTTCGGCAACGTCAAGAGAGGCAGGTGAATCCGTTGACCGGTCTGCACGCGTGTCCTCCAAGGGAGATAGGGTTACCCTGCCCGTGCCGGGTGCCCTCGTCAGGGTGGGGAGAGTCATGGAACAGATAACAGTGCGAAGCAGGGCGAGAGTCCCTGCCATCAGTTGCGGAAGCGGCGCGTCCAGCGCGCGTCTGGACCGCCATCTCGCGGTGCTCGGCGGACCCGCCATACCGCAGCGGGAGACGGAAGGTGCGACGTTGCTGATGCGCGAGCTCACCACCCGTGACCACTCCCGCACGAGGAAGAGCCGCGGAGCCAGGGTGTCGCTGTTCGCTCCGCTGCGCAGGCTTCGGCGTTCGCTGTTCGGCGGCCACGGCTGACCTGACGCGAGACCTCGCGCGACCACACCGTCCCGGCACCGCGTTGCCGCGCAGCGCGTCGGTGTGCTCGCCGAGGCACGCACCACCCGGCTCGGCCTTCACCACCCGTTCTTGTGACGGGTGGTTTTTTCGTTGACCCCTTCCGGGGGTTGTTGCGCGTGCCGCTCAGCACAGCGCGAACTGGCCCTCCGGCCCCTCTTCCTGATGGTCGAGCACGGAGGCCGGGCGGCGCGCGGCGGCCGGGACGGGAAGCACGCCCGCCTCGCGCAGGTCCTCCGCGGTCAGCTGCGGGCCGTCCGCCGTACGGGCCGCCAACCCGGCGAGCTGCGGGGTCAGTTCGGCCAGCAGCGCCAGCACGGTGATCAGTTCCAGCAGCTCCGAGGTCCACTCCTGCGGCCAGGCGGGGGTGCGCAGCGCCGCCAGCGCGCCCTGCGCGGGGTCCGCGGCGGCCGTCCGTTCCTCGAACCAGGACTCCAGCACCCGTGCCCCGCCCGCGTGGAAGTCCCAGGCGCCCGGCGGCACCGGCGAGATCCGGCCGTCGCCGAGCAGCAGGGCCTCCTCGCCGTCGTCGTAGGCGAGGGAAGCCGGCAGGCCGCGGGTGGGCAGCGCGGAGCGGACGTAGGGGCGGCGGCCGCCCGGCATCCGGGGCCGTTCGCCGGCGCCCGCCCCGTGCGGATGGGCCCCGTAGGTGTGCAGCCACAGCAGGCGCTCGCCGAGCGCGACGCCGGTGTCCCAGACGTCCGCATCCGCGGTGAGGGGGACTTCGGTGCCGTCGGGGGAGTGGCGGGCGCTCGCGGCGATCCAGGCCAGCAGGCCCGTGGGGCCCACCGGGCGGTCCAGGCGGCGGGCGAGGAGGCCGAGCAGGCCGGGCGCGACATTGGGTTCGGCGCCGCCGGGGCGGCGGTGCAGGGGGTGGATCCGGCCCGGACGGCCCGCCGGGGAGCGCCCGTCCGGCAGGAGGGCGGAGCACACCACGGCGGGCCCCGGCGTCTGCGGCACCGGCCCCAGCTCCACCGCGAACAGCTGCCGGGCGTCCGCCACCCGCCACAGCTCCGGCCGCGCCCCGTCGATCAGCCGGTGGTCGGGCAGCAGCCACTGCCGGTCGAAGGGGCCGTGCAGGATCCGTACGGGCTCGGGGCAGGGGCCGCTCGCGCGGGCCAGCCGGCCGGTGGGCGTGGCCTGGCCCGGCAGCTGGGCCACGGCCGAATGCAGGGTCCGCGACCGCGACGGGCGGAACAGCCGCTCGCGGGCGGCCGCGTCCTCGGCGGTCACCAGCGCGTTCCACCGGGCGCGCAGCACGGCCGGATCCGGCCCCCGTACCCAGGAGCGGCCCAGCCGGAGCGGCGGCACCGACCACGGCATCAGATCGGCCAGCCGTGGCGCGGCGGGCCGGGGCGCGGCCGCCCGCGGTGCGTCCTTCCCTGGCGCGTCCTGCTTCGCCGTCACGCGGAGCCCCTCCCGGACCGTTCGGCTGACCCCGGCATGGTAGCGACGGGCGCGAGCGCCCCGACGGCGTGCCCGTCCCGCGCCCGGTGCGCCCTTCCGCCAACTGATCTTGGACGGTACGGTCCCGCCATCGGACAGGCCCTACGCCCGACCGGGTCGCGCGAGGGCCGTACGCAGGGGAGACCGTATGCAGGGGAGGACGGTATGACCGACACCGCCGTGGCGGGAGTCCGGGCCGCGGCGCGGCTGGACCGGCTGCCGCCGTCCCGCTGGCACCGCCGGCTCACCCTCACCGTCGGGATCGGCGCCTTCTTCGACCTCTACGAGATCTTCCTGGGCGGGGTGCTGGCCGCGGTCCTCGCCGCACAGTGGCACCTGGGGGACGTCGCCAAGTCCGCGGTGATCGCCGCCGGGTTCCTGGGCATGTTCGTCGGCGCCAACGTCCTGTCGGTACTGGCCGACCGGTTCGGGCGGCGCCGGATGTTCCTGGTCAATCTGGGCGGCTATGCGGCCTGTTCGCTGGCCTGTGCGCTCGCCCCCGACCTGCGGGCGCTGCTCGTGCTGCGGTTCCTGAGCGGGCTCGGCCTCGGCGCCGAACTCGTCCTCGTCGACACCTACCTCGCCGAGTTCCTGCCCCGGGCGGTGCGCGGCCGCTATATCGCCCTGGCGTACACCTTCGGCTTCACCGGGGTGCCGGTCGCCGCGCTGCTGGGCGCGCGGCTGGTGGCCGGGCACCAGCTGCTGGGCGTCGACGGCTGGCGCTGGCTGCTGGTCGCGGGCGCGCTGGGCGCCGCCTTCATCCAGCTCATGCGGCGCCAACTGCCCGAATCGCCACGGTGGTTGACGGTCCATGGCCGCGAGGAGGAGGCCGCCCGGATCGTGCGCGGGATCGAGGAACGGGTGGCCCACGAGACCGGCCGGACGCTCCCGTCCGTACCGGAGGCCGAGACCGTCCCCGAGCGCCGGGTGCCGCTGGGCGAGATGTTCCGCGGCGACTTCCGGCGGCGCACCGTGATGTGGTGGCTCTTCCAGGTGCTCCAGACCGTCGGCTACTACGGCTTCGGGTCGCTGGCGCCGGTGGTGCTGACGGCGAAGGGCCACACCGTCACCGAGTCGCTGCTGTACGCGGCCCTGAGCTACTGCGGCTATCCGATCGGCTCCGCGTTGTCCGTCCCGATCGTCGACCGGATCGAGCGCCGTACGCTGATCATCGCCGCCGCGCTCGGCATCGCCGTCTGCGGTCTCGCCTTCGGCTTCGCCGACGCCGCCTGGGCGATCGTCACCTTCGGCTTCCTGCTGACGGTGTGCAGCAACGTCTTCTCCAACGCCTTCCACGTCTACCAGACCGAAATCTTCCCCACCGGCCTGCGCAGCAGCGCCATCGGCATCGCCTACTCACTGTCCCGGCTGACGTCCGTGGTGCTGCCGTTCGTGGCGCTGACGCTGCTGGACCGGCTGGGCCCGGCCGTGGTGTTCACCGGGTCGGCGGTGCTGATGGTGCTGCTGTGCCTGGATGTGGCGCTGCTGGGGCCGCGCACCACGGGACGGAGCCTGGAGCGCATCTGAGCGACCGGGGCCCGCCGTCAGTGCGCATCCAGCGTGACGGTGAACGAGAACCGGTCGCCGCGGTAGTGGATCACCGCGATATCGACCACCCGGCCGTCCTCGTCGCAGGTCAGGCCCGTGTAGTGGAGGATCGGGCTGAGCAGCGGCACCTGGAGCAGCGCCGCGGTCTCCGGATCCGCCAGCCGCGCCTCGACGGTGTCGGTGATCCGCCCGATCCGCACGCCCACCGCGTCCCGCAGCACCTTGGTCATCGGCCAGCGCTCCAGGTCCGCCGGATCGATCCGGTCGGCCACATCGGGCCGGACGTAGTTGCGCGCGTGGTTGGTCGGCTCGCCCGTCTCCTCGTCGCTGCGCAGCCGCCGGAACCCGGCGACCTCCGCCAGCCCCGGGAAGTGCTCGGCCAGGCCGGACGGTACGGGCACCGGCCCGTGCTCCAGCAGCTCGGTGCGCATCCCGGACTGCTGGGCCACGATCGCATCGACCGAACCCAGCAGCCGCACCGGCGCACCGCGCTGCGCCCCCGGCTCGATGAACGTCCCGCGCCGCCGGTGCCGGCTGATCAGCCCCTCCGTCTCCAGCTCCTTCAGGGCCTGGCGCATGGTCAGCACGCTCACGCCGTAGTGCGCGGCGAGGGCATCCTCGGTGGGCAGTCGCAGCGGTGCGTCGGGCGCGCGGCCCAGTATGGAGGCGCGCAGCGACTGCGAGACCTGGTACCACAGCGGCAGCTTGCGGTTCAGGGCGAGCGAGTCGGGGGCGAAGGTGGTCACAGAGCGGTCTCCGGTGTCAGGGCGTTCCCCGTCTCACGGGCGGAAGTGGCGCTGGAGACCCTGCCATACGTCGTCGTAGGCGCGCTGGAGATGGTCGGCGTCGCGGGCCTGGGCGGTGAGCGTCAGCGGCCAGCGGGTCTCGAACATGAAGGCCAGGCCGTCGTCGACCTTCTGCGGCCGCAGTTCGGCGGCGCTGGCCCGGTCGAAGGTCTCCCGGTCCGGGCCGTGCGCCGACATCATGTTGTGCAGCGAGCCGCCGCCGGGGACGAAGCCTTCGGCCTTCGCGTCGTAGGCGCCCTCGATCAGGCCCATGTACTCGGTCATCACATTGCGGTGGAAATAGGGCGGCCGGAACGTGTCCTCGCCCACCAGCCAGCGCGGTGCGAACACCACGAAGTCCACGCCGGCCAGGCCCGGGGTGTCGGAGGGGGCGGTCAGGACGGTGAAGATCGACGGGTCGGGGTGGTCGTAGCTGATGGTCCCGATGACGTTGAAGCGGCGCAGGTCGTAGACGTACGGGACGTGGTTGCCGTGCCAGGCGACGACGTCCAGCGGGGAGTGGTCGTAGGTGGCCTTCCACAGGGTGCCGCAGAACTTGTTGACCACCTCGACGGGGCCCTCGACGTCCTCGTAGGCCGCGACCGGGGCGAGGAAGTCCCGCGGGTTCGCCAGCCCGTTGGCGCCGATCGGGCCGAGGTCGGGGAGCTGGAAGGGCCGGCCGTAGTTCTCGCAGACATAGCCGCGGGCCGTCGGGCCCCGACCGTCGGGGCCGGCGTCCAGCAGCTCGACGCGGAAGCGCACCCCGCGCGGGATCAGCGCCACCTGGCCCGGTTCGGCGCGCAGCAGGCCGAATTCGGTCCGCAGCAGCAGCCCGCCGCGCTCGGGCACGATCAGCAGCTCGCCGTCCGCGTCGCTGAACACCCGGTCGGTCATGGAGGCGTTGGCGCGGTAGAGGTGGACGGCCATGCCGGTGCGCTGGGTGGCGTCGCCGTTGCCGCCCAGCGTCCACAGGCCGGAGAGGAAGTCGGTGGGGCCGTCGGGCTCGGGCAGCGGGTTCCAGCGCAGCCGGTTGGGGTCGGGGACGCAGTCGGTGAACGGTGCCGAGCGCAGCGCGCCCTGCTCGGCGCGGACGAACGGCGGATGCGCGGCCGAGGGGCGGATGCGGTAGAGCCAGGAGCGGCGGTTGTGGGCGCGCGGTTCGGTGAACGCCGAGCCGCTCAGCTGCTCGGCGTACAGGCCCAGCGGGGCGCGCTGCGGGGAGTTGCGGCCCACCGGCAGGGCGCCGGGGACGGCCTCCGAGCTGTGCTCGTTGCCGAAGCCGCAGAGGTACGCCGGTCCCTCGGCGCCCTTCCCGGCCTGCTCGTCGCCCGTACCCGTCATCGTGTGCTCCCGCCGCTCGAAGACCCGTGCACCGGCCGCGCGACGACCTGTGCACCCTCGGACACCGTCCGGCCGGATCCCGTGCCCGGCCGAATCCTATGCAAGACCTTAGGATTGCCGTCCGGGGGCTCGCCCGTCAATGGGAGATCCCGGCCGCGGTGGCCGGATCCCGGTGTCGGCGCACTCTCGTGCACTCCTGTGCACGCCCGCCGCCCCGCCGGGCAGGATGTCCGCGTGCAGCAGCCGACCGTTCCTAGAGACTGAGCGGGAGTGAGTCCTGTTGCCAGGACCCATGCTCAGCCGCGTGCCCCGAACGGTGTTGGGCACACTGGTCCCCCGCTTTCGCTCTCACGTCCGGGCAGACGGATCGCGTCCGTTGTCCGGGGACGGAGGGGCGGGGTTCCTCGCGCACCAAGACGTCCGGTCGGGCCTGGACGGTCCGATGCCCCGCACGATCGCTCTGGTCGTGCGGGGGCGGTGCCATCCGTCGCCGGATCGGGTGCCCCAGGGCGCGCCTGCCGATCGCCACGGCGGCCGCGTCGTGGCGGGTGGTTTTGCGGTTGTTGCTGGTGAGGGGTTTCTGCCAGTGCTGGGCGCCCCACTTCGAGGTATAGGCCGGGTCGACAGCGACGATCGTTAAGCCGAGTTCGGTGGCCATGCTGACGAGCCGGGCGCGCAGCTTGCTCACGGGCATGCCGGAGATCAGCTTGCGGAACCGCTTGCGGCGGCCGTGCTTCTCCCTGGTTTTCTCCGCGCTGAAGTCCAGGTCCTCGATGCCGATGGCGAGCTGGTGCTGGGCTGCCCAGTGCAGCAGCCGGATGAGGGCGTGCCGGACCTGCGCGTCGCGGTGATCGGCGGTGCCGGACAAGTCGAAGAAGAATCTTCGGGGCTCACCACACGGGTTGCCGTGTGGGTCGAGCCGCCAGGCGGCCAGGTGGTCGGCGTTGGTGTCCACGCCGATCAGCCCGCTCGTGCGGGCCGCCTGCGGCGGCACGGTCTTGACCGGTGGGATGGACCAGGAGGCGGTCAGGTACCAGCGCCCGCGCTGCACGTCTTCGTGGATGCGGTAGGCGAGGGCCCGGTTGCCGGTGACGCGGTCGGCCCATTCGTCGCCCCGATGGTGGAATACCACGGTGCCAGTAAGGACGTAGCGGCCACGTGAGGCGTTGGCCAGGTGGGCCAGCGGGGAGGGCAGCTTGATGCTGACCTCCCCGGCAGGGGTGACGCGGATCGTCTCGTTCCCATACCGCTTGCCGGACTCGCCGTCCGCCTGAAGAAACCGGCGCTTGGCCTCCCAGCGCTCACACCATTCGGCCTCGGTCAGGTTCGCGGCCTTGAGATGGTGCCGGCTGCCGAGCAGACGTTTACCGCCGCGTGTTACCCGGACGCGCCCGGCCTCACGGTCCGCCTGCTCAGCGATCAGCCTGTCCTGAAGCAGGTGCAGGCGGCGGGACTTGGCGAACCGCTCCTGCTTGGTGCGGTATCCGCCCGGCGCCCGTTTGGAGCCTTTCTCCCCGACCGGGAGGGACAGGCGGTGCGCAATGGTACGGACACCAGCTTCGAGATTGTGGATGTGCGCGAGTTGGGCGCGGCGAGCCAGTGCCCACTGGTCGTGGGTGGCCTTCGTGATGCTCCCGGCCCAGCGGGACGACGCCTCTTGCGTCAGGGTGCGCTTCCGCTCCGCCCACTGGTCGCTGTCGTGCTCCAGACCGGCTGCACAGCGGGCCTTGAGGTCACGCCCGGCCAGCGTCCCCAAGTGGTCACCTACCAGCCTGAGCACCTTCTCGTCCGCGGCCGTGATCGCCTTGAGCCGGGTACGGATCGCGACACCGGACGGCCCGAGAGCAACAAACGACGGATCAATCGGGCGCAGGTCGGCCACGTTCGGCTGCCTCCAGTGCGGCCTTCGCCCGCATCTTCGCCGAGCGGCGCCCGTACAGGCGGGCGCAGAACGAGGTCAGCACCTCGACCATGTCGCTTACCAGGTCGTCCTCGACCTCGCCGTCGTCCAGCACCAGCACGCGACGGCCTGTCGCGGACAAGGCAGCCTCGACAAGATCGACGTTCATCCGACCGAGCCGGTCTTTGCGCTCCACCACCACGCAGGTCACCGCCGGGTCGGCCAGCAGACGCCGGGCCTTGGAACAGCAGCCGTTCGTGCCGGCAGCGATCTCCGCCTCAACACGAACGACTCGGTGACCGGCCTTCGCAGCCCACTCCGACAGCCGAGCGACCTGGCGTTCCAGATCAGACTTCTGATCGTGCGAGGAGACGCGGGCGTACAGACCCAGGCCGTCCACCACTTCCGGAGCGGTTCTGGTCTCAATGTTCACCAAGATCGTGCGCTGCCCGACCCGCTGAGCCGGTACCGGCAACGTCCCCTCACGGAACCAGCGATACGCGGTCTGCGGATGCACGCCCTGTGTCCTCGCCCATTCCGTCAAATTCACACTCTGACAACGACACTCACTCACACGTGGTTACGCTCACTTATTCGCTCTGGAGGTGAGCAGTTGCCGACCCCGTTCCGACGCGTCCCCGTCCAGCAGCGCAGCGCCCGGCGCCTGGCCCGTATCCTCGACGCCTGCGCCGAACTCCTCGACGAGACCGGCTACGAGGAGCTCAGCACCCGCGCCGTGGCCGGCCGCGCCGGCGTCCCCATCGGCTCGGTCTACCGCTTCTTCCCCAACAAGCGCGCCATGGCCGAGGCGCTCGCCCGGCGCAATCTCGACGCCTACGCGGACCTGATCACCGCCCGCCTCGCGGCCCCGGACGCGGTGGTGGGCTGGCGGGCCGCCATGGATGTGGTGATCGACGAATATCTCGCCATGAAGCGCACGGTGCCCGGCTTCGCCCTGGTGGAGTTCACCGTCCCCGCCCCGCCCGCGGACCGCCGCGCCAACCACGACGTCGCCGACCGGCTGCTGGCCCTGCTCGCCGCCCCGCTCGGACTGGACGCCGCCGACGAGCGGCTGCGCACCGCCTTCCTCGTCGGCGTCGAGACCGCAGACGCGCTGCTCCAGCTCGCCTTCCGGACGGATCCCGGCGGCGATACGGCGATCGTGACCGAGTGCAAGGAGCTGCTGCGGGCCTATCTGGCGCGGTATCTGGACTAGGTCAGACCCCGGTCGCCCCACCGGCCCCGGCCAGCGCCGCCCTAGCCGCGCGGACCTCGTCCAGCGCCTGGAGATGGCCGCCCGTCTCCGCGCAGCGCTCGGCGCGGTCCAGGAGGCGGGCGGCGTCGTCCGGGGCGGGGACGGTACGGACCCGGGCCAGGGCGACCAGGGCGAAGGCCAGGGCGGTGCCGCCGAAGGGGGCGGCCAGTTCGACCGCGGACCGGGCCAGCCGTTCGGCCTCCGCCGCTTCGCCCAGCAGCAGATGCAGTTCGGCCAGATTGGCGCGCTCGAAGGCGGTGGCGGTGGGCCGCCCGGCCTGTTCGGCCAGGGCCAGGGCGCGCCGCCCGTACCCGAGCGCCTGCCGGTACCGGCCCGCGCGGCGGGCCGTCTCGCGCAGCACGGACAGGACGGTCGCCACCACCGCCGGGTCCTCCGACTCCTCGGCCGGAGCCAGCGCGCGCTCGGCGGGCCCGGCCGCGGCGGCGGTACGGCCCGACAGCCCCAGACACACCGTCTGCTGGGCCAGCGAGCGGGCCAGCAGCACAGGCAGGCCGGGCCCCCGGGCCGCCTCGGCCGCCCGCTGCGCGGCCCGCGCGGCAACCAGCCCCTCCTCGTACCGGCCCGTGTACGAGAGCACCGCGGAGCGCGCCATATGGTGCGCCGCCCGCACCTCGTCGGGCGCCGCGGACCCCGGCGGATGGGCGCGCAGCACGGCGAGCGCCTCCTCGGCGTCCGCACCGGGGCTGCGCGAGAGCGCCTCCGCCAGTCGGGCGGCGGCCAGCGCGGCGGCGTCGCCCAGCCCCTGGCGCCGGTACGCGGCCAGCGCCTCCCGCAGCACCCCGACGGCCTGGGCATACCGTCCCGCACGGTCCAGGTCCCGTGCCCAGTCCAGCCGTACCGCGGCCGCATCCGCCTCCGGCCGGGGCGCGTCCTGGCCGGGCGCGGGCGCCGCCCGGGCGAGCGCCTCGCGCACCTCGCCGCGCAGCCGCTCCAGCCGCTCCCGGAGCGGTTCGGCCCAGCGCGCGTACGGGTCCTCCGGCAGTAACTCGCCCGCCAGCGCCGCCAGCGCGGCCGTCAGCCCGGGACCGCCGCCTTCGGCCAGCGCCCGTCGGGCCAGCGCCACGGCGTGCTCGGTGTCGATCCACACCGCCTCCGGCGCCAGCCGCAGCAGTGCGCCGTCGCCGAGCAGATACGACGAGGCGCCGCGCGCCGGCAGCTCCGGCTCCAGCGCATGCCGGGCCGTGTGCAGGGCGACCCGCAGACTGCGCAGCGCGGCCGGGAGTTCGGCGTGCGGCCAGCACACGGCCATGATCTGCTCGCGGTGCAGCTGACGGCCGGGTGCGAGGGCGAGCAGCTTGACCACGGTCCGCGCGCCGGGGCGCGGCCAGCGCTCCGCGAGTGGCGCGCCACCGTCGCGTTCCAGCCGGAAGCCGCCGAGGAGACGGATACGCAGCAGTGGGGGATTCATGAGGCCGGACACTGTCACCGTTCGGCCGCCGGGGGTTGTTACCCGCGTATTACTGGCCGGATCCCGTCCCTCGTCGGGGCATGTCACGGACGGTCGGGCGCCGTGATCGCGTCAATGTGTCCGGTAGTGCCGGGACGCGGCCCACGGCGCGTTGACGGTGGGGCGGGCGGTGCCAAGGATGTGCGTTCAGCCGGCCCGTCCGACGGTCCCTCAGGAGGAAGCGTGAAGCGTTCCCATGCCCTTGCCGTCACTGCCCTCGTCCTCGCCTCCGGTACGGCCGTGACCGCCCACGCGGCCGACGGCTCGCCCGACGCCGCCCCGCCCGCCGCGCACGGCCGGTCGGCCGCCGCGGCCTGGTGTACGCAGCAGGGCGGCGCGGTCCAGACCCGCGTCCCGTACTACACCGGCACCGGGGAGAAGCTCACCCCGCTGGGCGGCGAGCGGGAGATGTGTGTGTTCGCCGCCAAGGACGGCAGCCGGATCATGATCGCCGCGGACACCCTGGCCGCCGACAAACCGACCCTGGCCGCACTCGCCTACGTCCGCAAGCCCTCCGGCCCCACTGGTCCCGGCAACCCCTCCATCGCCTACTGCCAGGGCATCAACGGCACCGCGATGTTCGGCAACAGGCCCACGGACGGCGGCGGTTGGGGCGCCCGGGGCGAGAGCGACCCGTCGAAGGTGACCTCGGCCTGTATGTTCGGCGACGGGTCGGTGATCGATGCCTGGGGGCTGAAGTACCACCAGGGCGGGGTGGTCCGCGGCGCCGATCTGACCAAGAAGTTCCGCGCGAAGATCCCGGCGGTGTGAGGGCGGCCCCCGCGGCCCGCTGCGGACCGCCCGGCCCGAACCGTCATGATGTCCGGATGACGAGCGCCACTCCCGCCGGGGGTGGCGCCCCTCAAACTAGCGCCGCTAGTTTGAGGACCGCGGCGGACCGCCGCGTACCTGGACCGCTCGGGAGGACGGCGAGATGCTGGACGGCGAGATGACGGCACACGACGGGATGTACATCGACGGAGCCTGGCGGCCCGCCGCCACCGCCGCCACCATCGAGGTGCGCAACCCCGCCGACGAACGGGTGATCGCGACCGTACCGGCCGGCACCGCCGAGGACATCGACGCCGCCGTGCGCGCCGCCCGCGCCGCACTGCCCGCCTGGCGCGCCACCGCCCCCGCCGAGCGCGCCGCCCGGCTGACCGCGCTGCGCGACCGCCTCGCCGCCCGCGCCGACGAGATCGCCGCCACCATCACCGCCGAACTGGGCTGCCCGGCGGCCTTCAGCACCCGGGTCCAGACCGCCCTGCCGATCGCGGTGACCGGTTCGTACGCCGAACTGGCCGCCTCGTACGCCTTCGAGGAGAAGCTCGGCAACTCCACCGTGCTGCACGAGCCGGTCGGCGTGGTCGGCGCGATCACCCCCTGGAACTACCCCCTCCACCAGATCACCAACAAGGTCGCCCCGGCGCTCGCCGCCGGCTGCACCGTCGTACTCAAGCCCGCCGAGGACACCCCGCTCACCGCCCGGCTGTTCGCCGAGTGCGTGGACGCGGCGGGCATCCCGGCCGGCGTCTTCAACCTCGTCACCGGGCTCGGCACCGTCGCCGGCCAGGCGCTCGCCGAGCACGAGGGCGTCGACCTGGTCTCCTTCACCGGCTCCACGGCCGTCGGCCGGAAGATCGGCGCGGTCGCGGGCGGCGCCGTCAAGCGGGTGGCCCTCGAACTGGGCGGCAAGTCCGCCAACGTCATCCTGCCCGGCGCCGACCTGGCCAAGGCCGTCGGCGTCAATGTCGCCGACGTCATCCGCAACTCCGGCCAGTCCTGCAACGCGCTGACCCGGATGCTCGTCCACGCCGACCAGTACGACGAGGCGGTCGCCCTCGCCGCGCAGGGGTTCGCCGCCTGCGCCCCCGGCGACCCCACGGCGCAGGAGACCCGGCTGGGCCCGGTCGTCAACGCCAGGCAGCGCGACCGCGTCCGCGGCTTCATCGCCCAGGGCGTCAAGGAGGGCGCGCGCCTGGTGACCGGCGGCGACGACGCCCCCGAGGGCCTCGGCACCGGCTACTACGTCCGCCCGACCGTCTTCGCCGACGTCACCCCCGACATGACCATCGCCCAGGAGGAGATCTTCGGCCCGGTCCTGTCGGTCCTGAAGTACGAGGACGAGGACGAGGCCGTACGGATCGCCAACGGCACCGTCTACGGGCTCGCCGGCGCCGTCTGGGCCGCCGACGAGCAGACCGCAGTGGCCTTCGCCCGCCGCCTGGACACCGGGCAGGTCGACATCAACGGCGGCCGCTTCAACCTGCTGGCGCCCTTCGGCGGCTACAAGCAGTCCGGCGTCGGCCGGGAACTGGGCCCGCACGGCCTGACCGAGTACCTCCAGACCAAGTCGCTCCAGTTCTGACAGGCCCGCGCCCAGCTCTCAAGGCCCCCGCTCCGCCCTGTTCGCCGCCGTACCGAGGAGAATCCGTGGCCGTCCGCGCCGCCGTACTGCCCGCCGTCAACGCCCCGCTCCGGGTCGCCGAGATCGACCTGCCCGAGCCGGGCCCCGGCCAGGTCCGTATCCGCCTCGCGGCCGCGGGCGTCTGCCACTCCGATCTGTCCCTGTCCAACGGCACCCTGCGCCAGCCCGCCCCGGCCGTCCTCGGCCACGAGGGCGCGGGCACCGTCACCGCCGTCGGCCCGGACGTGACCACGGTCGCACCCGGCGACCGGGTCATCCTCAACTGGGCACCCTCCTGCGGCAGTTGCCACTTCTGCGGGCTGTCCGAACCCTGGCTGTGCGCCCACGCCGCCCGCGGCGCGGAGTCCCCGTACGCCACCCTCGCCGCCGACGGCAGCGCGCTCTACCCCGGCCTGGGCACGGCCGCGTTCGCCGAGGAGACGGTGGTGCCCGCGGCCGCCGCCCTGCCGCTGCCGGACGGCGTACCGCTGGCCGACGCCGCGCTGCTGGGCTGCGCGGTGCTCACCGGCTGGGGCGCCGTGCACCACAGCGCACGGGTCCGGGCGGGGGAGTCGGTGGTGGTCCTCGGCGTCGGCGGCGTGGGCCTGGCCACCCTCCAGGCGGCGCGGATCGCCGGGGCGGGTCCGATCGTGGCCGTGGACGTCTCCCCGGGCAAGGAGGAGCTGGCGCGGGCGGCGGGCGCCACCGAGTTCGTGGTGGCCGGTGACGACACCGCCAAGCGCGTCCGCGCCCTCACCGGCGGCATGGGCGCCGATGTCGCCATCGAATGCGTGGGCCGCGCCGACACGATCCGTACGGCGTGGTCCGCCACCCGCCGCGGCGGCCGCACCACGGTCGTCGGCATCGGCGGCCAGGAACAGCAGGTCACGTTCACCGCCCTGGAACTCTTCTACTTCGGCCGCACTCTCTCCGGCTGCGTCTACGGCAACAGCGACCCGGCCGCCGACCTCCCGGCCATCGCCGCCCATGTCCGCTCGGGCGCCCTGGACCTCTCCGCCATGGTCACCGAACGCATCGGCCTCGACGACATCCCGTCCGCATTCGAGGCGATGGTGGCGGGGAAGGGCGGACGGGCGCTGGTGGTGTTCTAGAGGCTGCCCGGCGGGGCGGTGTGGGACCTGGGCGAATCCGACGGTTTGTGCGGGAGCGGGCGTTGCGGCACCTGAAGGGGTGGTTTGCGCGGCCCGTCCATGGATCGGCGTTTTTCCGATGAACACCGGGACAGAAATCGGCCGATCGTTTCCTCAACACAAAGGAGCCCGCCATGCGTGCTGCACGTATCACCCTGACCGCCGCCGCCCTCGCCGCAACCGGAGTCCTCGCCGGAGCGGGTGTCGCGGCGGCCGACAGCGGAGCCCACGGCGCCGCCGTGGGCTCTCCCGGAATCGTCTCCGGCAACGTCATTCAGGCGCCCGTCTCCGTGCCGGCCAACGTCTGCGGCAACAGCATCAACATCGTGGGGATCCTCAACCCAGCCGTCGGCAATGTCTGCGTGAACGACTGAGCGCCCGGACGAAACGAAGACCTGCTTACGTCAGGCCCTGCTGACGCCGCTCCTTCACAGCGGTGACGAAGGACCCCCAGGCGACCGCGCTGAAGACGAGCGCGGGGCCGTGGGGGTCCTTGCTGTCGCGGACGGGGACGAGGGCGGGGACGTTGTCGGCGATCTCGATGCACTCGCCGCCGGTCGAGTTGCTGTAGCTGCTCTTGCGCCACGTCACGTTTCTCAGGTCGATGGCTCGCACGGCACTTCCTCCAACATCCGCATGATGAACTTCTTCGACTCGGCCGGGGACAGCGCCAGGTCGCGTACCGCATCGTAGGTGCGCTGCAAGGGCTCAACCCTGCCGTTTTCCTCGATCAGTTCACCGCGATCGTAGTTTTCGGTGTACGCCACGGTACGACCGTCCAGCAGCCGCAGGAACATCACGGCGGCGTACATCAGGCCATGCGGACCGGCACTGAACGGCAGTACGTGGAGCGTGATATTCGGGCGCTCCGCCGCCTCCGCCAGGTACTCCAGCTGCTCTCGCCACTCCTGCGTGTCGCGCAGCCGCGTGCGCAGCACGGCCTCGGAGAGGATGACGCGAAATGGCGGTGCGTCATCCCCCTCCAGCAGCTTCCGTCGCCCTATGCGTGCCTCGACCTGCTGATCCAGTTCCTGGCCCTTGAAAGCGCTCGCGAGTGCTTCGCGCGCATACGCGGCAGTCTGGAGAAGGCCGGGCGGTGCACTCGGTGCGTAATGCCAGAGGCTCATCGCCTCCTGTTCCAGCACCATGTACCTCCGGTACTGCGCGAGGAACTGCGTCGGATCACCGAGCGCCAACTCCCAAAGCGTCAGCAGCCATTCCCCCGCCCCGTAGTGCTGGCCCAGTGCCTCGACCACCTCCGGGCTCCCCAGCGTCTGCCCGCTCTCCATCTTCCCGAACAGGGACGCGTCCCAGCCCAGCACCTCGCCGAGCTTCCGCAGGCTGTCGCCCTTCTGCGCGCGCAGTAATTGCAGTTCCTCCGCGAACCGTTTGCGCGGTTCCTTGCTCCGTCCGGTGACGCCCCTTCTCGGCGGCATGGCGACCTCCTCCGCGGCCGGACCGTTCCCGTAACGTCCGGAATACGCAGAGTAGTTGGCGCGGAGTCCGTCATGCAGGGCTTTACCGACGTTCGGGATGCTGGAGCGCCAGGCCGTCCACCAGCGCCCGCAGGCCGTCCTCGAACGCGCCCTCGTCCACCTGGCGTTGGTGCTCGGGCAGGAGGTGGGCCTGGCCCAGGTGCGGGTAGTCGGCGGGGTCGTAGGCGCCCGGGTCGTCGACGAAACCGCGGGCGAACGAGCTCAGGGCGGAGCCCGCCACGAAGTAGCGGACCATCGCGCAGATCCGGGTGGCCTGGGCCGGCGGCCAGCCCGCCTCGACCATGCCGCCGAACGCCGCGTCGGCCATCTTCAGCGCGGCCGGGCGACGGCCGGGGCCCTGGGCGAGGAACGGCACGATATGCGGATGCGCGGCGAGCGCGGCGCGGTAGGAGCGGGCCCAGTCCCGCAGCCCGGCCCGCCAGTCCCCGCCCGCCTGGAACGTCGACACATCGACCTTGGCCATGACGGTGTCGGCGACCGCGTCGAGGATCTCGTCCTTGGTCGTGAAGTGGTTGTAGAGCGACGGCCCGCTCACCCCCAGCTCCGCGGCGAGGCGCCGGGTGGACAGCGCCGGCAGCCCCTCCGTGTCGATGAGCGCCAGCGCGGTGGTGACGATGCGTTCGCGGCTCAGGAGGGGCTTGCGGGGTCGGGCCATGCGGCCCATAGTAGAGGCTGATCTCCGAAAACTAGCAGTGCTAATTAAGTGTCGGGTACGCGCTCGTCACCTGCTGGTCAACCGTCCTCGTCCGACAGGGAGCCTTCGATGCACCTGGAGCTCAGCCCCGAGCAGGCCGCCGCGCGCCGGCTCGCCAAGGACTTCGTCGACCGCGAGATCGCCCCGCACGTCCGGGACTGGGACCGCGCGGAGCGGGTCGACCGCGGCATCGTGAAGAAGCTGGGCGAGGTGGGGTTCCTCGGGCTCACCGTCCCCGAGGAGTACGGCGGCTGCGCCGGCGACCACCTCTCGTACGTCCTCGTCACCGAGGAGCTCGGCCGCGGCGACTCCTCCGTGCGCGGTATCGTCTCGGTCTCCCTCGGGCTGGTGGGCAAGACCATCGCGGCCTGGGGCGACGAGCGGCAGAAGCGGGCATGGCTGCCCCGGCTGACCTCCGGCGAGGCGGTCGGCTGCTTCGGGCTGACGGAGCCGGGCACCGGGTCCGATGCGGGCAGCCTCACCACGAAGGCGGTCCGGGACGGCGACTGCTACGTCATCGACGGCGCCAAGACCTTCATCACCAACGGCACCTGGGCGGACGTGGTGCTGCTCTTCGCCCGTACCGGCGGTGCGCCCGGCCACCGGGGCATCAGCGCCTTCCTCGTCCCGACGGACACGCCCGGACTGGAGCGCCGGGAGATCCACGGGAAGCTGGGGCTGCGCGGCCAGGCCACCGCGGAGCTGGTGCTCCAGGGCGTACGGGTCCCCGCCACGGCGCTGCTCGGCCCGGAGGGCAAGGGCTTCTCGGTGGCGATGTCCGCGCTGGCCAAGGGGCGGATGTCGGTGGCCGCGGGCTGTGTCGGCATCGCCCAGGCCGCGCTGGACGCCGCGCTCTCCCATGCCGGGGAGCGCGAGCAGTTCGGCAAGCCGATCGCCGGGCACCAGCTGGTACAGGAGCTGATCAGCGATATCGCGGTGGATGTGGACGCGGCGCGGCTGCTGACCTGGAGGGTGGCCGATCTGATCGACCGCGGCGAGCCCTTCGTCACCGAGGCGTCGAAGGCCAAGCTGTTCGCCTCCGAGGCGGCGGTGCGGGCGGCCAACAACGCCCTTCAGGCCTTCGGCGGTTACGGTTACATCGACGAGTACCCGGTCGGCAAGCTGCTGCGGGACGCGCGGGTGATGACGCTCTACGAGGGCACCAGCCAGATACAGAAGCTGGTCATCGGGCGCGCGCTGACGGGGGTCTCGGCCTTCTGACGCCCGCCGCACCGGGCGCTAAGCGCTTGCTCAGCGGCGCGGTATGGTGTTCGATCCGTCACGGGAACGTCCCTGGTGGATCGAGGAGCGGGGTACGCGATGGGTGCGGCGGCACAGCGCGCTGAGGCGGAGAACGAGGAGTGGGCCGGGGTCACCCCGGACGCCGCGCGACGGCTGGTCGGCGCGGCGGTCGCGGCGTTCGCCGAGCGCGGCTACCACGCCACCACCACCCGCGACATCGCCGGCCGGGCCGGCATGAGCCCCGCCGCGCTCTACATCCACTACAAGACCAAGGAAGAGCTGCTCTACCGCATCAGCGGCATCGGCCACGAAAAGGCGCTGCGCATCATGGGCGCCGCCGCCGAGGCCGAGGGCAGCGCCACCGAGCGGCTCGCCGACGCGGTCCGTACCTTCGCCCGCTGGCACGCCGAGCACCACACCACCGCCCGGGTCATCCAGTACGAACTCCAGGCCCTGGGCGCCGACCACTACGCCCAGGTCACCGATCTGCGCCGCCGTACCGACCGGCTGCTGCGCGGCATCATCCAGGACGGCGCGGACAGCGGCGAGTTCCGGGTCGACGACGTGCCGGGCACCACGCTCGCCGTGCTGTCGCTCTGCGTGGACGTGGCCCGCTGGTTCTCGGCCGACGGCCCGCGCACGCCCGACGAGGTCGGCGCGCTCTACGCCGACCTCGTCCTGCGGATGGTGGGCGCCCGCGCCACACCCGCGTCCGCCGCGGAGGAACCCGCGCCCGCTACAGATAAAACCGGCTGACCGATTCCGCCACGCACACCGGCTTGTCGCCGCCCTCGCGTTCGATCGTGACGAGCGTGGTGAGCTGCACCCCGCCCTTCACCTCGGCCACCTCCGCGATCTTCGCCGTGGCGCGCAGCCGCGAGCCGACCGGGACGGTGGCGGGGAAACGCACCTTGTTGGTGCCGTAGTTGATGCCCATCTTCACGTTGTCGACCCGCATCAGCCGCGGTACCAGGGCGGGCAGCAGGGACAGCGTCAGATACCCGTGCGCAATGGTCGTCCCGAAGGGGCCGGCCGCGGCCTTCTCCGGGTCCACATGGATCCACTGGTGGTCGCCGGTGGCGTCCGCGAACAGATCGATCCGCTTCTGGTCGATCTCCAGCCAGTCGCTGGGTCCCAGCTCCTCACCGACCGCTTCCCGCAGCTCGTCGACCGATGCAAACACTCGGGGCTCTGTCATCTCTGCCCGCCTCCTGGGGTTCCGTGCTCGGCGCACGCCTCCTGAGCCATTACTAAGCGCTTGCTCAGCATGCGCAGCGGGGGCGGCCATGTCAACGGCTGAGGGGCCGTCGCCGAGATCGTGCGGGCTGGGCCTGTCCGATGGGTCAGGGCCGGACAGGCCCTAGGGTTGAGGCGTGCCACAGCTTCCGTACAAGGTCCATGAGCTCACCGTCGGCCAGCTCTCCGCGCGCAGCGGTGCCGCGGTGTCCGCGCTGCATTTCTATGAGTCCAAGGGGCTGATCAGCTCCACCAGGACGGCCGGCAACCAGCGCCGCTACTCCCGGGACGCGCTGCGCCGGGTCGCCTTCGTACGGGCGGCGCAGCGGGTCGGGATCCCGCTGGCCGTGATCCGGGACGCGCTGGCCGAACTGCCCGACGAGCGCACGCCCAACCGCGACGACTGGGCCCGGCTCTCCCAGTTGTGGCGTTCCGAACTGGACGAGCGGATCAGCCAGCTGGTCGAACTGCGCGACCGGCTGACCGACTGCATCGGCTGTGGCTGCCTCTCGTTGCAGACCTGCGCGCTGTCCAACCCGTACGACAACCTCGGCGAGCAGGGGCCCGGCGCGCGGCGGCTGCGGGTCGACAGAGGTGCCAAGGACCCGCGGCCCGAGCCCGAGCCCGAGCCCGTGGCCGACGACCGCGCGAGCTGCGCGCCGGGTGCGGAGAGCGCCTGCCGGTGAGCGCGCCCGCCCCCTCGCGGGGCGGGCGCGCCGGTGGTCACCAGACCGGCGGCCGGCGGGCGGCCCAGGGGCGGGCCTGCTCCAGCTGGGCGGAGAGGGCGATCAAGGTGGCCTCCTCGCCGTAGCGGCCGCCGAACATCATGCCGATCGGCAGGCCGGCGGCGTTCCAGTGCAGCGGGACGCTGACCGCGGGCTGGCCGGTGGCGTTGTAGAGCGCGGTGAACGGGGTGTACGTCCCTATGGCGGCGAACTCGGCCTGCGGGTCGGCGTCGTTGCGCAGCGCGCCGACCGGCAGCGGCGGCCCGGCCAGCGTGGGGGAGAGGATCACGTCGTAGCCGCCGGGCGGCATCAGCCCGTCGGCGATCGTCCGGCCCAGCACCCGGAACGCGTACAGCGCGCCCGCGAAGTCCATGCCGGAGACCTCCGCGCCCCGCTTGCGCAGATAGCGGGTGAGCGGCATCAGCAGCTCCTCGCCCTCCGGCGGCACCGGGTGGTTGGCGGCGATCACCGACCAGACCCGGGTGAAGGCGTACAGGATGCTGATGTCGGCGGGGAGCGTCAGCTCCTCCACGTCATGGCCCAGTCCGGTCAGCAGCGCGCTCGTCTCGGCGGTGGCGGTGCGGCAGTCCGGGTGGACCTCGATGCCCGGTATCGGCGCATCGGCCAGAACGGCGATCCGCAGCCGTCCCGGGTCGCGGACGGCGTGTGCGGCGAAGGTCTCGCCCGGGGGCAGCGACGGCGCCACGTACGGATCGCCGGGCATCGCGCCCGCCATGACGTCCAGCAGCGTGGCCGCGTCGGCGACCGTACGGGCCAGCGGGCCCGAGGTGCTCAGGCCCGTCACGTCGTACAGCAACGGGCCGCTGCTGATCCGGCCGCGGCTGGGCTTGATCCCGTACAGCCCGCACAGCGAGGCCGGGATACGGATCGAGCCGCCGCCGTCGCTGGCGTGCGCCACCGGTGCCAGGCCGCCGGCCACCGCGGCCCCGGCGCCGCCGCTCGAACCGCCCGCGCCGTACTCCGCGTTCCAGGGCGTGCGGGCGGCCGGTCCCAGGCCGTTCTCGGTGTAGCACGGCAGCCCGAACTCGGGGGTGTTGGTCTTGCCGAGCAGGATCGTGCCGGCCTCCCGCAGCTTGGCGGCCACATGGTCGTCGACGGCCGCAACGTTCTCGGCCAGCGCCCGCGAACCCATCGTGTAGCGCACGCCCGCCACCTGGTTGAGGTCCTTGACGGGCACCGGAACGCCGTGCAGCGGTGGGAGTTCGCGGCCCTCCCGGCGGGCCGCGGCCGCCTCGCTCTCGGCGTCCGCGGCCTGTTTGCGGGCGATCTCCGGGGTACGGGTGAGGAACGCGCCGAGGGTGTCGTCCAGCCGGTCGATCCGCGCCAGATAGTGCTCGGTGAGCTCGACGGGCGAGATCGCGCCGGACCGGATACCGGCGGCCTGTTCGAGCGCGGTCAGATCGTGCAGTTCGGCCATGGCGTCTACTCTCTCGTCCGGCGTCCGTGCCGCCCGGGTGCCACACGGACCGTGCGGGCCGACGGTGTTACCGGCCGGTCAACCCGTGCACAGTTGTGCCAGCTGCCGGGTGAGTTCGTAAAGGCCGTGGACGGGCGGCCCGCCCGCCCGCAGCCGCCCGAGCAGCGGGGGAACTCCGCGGCGGGCCGGGCGCGGTGGCCCGTGCGGCGGTGGTCATTGGCCGGTTTGCTGCGGTGCGGTGGCCGGGGAGCGTCCGTTCGGCCCGCGGCCGGCGTCGTACAGCGCCCTCGCGGCCCGTATCAGCCGGGCGTTGTCGGGCGCCGGAGCGCCGTCGGGGAGCAGCAGGGTGTCCTCCAGGCCGATGCGGGTGTCCAGCCCCAGCTCTCCGGCGAGCCGCAGCACCGGCCAGGCGCCGCCGTCTGCGCCGTGCAGCAGCACCGGGCGGTCGTGCCCGGCCGCCGTCAGCTCGGCGAGCAGCTCGTGGGCGGTGTGCCGCGCGGATTCGCCCTCGGGGCCGATCACTTCGGCCAGGATGCGCAGGACCCGCGGCGCGAACGGCGAGCGGGCGAAGCGGGCCGCGGCGTCGGTGCCCGACCACAGCCCGGCCTCGATGCCGACGCCGCGCTCCAGCAGGGCGGCGGCGACCGTATCGGCGCCCGGCTCGTGCCAGTTGACCGAGGCGTAGTCGGGCAGCACCGTCCAGGAGGCGATCCTCTCCGCCCGGCGCCCGGCGTCCGATTCGGCCCAGGCGCCGGTCGTCACCCCGACCGGAACGTCCACCGCCGCCCGTATCGCCTCCAGCACCGGGCCCACCACCCGCGGCGAGAGCGAATCCTCGCCGCAGGGGGTTTTCGGGTGGACGTGGACCTCCTGCGCACCGGCCGCGACCGCCTGCCGGGCGGCATCGGCGAGCGCGGACGGTGTGAGGGGCACCGCGGCGGAATCGGCCGCGGTGCGGACGCCGTTGAGACATACCTGAAGCATGATCCGATGGTGGCATGCGGGTCTGACAATGCCCGTGATCCCCGGCCACCTCGGGGGAGCCGGCCGGACGCCGTGGCTCAGGCCGCGGCGAACGCCCCCGCGCCGCCGGTCCGCGCCGCGGAGAGCGCCTCCGGGGTGAGCACGGACGCCGGGGCCATCACTCCGCACTCCCGGCAGGCGGGCCCGGACGCCGGGCAGTCGGCGGTCCCCGGCAGCCAGGCGAAGCGGGTCCCGCCACACACCGGGCAGTCCCGGCGCGGCCGCCCCGCCTCCATCGCCGCGATCATGCGGCGCAGCACCACCGCGAGTTGGGCCGCCGGATGCCGCTGCGGCGAGGCGCACGGCACGATGTCGCAGCCGCCCCAGGTGCGCCGGTGCCAGTCGTCGAGGGCGCTGGGCTGGCGGATGCCGTCGTGCTTCTCGCGGCGCCGCCGGGCCGCGAACTGCCGCTCGTAGGCCAGCCAGACGGTGCGGGCCTCCTCCAGCTCCGCCAGCGCGGCCATCAGCCGCTCGGGATCGGGACTGCGGTCGTGGGCCGCGAATCCGGCCCGGGTGCACAGATGGTGCCAGGTGGTGCGATGCCCGTACGGAGCGAAGCGCTCCAGGCATTTGCGCAGTGCCGTACGCCGCTGAGTTGCCACGAGCCGTGGATTGCGGACCTGTTGGGCGAGCGCTCTGAAACCGGCCATATTCATCCCACCTCCGTGGGGAGGACCCGACTGGACAGGGAAGGGACGTAGCCGATCTCCGCTTGGATCCCTCGAATTCCGGTGCGGATTCGTCGGCCTCCTCCGCTCTCCTCCCTTCTCCTCCCCTCTGCTCCGGACTCTTCCGGTCTCTCCCTGCCCCTCCCGACTGGTCCAAACCCTCCCGGCCGCCCACCACCCCGTCGCCCGGCCATCTGTGGGGAATTCGAAAAGGTGACTGTTGTTCATCTTCCGGCCACGCATAACCGGCGGTAACGTCCCGCGCACCCTCCCCCGGGCTCTTCAGGAGCCGGGGACCCCCATCGAGGAGCAGGGATGCAACGACGTACCGGAAGGCTCAGGGCGGCCGCGGCGGCCGCCCTGTTGGCCTTGGGTGCCACGCTCGTGGCGCCGCCCCCTCTCGCGGCCGCCGCGCCGAATTCCCCCACTCTCGACTCCGCTCGAGCGGGCGGTGCCCCCGCCCACGACTACTGCCAGGGGCAGTGCGCCGACATCCTGCCGCCCGGCGCCACCGGCAATGCCACCTTGATGCAGATCCTCGGCAACAAGCTGTTCGGCACCCACCCGCCGCACTCCACCGACCAGTTGGCCCCGTACGGCGCGCTGGCCGGCGGCTACCAGAACCTCACGGACGGCACGCTCACCGACTTCTTCAACGACGCCTCCTTCGGCGTCCCCCAGGACCAGGTCGGTGACGTCACCGCGCCCCGCGGCGACGTCACCATCACCCGCGACAAGAAGACCGGCGTCCCGCACATCAAGGGCACCACCCGCTACGGCACCGAATTCGGCGCCGGCTACGCCGCGGGCCAGGACCGGCTGTGGCTGATGGACCTCTTCCGCCACATCGGCCGCGGCGAACTGACCTCCTTCGCCGGCGGCGCACCCGCCAACCAGGGCCTGGAGCAGCAGTTCTTCCCGCAGGCCCCGTACACCGAGCAGGACCTGCAAAAGCAGGTCGAGGCGATCCGTGACCACAAGGGAGCGCGCGGCAGGCAGGCCATGGCCGACGCCCAGGCGTATGTCGACGGCATCAACGCCTACCGGGAGCAGTCGAAGAACGGGCGCTACTTCCCCGGCGAGTACGTTCTGACCGGGCACATCGACGCGGTCACCAACGCCGGTGAGATCGCGCCCTTCAAGCTCACCGACCTGATAGCCCTGGCCTCCGTCGTCGGCGGACTGTTCGGCAACGGCGGGGGCGGCGAGGTGAATTCGGCCCTCGCGCTGCTCTCCGCCCAGCACAAGTACGGCGTGCGGAAGGGCACCGAGGTCTGGGAGTCCTTCCGGGAGCGCAACGACCCCGAGGCCGTCAAGACCCTGCACGACGGCCAGCGCTTCCCGTACGCCGTCAAACCCGCCAAGGCCAAGGGCACCGCCCTGCCCGACCCCGGCTCGGTCACCCCCGAACCGCTGGTCTTCGACCGCACGGGAGCCGCAACCGCCAAGGGCGGCAAGGCGCCCCAGGATCCGGTCCCGGCCCCGAAGAAGTACCGGAAGCTCCAGGGCCTCTTCAAGGACGGGGTGCTGCCCGAGGGGAGCTTCAACCCCACCCAGCACCGCGGCATGTCCAACGCCCTGCTGGTCTCCGGCAAGCACACCGCCAGCGGCCACCCGGTCGCCGTCTTCGGCCCGCAGACCGGCTACTTCGCGCCCCAGCTCCTGATGCTCCAGGAGATCCAGGGGCCGGGCATCAGCGCCCGCGGCGCCTCCTTCGCGGGCGTGGGGATGTACGTCCAGCTGGGCCGCGGCCAGGACTACGCCTGGAGCGCCACCTCGGCGGGCCAGGACATCACCGACACCTACGCCGTCGACCTGTGCAACCCGGACGGCTCGAAGCCCACCAAGGACTCCACCTCCTACCGGTACCACGGCGCCTGCATCCCCATGGAGAAGCTGGAGCGGACCAACTCCTGGAAGCCCACCATCGCCGACCCGACGGCCGCCGGCTCGTACCGGATGCGGGTCTACCGCACCAAGTGGGGCACCGTCACCCACCGCGCCACCATCAAGGGCCGGCCCGTCGCCTACACGGCGCTGCGCAGCACCTACCGGCACGAGGCCGACTCCATCATCGGCTTCCAGATGCTCAACGACCCCTCGTACGTCCGCGGCGCCGCGACGTTCAAGAAGGCCGCCCAGCACATCGGTTACGCCTTCAACTGGTTCTACGCCGACTCCCGCGACATCGCGTACTACAACAGCGGCCTCAACCCGGTCCGCAACCCGGACGTCGATCCGGCACTGCCCATCGCGGCCGACCCCGCCTACGCCTGGAAGGGCTACGACCCCGCCACCAACACCACCGACTACACCCCGCCCGCCCAGCACCCGCAGTCCGTCGACCAGGACTACTACGTCTCCTGGAACAACAAGCAGGCCGAGGACTACGACTCGGCCGGCTTCGGCAACGGCACCGTGCACCGCGCCAATCTGCTCGACGACCGGGTGCGCGCGCTGACCAAGGAGGGCGGCGTCACCCGCGCCTCGCTGACCCGGGCGATGGCCGAGGCCGCCGTGACCGATCTGCGCGGCGAGGACGTCCTGCCCGAGATGCTGCGGGTGCTGCGCAGCAAACCCATCGGCGACCCCGCGCTCCAGACCGCCGTGCAGCAGCTGGAAGCCTGGCGCAAGGACGGCGCCCAGCGCCACGAGACCACCCCCGGCTCGCACACCTACGCCCACTCCGACGCCGTACGGCTGATGGACGCCTGGTGGCCGCGGATGATCGTGGCCACCTTCGAACCGGGCCTCGGCGGCGACCTCTACCAGGCCCTCACCTCCAACCTGGCCATCGACGAGTCCCCGTCGGCCGGCCACGGCCCCACCGGGGCGCACGCCGGTTCGGCCTTCCAGTACGGCTGGTGGAGCTACGCGGACAAGGACCTGCGCTCGGTGCTCGGCGAGCAGGTCAAGGGCCCGCTCGCCGAGCGGTACTGCGGCAACGGCAAGCTCTCGGCCTGCCGCGACACCCTGCTCGACACCCTGCGGCAGGCCGCCGCCCAGACGGCCGAGCAGGTCTACCCGGGCGACGACAACTGCAAGGCGGGCGACCAGTGGTGCGCGGATGCGATCATCCACCGCGCGGTCGGCGGTCTGACGCACGCCACCATCAGCTGGCAGAACCGTCCGACCTATCAGCAGGTGGTGGAATTCCCCGCCCACCGGTGAGATGACCTCGGTATGCGGCAGGTCCCGGGCGCGCGCCCGGGACCTGCCGCATACCGCCCCCCATGGCCTCCGGATCGGTTTTCCTTCGGGGGCTATGCTGCTGAGCCGTTGAATTCAGGGGAGCGGGAAAGCGGGTGGGGGCGCATGGCCTTGGAGGGTCCGTTGCAGTATCCGCCGGAGCTGCTCGACACCACCATGGACCAGTTGCGCACCCTGATCACGGTGCGCGAGGAGGGCACCGCGCTCGGCGCCGCCCGTCGGCTGGGCCGTGAACAGTCCAGCGTGCAGAAGCAGTTGGACACCATGAACCGTACGTTCGCCGCGCTGTGCGGCGAGGAACTGGTGCTCAAACAGGGGCGCGGACGCGACGTCCTGTTCACCGCGACCGGTGAGGCGCTCGTCGACCTGGCACGGCGGACGCTCGGCGACTGGACGGACGGGGTGCACCACGCCCGCCGCCGGCTGGGCCGCACGCTGTCCGTCGGCACCACCCGCTACACCCTCGGCTTCCTCCTGGACGCCGTCGAGCGCCTGCGCGAGGAGTACGAACGCGACGGCGTCGACCTCAAGGTCACCCATGTCCGCACCGGCGATCTCTTCGACCGGCTCCGCTCCAAGGAACTGGACGTGGTCTGCGGCAGCGTGGTGGTGACGGAGGGGCAGGAGCGCGAGCAGCTGGCGCCGTACGAGGTGATGGAGTGGCGCCGCAGCGGACTGTCCCTGCTGACGAACCTGCCGCCCGAGCGTCTCCCCGGCCGCTCCTTCGGCGCCGGGGACCTGCCCGGGCTGCCGCTGGTGATCTCCACCGGCGGTCTGATAGGCCGCTTTCTGACCTCCTGGTACGGCCCCGACTACCGCCAGAAGCTGACCGTCGCCGCCGAGATAGAGGCCGCCCACTACGGCTTCGAGCTGCTGCGCTCCGGGGTGGTCAGCGGCGCGATGCTGGTCACCCGCGGCATCGGGGACGCGGCCACGGACGGCCGGCTCCCGGAGGCCGCGGGGCTGCGGATGCTGGACATCGTCGGCGACGTCGGGCCGCGCACCGAGGTGCTGGTCGGGGTCTTCGCCCGGCGCGGTGAGCGGGACGCCTACGGGCCCGACCACCCGCTCAACCGCCTGTGGGAGGCGCTGTCCTGGGAGAGCGAGCGGTGGTGGCTCAGGCCGTGAGCCCGCCGTCGCCCAGCAGCTCCACCATCCGGGCGGCGAACGCGCCGGCGTCCTCCACGTAGCCCGTGTGCCCGCCGGGCAGCTCCGTGACCTCCAGGCCGAGCCGGTCGGCGAGCGCGGCGCCCATGCGGCCGGGCGCCTGCCCGGTGGAGTCGCGGCCGACGCCGATCAGCAGCCGGCCCGCCGCCTTCCGCAGCGCGTCGGTATCGGGCTCGTACGCGGTGATCTCGGTCAGCTCATGCTCCAGGAAGAACGGTTCGTTGGCCGCCATCCGCTCCATCAATTCCCGCAGTGTCGGCGGCAGTTGGGACAGCGGCGGCATCTCCCAGGTGTCGTCCACCAGCCCGACGCCCGTCAGGAACCGCCGCATCGCCACCGCGGCGCCCTCCCGCCGGTGGGTGGCCCGGACCTCGTCGAACAGCCGCCGGTAGGCCGCCGCGTCCGGCAGCAGCCCGAGCACCGGCGGTTCATGGGCGAGGACCGTACGCACCCGCTCCGGGTGCCGGGCGAGCAGGTCCAGCGCGACGACGGCGCCGGAGCTGCTGCCGTAGACCAGCGCGGGTTCGTCGGTCAGCTCGCCGATCAGCCGGTGGATGTCGTCGCTGTGCTCGGCGACCCGGGGCGTGCCGCCGGGCGGGACGAGCGGGCTGCGGGAGTGGCCGCGGCGGTCCGGCGCCACCACGGTGAAATGCTCGGCGAGCGGCCCGGCGATCTCGTGGAAGACCCCGGCGTCCCCGGCGCCGCCGTGTATCAGGACGAGCACCGGCCCGCGGCCGCGCACCTCGTAGTGCAGCCGCGCGCCGGGCACGTCCAGGGTGGCGGCCAGAGGTGTGGTCATGGAGAACCTCCGAGAAGTCGGGTGAGCGGCCCGGTCGGGAGCCGTACGGCCGGGCACCGGCCTGCCGCCAGTCTCGCGTACGCCACCGACAGGCCGCCGACGCCTCGCCTACACGCCGAACCGGCCCCGGACTCGCCCCGGTTCGCGCCCCTGGGACTCCGGCAGGCATCCGCCTACGCGTACCGCAGATACCGCCGCCGCACCCTGCGGAACCGTCGCAGCTCCTCCTGCCAGGAGGCCACCACCTCGTCGGTCCCCGCGCCCGCATCGATCATCGTGCGGACCGTCGGCGAGCCGGTCAGATGGTCGATGCCGTGGCCGGGCAGCCAGGCGAAGCCGGACCAGATCCGTTTGGCCGTCACCAGCAGGCCGATGCCGGTGCGTACCGGGTCGAAAGCGGCGCGGTCGTGGACGTGCAGCTGGACGCCGCCGACGGTCTTGCCCTGGAACTTGGAGAAGGTGGGGGCGAAATACGCCTCTCTGAAGTGGACGCCGGGCAGGCCCAGTTCGCCCGCGGCCGCGGCCCAGCGGGCGTCGATGCCGTCGGCGCCCAGCAGCTCGAAGGGGCGGGTGGTGCCGCGCCCCTCGGAGAGGTTGGTGCCCTCGAACAGGCAGGTGCCGGAGTAGACCAGGGCGGTGTCGGGGGTGGGCATGTTGGGGCTCGGCGGCACCCATGGCAGCCCGGTGGCGTCGAAGAAGTCCGCGCGCCGCCAGCCGGTCATCGCCACCGTCGTCAGCGGAACCGGCCGCCCGGCGGCTCGCGGTACGAACTCGCCGTTGAACAGCAGCGCCAGCTCCAGCGCCGTCATCCCGTGCGCCTGGGAGATCGGCTCGCGGCCCACGAAGGAGGCGTACTTCCTGTGCAGTACGGGGCCGGTCGCGGCCCGCCCGGTGACCGGGTTGGGGCGGTCGAGCACCACGAAGCGCTTCTTGGCGAGGACGGCCGCGACCATGCAGTCGTAGAGCGTCCAGATGTAGGTGTAGAAGCGGGCGCCGACGTCCTGGATGTCGAAGACGAGGGTGTCCACACCGGACTCGGTGAAGATGCCGGCGAGCTCCCGGCCGCTCTTGTCGTAGGTGTCGTAGACCGGCAGCCCGGTGGCCGGGTCGTCGTAGCGGCCCTGTGATCCGCCGGCCTGCGCGGTGCCCCGGAAGCCGTGCTCGGGGCCGAAGACGGCGGTCAGGCGGACCCGGTCGTCGGCGTGCAGCACGTCCACGATGTGGCGGACGTCCGGGGTGACTCCGGTCGGGTTGGTGACGATGCCGACCTTCTGGCCGTCCAGGAGGCGGTAGCCGTCGGCGCGGAGGCGGTCGAAGCCGGTGCGTACGGGGGGACGGGTGCCGGGGGCCGTCCCCGGCACCGCGTGGGCCGGGGCCGCGGCCCCGGTGACCGCGCCGGTGGCCGCCAGTCCGCCCAGCAGAACGCGTCGCGACAGAGCCATGCGCACACCTCCGTGATCGGGATACGGGAACGGACCGAGCCAGGTGTCGTGAGCACGCTAACGCGCCCGGGCGGCTACGGGAACGCACCCGGCCGTCACGAGGGGTGAATCTCCTCCCGGGCGTGGCCGAGAGCGGGCGCGAGGTCTTTCCCTCTCACATACCGACTGGTTAGTCTGCCGAGGTCGAGTCAGCGCGACCGAGGGAGACACCACGTGGCAGCCGTACGGGACAAGTCCGTTGTCGTGACCGGAGCGGGCGGGGGGATCGGCGCCGCGCTGGCCCGCCGGTTCGCCGCCGAGGGCGCCCGGGTCGTGGTCAACGACCTGGACGAGGCCAGGGCCAAGGAGATCGCGGCGGAGATCGGGGGCCTCGCCGTCCCCGGCGACGCCTCCGGCATCGTCCCGGCCGCCCGCGAGGCGCTCGGCGGCGCCATCGACGTCTTCTGCGCCAACGCCGGCGTCGGCACCGGCGGCGGACCCGAGGCGCCCGAGGACGCCTGGGAGCTGGCCTGGGACGTCAATGTGATGGCGCATGTGCGGGCGGCGCGCGAGCTGCTGCCCGCGTGGCTGGAGCGGGGCGCGGGCCGGTTCGTCTCCACGGTGTCCGCCGCGGGCCTGCTCACCATGGTCGGCGCCGCCCCCTACAGCGTCACCAAACACGGCGCCTACGCCTTCGCCGAATGGCTGTCGCTGACCTACCGCCACCGCGGCCTCCGGGTGCACGCCATCTGCCCCCAGGGCGTACGCACCGACATGCTGGCCGCCACCGGGGCCGCGGGCGACCTCGTCCTCGCGCCCACCGCCATCGAACCGGCCGCCGTCGCCGACGCGCTCTTCGCGGCGATGGCCGAGGACCGCTTCCTGGTCCTGCCGCACCCGGAGGCCGCCGACTACTACGCCGCCCGTGCCACCGACCCCGACGGCTGGCTGACGGCGATGAACCGTCTCCAGCAGAAGCTGGAGGAGCGCGAAGGGGACGCCCGGTGATCTCCTACCAGGACAAACCGTGGCTGGCACAGCTCAGCGAGGCCCAGCGGGCCCCCGTCCAGCCGCCGCCCTCGCCCCTGCACGCCTTCCGGGCGGCCGTCCGCCGCGCCCCGGAGCGCACCGCGCTCGCCTACTTCGACGCGCGGCTGTCCTACGCCGAGACCGACGCCCTCTCCGACTCCCTCGCCGCCCACCTCACCGCCCGCGGCTTCACCCGCGGCGACCGGGCCGCGGTGATGCTCCAGAACAGCCCGCACTTCGTCCTCGCCCTGCTCGGCGTCTGGAAGGCCGGCGGGGTCGTGGTGCCCGTCAACCCCATGTACAAAGCCGGCGAGATGCGGCACATCCTGGACGACGCCGAGGTCACCGCCGTCATCTGCGCCGACCACACCTGGGACGCCTTCCTGCGCGCCACCGCCGCCGCGACGCCGTCCGTACGGATCGCGCTCACCGCCCACGAGGCCGGGCTCCAGACGCGCAACGACGCCCGGGTGCTGCGCGACGGGAACCCGGGGCCGCGCGAGGGCGCCGACGATCTGCTGGCCGTCGCCCGCACCGCCAAGCACCTGCGCGCGGTGCCCGCCGACCCGGACCTCGCCGCCGACGACCTCGCCCTGATCAGCTACACCTCCGGCACCAGCGGCACCCCCAAGGGCGCCACCAACACCCACGGCAACATCAGCTACAACGCCGAACGCCAGCGCACCGGCCTGGGCCTGCCCGACGGCGCCACCTACTTCGCCCTCGCCCCCCTCTTCCACATCACCGGCATGGTCTGCGAACTGGCCGCCTGTATCGCCGGCGCCGGCACCCTCGCCCTGGCCTACCGCTTCGAGGCGGGCGTCGTCCTGGACGCCTTCCGCGAACACCGCCCGGCCTTCACCGTCGGCCCCTCCACCGCCTATATGGCGCTGATGGCCCATCCGGACGTCAGCCGCGACCACTTCGCGTCCTTCCACACCCTGTCCTCCGGCGGAGCCCCGCTGCCGCCCGCCCTGGTGGAGACGTTCCACACCGCCCTCGGCCCCTACCTCCACAACGGCTACGGCCTGACCGAATGCACCGCCCCCTGCGCCACCGTCCCGCCGGGCCGGCGCGCCCCCGTCGACAAGGTCTCCGGCACCCTCGCCGTCGGCGTCCCCGGCCCCGACACCGTCGTACGGATCCTCGACGAGCACGGCGCCGAGGTGCCGTTCGGCGAACCGGGCGAGATCGCCGTCCGCGGCCCCCAGGTCGTCCCCGGCTACTGGCGCCGCCCGGACGCCACCGCCGCGGCGATCCCCGACGGCGAACTGCGCACCGGCGACATCGGCTTCATGGACACCGACGGCTGGCTCTATGTCGTCGACCGCAAAAAGGACATGATCAACGCCTCCGGCTTCAAGGTGTGGCCCCGCGAGGTCGAGGACGTCCTCTACACCCACCCGGCGGTACGCGAGGCGGCGGTCGTCGGCGTGCCCGACGCCTACCGCGGCGAATCGGTCAAGGCGTACGTCAGCCTGCGCCCGGGGACCGCCGCCGAGCCCGCCGATCTGGCCGCCTACTGCAAGGAACGGCTGGCGGCATACAAATACCCCCGCGTGGTGGAGATCCTGCCCGAGCTTCCCAAGACCACGAGTGGCAAGATCCTCCGACGGGAGCTGCGCCGGCGCGGATGACGGCGCAGGCCACGGCGTACGAGCACAAAGGACAGGTGAGGGCGATGGCCGGCACGAGGGACGGCGACAACGGCAGCGGCACGAAGCCGGTGGCCCGACGGCTGCTGGCCACCGCCACCCGGCTCTTCGCCGAGCAGGGATACGACCGCACCTCCGTCCAGGAGATCGTCGACGCGGCCGGCGTCACCAAGGGCGCCCTCTACCACTACTTCGGCTCCAAGGAGGACCTGCTCCAGGAGGTGTACTCCCGGGTGCTGCGCCTCCAGCAGGAGCGCCTCGACGCGTTCGCCGACGCCGACGCACCCGTCGAGCAGCGGGTGCGCGAGGCGGCGGCCGACGTCGTCGTGACCACCATCGAGAACCTCGACGACGCGTCGATCTTCTTCCGCTCCATGCACCACCTCAGCCCGGAGAAGAACAAGCAGGTCCGGGCCGAGCGGCGGCGCTACCACGAGCGGTTCCGCGCGCTGATCGAGGAGGGCCAGCGCAGCGGGGTGTTCTCCACGGCCACCCCCGCCGACCTGGTCGTCGACTACCACTTCGGGTCGGTGCACCACCTGTCCACCTGGTACCGGCCCGAGGGCCCCCTCAGCCCGCAGCAGGTCGCCGACCACCTGGCCGACCTCCTGCTGCGGGCCCTGCGGCCGTAGCTGCCCCGCCGCTAGAGGTACCGCTTGATCTCCCGCCGCGCCAGCGACCGCTGGTGCACCTCGTCCGGCCCGTCCGCCAGACGCAGCGTGCGCGCCGCGGCCCACAGCTCGGCCAGCGGGAAGTCCTGGCTGACGCCGCCCGCGCCGTGCAGCTGGACCGCCTTGTCGAGGATGTCCACGACCGTCCGCGGGGTGGCGATCTTGATCGCCTGGATCTCGGTGTGCGCGCCCTTGTTGCCGACGGTGTCCATCAGCCACGCGGTCTTCAGCACCAGCAGCCGCAGCTGCTCCACCGCGACCCGCGCATCGGCGATCCACCCCTGGACCACCCCCTGCTGCGCCAGCGGCTTGCCGAAGGCCGTACGCGACACCGCCCGCCGGCACATCAGCTCGATGGCGCGCTCCGCCATCCCGATCAGCCGCATGCAGTGGTGGATCCGGCCGGGCCCGAGCCGCGCCTGCGCGATGCCGAAGCCGCCGCCCTCCTCGCCGATGAGGTTCGCCGTCGGGACCCGGACGTCCTCGAAGAGCACCTCGGCATGACCGCCGTGGTAGTGGTCCTCGTAGCCGTAGACCTGCATGGCGCGCCTGACGACCACGCCCGGGGTGTCGCGCGGCACCAGCACCATCGACTGCTGGCGGCGGATGTCGGCGCCGTCCGGTTCCGTCTTCCCCATCACGATGAAGATCTGGCACAGCGGGTTCATCGCCCCGGAGATGTACCACTTGCGGCCGTTGATGACGTAGTCGTCGCCATCCCGCGCGATATGCGTCTCGATATTGGTCGCGTCCGACGACGCCACCTCCGGCTCCGTCATCGCGAACGCCGACCGGATCTCGCCCGCCAGTAGCGGCCGGAGCCACTGCTTCTGCTGCGCCTCGTTGCCGAACTGCGCCAGCACCTCCATATTGCCGGTGTCCGGCGCCGCGCAGTTCAGCGCGGTGGGCGCCAACTGCGGGCTGCGGCCGGTGATTTCGGCCAGCGGGGCGTACTGGAGGTTGGTCAGCCCGGCGCCGTGCTCGGCGTCGGGCAAGAACAGATTCCACAGCCCCTGTCGCCGGGCCTCGGCCTTCAGCTCCTCGACGACCGCCGGGGTGTCCCACGGCGAGGCGAGCTGCGCCCGCTGCTCGTGGGCGGTCTGCTCGGCCGGATACACATGCTCGTCCATGAACGTCAGCAGCCGCTCGCGCAGCTCTTCCGTACGGGCGTCGAATGCGAAGTCCATGGTGTCTCAGCCTTCCTTGAGGGTGGTGAGTCCGTGGTCGATGAAGACGGGGACGAGCTCGCCGATCCGGTCGAAGCCCGCGCCGACGGTCTGGCCGAGCGTGAAGCGGTAGTGGATGCCCTCCAGGATCACCGCGAGCTTGAACCAGGCGAAGGCGGTGTACCAGGAGATGTGGGAGGTGTCGCGGCCCGAGCGGGCGGCATAGCGCTCGATCAGCTCGGCGGGGGAGGGGTGCCCGGCCGCGCCGCTCGTGGTGCTGACCGGCGACTGCGCCAGGCCCAGGTCCTGGCTGTACATCACCAGCAGCCCGAGGTCGGTCAGCGGATCGCCGAGCGTGGACATCTCCCAGTCCAGGACGGCCTTGATGGTGTCGTCGGCACCGACCAGCACGTTGTCCAGCCGGTAGTCGCCGTGGACGACCGCCGGTGCGGGGGAGGCGGGCAGCCGCCGGCCCAGCGTCTCGTGCAGCTCGTCGATCCCGGCCAGCTCGCGGTTCTTCGAGGCGCTCAACTGCTTTCCCCAGCGCCGCAGTTGACGCTCCAGAAAGCCCTCCGGCCGCCCGAAGTCGGCCAGCCCGACGGCCTGCGGGTCCACCGCGTGCAGATCGACGAGGGTGTCGACCAGGGACAGCACCACGGCGTGCGTACGCTCCGCCCCGAGCGGAGCCAGCTGGGCCGCCGTGCGGTACGGCGTGCCCTCGACCAGCTCCATCACATAGAACGGCGCCCCGATCACCGCCTCGTCCTCGCACAGCAGCAGCGTCTCGGGCACCGGCACCGGCGTCGCGTGCAGCGCGCTGATGACGCGGTGTTCGCGCCGCATGTCGTGCGCGGTGGCCAGCACATGCCCCAGCGGCGGGCGGCGCACGACCCAGGAGGAGACGCCGTCGGTGACGCGATAGGTCAGATTGGACCGCCCGCCCTCGATCAGCTCCGCGCGCAGCGGCCCGGCGGCCAGGCCCGGCCGCTCCCGGTCCAGATGCGCGCGCAGTCGGGCGAGGTCGAGGCCGGGGGGTTCGGCCCGGTCCGCGTCCTGCGGGGGCGGGGTGCCCTGGGTCATCGTTGTCCTCCGTACGGCATGACGACGGCATGACGGTCATCCGATCGACCGCTGCCCCGATCATGCCGACTAGTCGGTATGGAGTCCAGTGCCCGCCCGTGGGGCGTCCGTCACGCGGGCCCCGCCACCCGCCCGTCCCGCGTGCTCCTCACGCGTGGCAGGCCATCGGAATCCCGCCGTTCATCGCCACCATCTCGCCGAACCCGGTCAGCGCATCCAGCGGCGCCCCCGGCTCGGCGCCCGCCAGCTCCGCATACGCGCGATGCAGATTCGCCACCAGCCGCTCGCTCTCGGCCAGCTCCGCGAACGGCCCCAGGTCCGCCTCCCGTGCCGCCTCCAGCGGCGTCCGCCCGGCCGCCCGGCCCTCCCGCGCCAGCCGGTCGACGTACCGCAGATAGCGCTCGATCCCGTCGTACACCTCGGGGCCGGTCACCGGGCCGTGCCCGGGGACGACGGTCGCCGCATCCAGCGACCGCAGCAGCTCCAGCGCCCGCAGCGAACCGGACAGCGACCCCATGAAGACGAACGGCGTCCCGCCGTGGAAGACCAGGTCCCCGGTGAAGACGATGCGCTGCTCGGGCAGCCAGACGACGGTGTCGCCGGGGGTGTGCGCGATGCCCGGGTGCAGCAGGCGGACCTCGATGCCGCCGACGTGCACGGACAGTTCGTCGGTGAAGGTGACCGTGGGCGGGGTCAGGCGGATGTCGCCGTACTCCACCTCGGGCCAGACCGCATGCAGCTGCCGGCCCGCGGCCAGCAGTTCCCGGCGGCAGGCGGCATGGCCGATGATCGTCGCCTCCGGGGCGAAGACGCCGTTGCCGTAGGTGTGGTCGCCGTGGTGGTGGGTGTTGACCACCATGCGTGGCGTGGCGGCGCCGCTCTGTGCGATCCGCTGCCGCAGCAGCCGCGCCCGGTGTTCGGTGGCGGCGGTGTCCACGACGAGGGTGGTGTCCCCATCGGTGACGAAGCCGGCATTGTTCAGACACCAGCCGCCGTCCGGCTGGATGAAGGCATGGACGCCGGTGGCCAGTTCGGTCAGATACGGCTCATCCACAGGTGCCTCCACAGGTGCCTCCACATGTGCTTCCACAGGTGCTCTCCCAAGAGTCGCGGCGGGTCAGTGTGTGCTCGCTATCGTCACCCCGAAGGCGGCCAGCGCCACCGTGCAGCCCGCCGCCGACAGCGCGATCCGCGGTGTCAGGGGCGTTCGCCGGGCGGCGGCCAGCTCGCGGACCCGGCGGTGGGCCAGCGCCACGAACGCCACCCACACCAGCGCGAGCAGCGCCGCCAGGCCCGCCCGCACCGGCCCCGCGGCCCCGCCGGCCAGCAGCCGCCGCCCGGCCAGGAGGATGACGACCGTGCAGGCCAGGGTCGTACGCCGCCAGGCCAGCCGGGTGCGCTCGGGCTGGAGCCCGGCATCCCGGCCGCCCGCCGGGGCCCGGTCCCGTGCGCCGTCGCGCCGCGGCTCGCCCATCGCTAGCCGATCCGTCCCAGCACGACGAGGACGGCCATCACGACCGCCAGCGCCCCGACCCCCAGGGCCAGCACGGACGGGAAGCGCGACAGCGGCAGATCCTCGCCGCGGCGCATCGCCCGCTCGCAGCGCACCCAGTGGTTCACCGCCCGCAGCGCACACAGCGCACCCGCCACCAGCAGCACGAGCGTGCCGGTCAGCCGGACCGCCGGATGCAGCCGGGGCAGGAACTGGTCGACGGCGAAACCGCCGGCGAGCAGCGCCAGCCCGGTCCGCAGCCAGGCCAGGAACGTGCGCTCGTTGGCCAGCGAGAAGCGGTAGTCGGGCGTGCTGCCCTCCTCGCGGACCCGCGAGGGCGCCAGCCACAGCCGTACGGCCGCGCCGATCGACCGCAGCCCGTCGGAGAGGATCATGATCCCGACCCTAACGGCCCGCCGCGCGGGGGTCCTCGGGGGAGCCCTCCGGGAACTCCTGCCGCTCCCGCAGCTCCCGGTACGCCGCCAGCCCGTCCGGCGTCCACGGCCACTGCACGAGGCGCCGGGCCAGCTCCTCCTCGGTCAGGAAGGCGTACCAGTCGATCTCCGCCGCCTGCGGGTCGACCGGCCCGGTCCAGCGCACCTGATAGACCGCGGACCACCAGGTGTGCTCGTCCGTCTCGTACAGGAACTTCAGCAGCGGCTCCGGCTGCGGCAGCCCCCGTACGCCCAGCTCCTCCTCCGCCTCGCGCAGCGCCGCCCGGTCGTAGCTCTCGCCGGCGCCGACCACCCCGCCCACGAACATGTCGTAGTGGGAGGGGAAGACGAGCTTCCGCGGGGTGCGGCGGTGGACGAAGATCCGGTCCTCGGCGTCGAGGACCAGGATGAACGTGCAGCGGTGGCGCATCCGGCGGGCGTACGCCTCGCCGCGCGGCGCCTGGCCCACGACCTGATCGTTCTCATCGACGATGTCGAGCATTTCGTCGGCGTCGAGGGGCTGCCGAGGGGGCATGTCGTGATCCGTCATGCCCTCCATGGTGTCGCCCCACGTTTTTGTCTGCGGCGCCGCGGTGTGTTTCTCGCCGTTGCGCCTGCGGCGGGCGGGGGTGGTTTGTCGGCCGCGGTGCCGCCCCTGCGGACTTCGTCCTCCGGTGCGTCCCCTCCCGACGGTGGGAGGGGGAAAGGCCGCTGGTCCACCCCCACCGTTTTTCCCCACCCCAACGGGGAGGTGCCGGGCCGTAGCGGCGGAGCCGTGTAGGGCTGGTGCCGCTGCCGGACAGCCCCGCGCTGGGGGCACCTCCCAGCGTTAGCTGGGGGAGGCAACGCCCGCCGCAGGCGCAACGGCGAACACCCCCCACGGCGGGAAAGCCGAAAACGTGGGGCCCAGGCAAAGCGCAGCGAAGCGGCGCCCCCACCTGACGATGGGGGCGCCTCACCGTGGCTGCAACTCCCGTACGGGGTCGGCCTTGCCGGCCCCGGGCGGCATGGCCGGATGGCTGCCGATCAGGACGATCCCCGCCACCACGGCCGCTATCCCGGCCGCCTCCCAGGCCAGCGCCCCGGTCGTCACCCGCAGCTGGTCGCCCAGGAAACCCACCCCGCAGGCGATCCCGGCCAGCGGCTGGGCGGCCGTCAGAGCGGGCAGCGACAGCCGCAGCGGGGCGGTCTCGAAGGCGCTCTGGACCATGACCAGGGCCGTCACGCCGAGGACGACGATGGCGTACGGATGCCAGGTGGACAGCAGCCCGCCCCAGCCGCCCTGGCCGAAGCGCTCGCCGCTGATCCGGGTCAGCGCGTCCTGAAGCCCGTACAGCAGCCCGGCCGCGACACCCAGCAGCGCCGCCTCCAGGCTGACGTGCGTCCGCTCGCGTTTGGCGACGGCCGCCAGCACCAGGGCGGTGCCCAGCACCAGGCCCATGATCAGCCACTGGGCCGGCCGCCCGGTCTCGCCGGCGCCGCCGTGCGGCTGCCCGGCCACGATGAACGCCGTCACCCCGCCCGCCAGCAGCCACAGCCCGGCCCACCCGCTGCGCCCGAGCCGCTGCCCGCTCAGCCGCCGGGCCAGCGCCATCGCGAACAGCAGATTGGTGGCCAGCAGTGGCTCCACCAGAGTGATGTCACCCATCCCCAGGGCCAGCGCGCCCAGCGCCATCCCCGTCACCATCAGCGCGATACCGGCCAGCCAGCGCGGCATCCGCACCAGGTCCAGCAGCAGCCGCAGCGAGAGATAGTCCTTCTGGGGGGCGTACTGCGCCGCTTCCTGCTGGAGCACGAAGCCCAGTCCCAGACAACAGGCCGCCCCAAGGGCGAGCAGAATCACCGTCACGTCGCACACCTCGTATCGCGCGGAGCGGGGGATTGCGCCTGAGAGCAGCCATCCGGCGGCTGCCCGGGGTGGCCCTCAACACCCCCCATTCTTGCGCGCACCCGCGCATACCGCCCGGTAACAAAGGGTTGACGGCATGGTCCGCCACGCTGAGGATCGTGACCGTCACGGCGGCCGGGGCGGCCGGCAGGCTCCGGTGACGAGAGCGGAAGAGAGCGCAGATGGCGTACGACGCGGATGTGATCGTGATCGGTGCGGGGCTGGCGGGACTGGCCGCCACCGCCGAGCTGGTGGACGCCGGACGCAAGGTCATCCTGCTCGACCAGGAACCCGAGCAGTCGCTCGGCGGCCAGGCGCACTGGTCCTTCGGCGGCCTGTTCCTGGTGGACTCGCCCGAACAGCGCAGGCTGCGCATCCACGACAGCCGCGAACTGGCCTGGCAGGACTGGCTGGGTACGGCCGGATTCGACCGGGCCGAGGACCACTGGCCGCGCAAGTGGGCCGAGGCGTACGTCGACTTCGCCGCGGGGGAGAAGCGGGCGTGGCTGCACCGCCAGGGCGTACGGATCTTCCCCGTCGTCGGCTGGGCCGAACGGGGCGGCTACGACGCCACCGGCCACGGCAACTCCGTCCCCCGCTTCCACGTCACCTGGGGCACCGGACCGGGCCTGGTCGCCCCGTTCGCCCGCCGGGTGCGGGCCGGGGCCGCCCGCGGCCTGGTGGACCTGCGCTTCCGCCACCGGGTCACCGCGCTGTCGCGCAGCGCCGGGAGCGTGGACACCGTGAGCGGGGAGATCCTCGCGCCCTCGGACGCCGAGCGCGGCCAACCCAGCAGCCGCGAGGTCACCGGCGCCTTCGAGCTGCGCGCCCAGGCCGTGATCGTCACCTCCGGCGGGATCGGAGGCAACCACGACCTCGTCCGGGCCAACTGGCCCGAGCGGCTCGGCAAGGCCCCCGAGCGGATGCTGTCCGGGGTGCCGGCCCATGTGGACGGCAAGATGCTCGGCATCACCGAGGAGGCCGGCGGCCGGATCATCAACCGTGACCGGATGTGGCACTACACCGAGGGCATCGAGAACTGGAACCCCATCTGGCCCCGGCACGGCATCCGGATCCTGTCCGGCCCCTCCCCGCTGTGGCTGGACGCCCACGGCAAGCGGCTGCCGGTCCCGCTCTTCCCCGGCTTCGACACCCTCGGCACCCTCGAACACATCATGCGCACCGGCCACGACCACACCTGGTTCGTGCTCACCCAGAAGATCATCGAGAAGGAGTTCACGCTCTCCGGCTCGGAACAGAACCCGGACCTGACCGGCAAGAGCATCCGCGAGGTGCTCGCCCGCGCCCGCTCCGGCGCCCCGGGCCCGGTGCAGGCGTTCATGGACCACGGCGCGGACTTCCTCGTCGACCGCTCGCTGACCTCCCTGGTGCGGCGGATGAACGCGCTCACCGACGACGAGCTGATCGACGAGGCCGCGCTGCGCCGCGAAATCGTCGCCCGCGACCGGGAGATCGCCCACCCCTTCACCAAGGACCTCCAGGTCACCGCGATGCGCGGGGCCCGTAAGTACCTCGGCGACCGGCTGATCCGCACCGCCGCCCCGCACCGCCTGCTCGACCCCAAGGCCGGCCCGCTGATCGCCGTACGGCTGAGCATCCTCACCCGCAAGACCCTCGGCGGCCTGGAGACCGATCTGTCCTCGCGGGTGCTGACCGAGGGCGGCGAGCCCCTGCCGGGCGTGTACGCGGCGGGCGAGGTGGCCGGGTTCGGCGGCGGCGGGGTGCACGGCTACCGCTCGCTGGAGGGCACCTTCCTCGGCGGCTGCCTGTTCTCGGGGCGTACGGCGGGACGGGCGGCGGCCGGAGCGGTCGCCTGACGGGACGCGCGGGCGCCCGCGGCCGCCGGTGCCGGGCCGCGGCCGCCCGGCCCGGCACCGCCGGTTCCGGCTGCCGGGCGGTCAATACCGTTTGCCGGAAGGGGAGTTGGGCAATCCGGCCAATCCGCGGCCGCCCTTGACGCGGCGCTGTGTCGAACGGTTTGCTGTGCGTGACCTTTTCACAGTGGACCAGACCACGTCCGCCGCGCGCTACGCGCGCAGACCGGTCCACCCCCGCCGGCGGCGACACGCCACGACCGGCCCGGCACGACGACACACAGCGAGGTGGCAGAACGGTGCAGCGCGGCCTGGAGTCCCCTGGTCCATGAGTCCGCCCCCACCCCCGCTGGGACGCTCCCGCCGCAAGGACGCCCCGGTCCTCACCCCTGGCCTCGACGACACCCAACTGGCCCCGGCCGTCACGGCATTGACCCACGGACGATGGGGCGAGGTCCGCACCCTGATCGCCGAGACCGGCACCGACTGGGACCTGCGCGGCCACCGGCTGACCGTCCTCGGCACCGTACCGGGCTGCGCCTCCTGGGCCCGCGACTGGCAGCTCGCCGAACCCGACAGCGGCGACGCCGCCACCCTGCTCGCCTGCGCCGCCGTCCACCTGGCCCTGGCCGACAAGGACAGCATCCACGCCGCCGCCACGGCCTGCCGCACCGCCGCCCGGATGCTGCCCGACGACCCCACCCCCTGGCTCGGCGCCCTCCTCCTCGCCCGCCACACCGGCACCGTCGACCAACGCGAGCAGTCCTTCGACCAGATCCGCGCCCGCCACCCCGACCACCACCACGCCCACCACCTCATGACGGCCTGCCTGGCCGAACTCCAGCAGGGCGACCGCGACGACCCCCTCCACCAGGTCTACGACTTCGCCGCCTGGGCCGCCGAACAGGCCCCCGCCGACTCCCCGCTGGCCGTCCTCCCCGTCATCGCCCACGCCGAGCGCCACCGCGTCCTGGCCGCCCACGGCCTGGAACCCGACGCCGCCGGCCACTGGTCCACCCGCCGCGCCCGCCAGGCCATGAAGGCCGCCTTCGACTGGTGGCTGGAATGGGAGGGCGAGGGCCACCCCCGCTCCAAGGTCGACCTCAACTTCCTCGCCCACGCCAAGTTCCACGAGGGCCGGATGGCCGAGGCCGCCGCGCTCTTCCACCGCATCGGCACCCACGTCACCCCCGAACCCTGGTCCTACACCGGCCGCGACGCCCTCAAGGCGTTCAAGGCCGCCCGCGCCACCGCCTTCGCCGCCACCTGACCACACGCCACGCCCCGGAAAGGACAACCCCGCCATGCCGATGGGCAGTACGGGAAAGACGAGCAGCGCCGCCGCCCCCGCCGCACCCGGGCGCACCACCGGCCCCGACAGCCAGATCCGCACCTTCAAGGGCACCGAACGCGCCCTGCGGGCCGACCGCATCGGCACACCGGGCCTGCTGCTGTCCGTACTGGCCGCCAGCGCACCCCTCATGGTCGTCGCCGGCGTCATGGCCACCACCTACCAGGTCATGGGAATCGTCGGACAGCCGCTGCTCTTCGTCATCCTCGGCGCCGTCATGGCCCTCTTCAGCGTCGGCTACGCCGAGATGAGCCGCCACGTCCACAACGCCGGCGCCTTCTACGCCTACATCGCCCGCGGCCTGGGCGGCACCGTCGGCGCCGGTGCCTCCTTCGTCGCCCTCGCCGCCTACAGCACCCTCCAGTGCGGCATCTACGGCATGTTCGGCTTCGAGGTCTCCGGCCTGCTGGAACGTCACTTCTCGCTCACCGTCGCCTGGTGGATCCCCGGCCTGCTGGCCGTCGCGGTCACCGGAGTGCTCGGCGCGCTGAAGATCGACCTCAACGCCAAGGTGCTCGGCGTCCTCCTGTGCATCGAGGTCGCCATGATCGTCGTCTTCGACACCTCGTTCGCCGCCCAGCCCGGACCGCAGGGCCTGTCCCTGCACGCCTTCGACCCCGCCACCCTCGGCGGCGCGGGCCTGGGCACCACCCTCGCCTTCGCCGTCACCGCCTTCGTCGGCTTCGAACAGGCCCCCGTCTACGCCGAGGAGACCAGCCGCCCCGGGACCGTCGTGGCCCGGGTGATGTTCCTGTGCGTCGGCATCGTCGCGGTCTTCTTCGCCCTCAGCTCCTGGCTCATCGGTGTCGCCACCGGCCCCGACCACGTCGTCGCCACCGCCGGCAAGTACGGCCCGCAACTGATCTTCGCCCTGTCCGAACCACGCCTGGGCACCGTCTTCGTCGACGTCCTGCACCTGTTCTTCGTCACCGGGATCTTCGCGTCGATGCTCAGCTTCCACAACGTCGTCGCCCGCTACGCCTTCGCCATGGGCCGCGAGGGCCTGCTGCCCGGCCCCCTCGGCCGCACCACCAAGGCCAGCGGCGCCCCCGCCCTCGGCTCCCTCCTCCAGACCGTCATCGCCCTCCTCGTTGTCACCGCCTTCGCCGTCGCCGACGACAAGCCCGCGGGCGACCCGACCGCCCCTGTCCTCCAGTTGTTCACCTGGGCCGGAAACGTCGGCGCCATCGGCGTGATCCTGCTGATGGCCACCGCCTCCCTCGCCGTCATCGTCTTCTTCGTCCGCCGCGGCGCCGGCCGCGCCCAGGCCCCCCGGCTGCTCTGCGCCGCCCTCGCCGCCCTCGCCCTGCTCGTCGTCCTCGGCTACGCCGTCACCGACTTCGACGTCCTGGTCTCCGCCGGACAGGGCTCCGTACTGACCTGGCTGCTGCCCTCCCTGATCGGGATCGCCGCCGCCGTCGGCCTCGTGCACGGGCGCGTGCTGCGCGCCCGACAGCCCGAGCTGCACGCCCGGATCGGGCTCGGCAACGAGGCATTCCAGCTGGACAAGGCGGCCGGCGCGGCGACCCCCGCCACCGCCTCCGCCCCGCACGAGGAGAACTGACCATGACCTCCCACCCCCTCGACCCGCTGACCGCTGACGAGATCACCACCGCCCGCACCGTCCTGGAGGACGCCGGACTGGCCGGGGAGACCACCCGCTACCCGCTCGTCCTCCTCGACGAACCCGACCGGCACACCGTCACCACCCACCGCCCCGGCCACCCCGTGGCCCGCCGGCTGCGCGTCACCCTCCTCGAACCGGCCACCGGACAGGGCCACGAAGCCCTCGTCGACGTCACCGCCCGCACCGTGCTCACCCACCGCCCCCTCGACCCCGAAGCCGACGGCCAACCGCCGATCCTCTTCGAGGAGTACGAGCGCTGCGACGCGATCGTCAAGGCCGACCCGGGCTGGCGCAAAGCCATGGCCGACCGTGGGATCACCGACACCGAACTGGCCGTCTGCGCGCCGCTCGCCGCAGGCAACTTCGCCATCGAGGAGGAACGCGGCCGCCGGATGCTGCGCTCCCTGACCTTCCTGCGCTGCGAGACCACCGACAACGCCTTCGCCCACCCCGTCGCCGGCCTGGTCGCCGACGTCGACCTCACCGAGGCCCGCGTCCTCCGCCTCATCGACACCGGCCCCGTCCCCGTCCCCGCCGAATGCGGCCGCTACGAGCCCCAGTTCACCGGCCCGTCCCGCACCGACCTGAAACCCCTCGACATCACCCAGCCCGACGGCCCCTCCTTCACCCTCGACGGAACGGTCCTCACCTGGCAGAACTGGCAGTTACGGCTCGACTTCAACGCCCGCGAGGGCCTCGTCCTGCACCAGATAGCCCACCGCGACGGCGACCGGCTGCGCCCCATACTGCACCGCGCCTCCCTCGCCGAAATGGCCGTCCCGTACGCCGACCCCGACGCCACCCGCAACTGGGTGTGCTACCTCGACGTCGGCGAATACACCCTCGGCCGCAACGCCAACGCGCTGCGCCTGGGCTGCGACTGCCTCGGCGAGATCCGCTACGTCGACGCCGTCGTCGCCGACGACCACTGCGCCCCGCAGACGCTGCCGAACGCCATCTGCATCCACGAGGAGGACCACGGCCTCCTGTGGAAACACACCAATATGTTCGCCGACTTCGCCGCCGAGAGCCGCCGCTCCCGCCGCCTGGTGATCTCCTTCATCACCACCCTCGGCAACTACGACTACGCCTTCTACTGGTACCTCTACCAGGACGGCACCATCGAGTTCGAGGCCAAGTCCACCGGCCTGGTGCAGACCACTGCCAGCGCCCCCGGCGAACACACCGGCCACGCCACCGAGATCGCCCCCGGCCTCCAGGCACCCTTCCACCAGCACCTCTTCTGCGCCCGCCTCGACCCGGCGGTCGACGGCCACGCCAACACCGTCGAGGAGATCGACGTCGTCCCGCTCCCCACGGGCCCGGACAACCCGCGCGGCAACGCCTTCACCACCCGCACCACCCCCGTCGCCGACTCCGCCGAAGCGGGCCGTCTCGCCGACACCACCACCGGCCGCCGCTGGGCCATCACCAACCCCGCCGCCCACAACCGCATGGGCCGCCCCGTCTCCTACACCCTCGTCCCCCAGCCCGGCCCCACCCTCCTCGCCCGCCCCGGCTCCGCCGCCGCCCGCCGCGTCGGCTACGGCACCCGCCACCTGTGGGTCACCGCCACCCGCCCCGAACGCCGCTTCCCCGACGGCGACTACCCCAACCAGCACCCGGGCGGCGCCGGAGTCCTCGCCTGGTCCCGCCCCGGCGAATCCCTCCTCGCCACCGAACTCACCCTCTGGCACACCTTCGGCCCCACCCACCTCCCCCGCCTGGAGGACTGGCCGATCATGCCCGTCGACCGCTGCGGCTTCACCCTGCGCCCCACCGGCTTCTTCGACCGCAACCCCGCCCTCGACCTGCCGGCGGAGGGAGGCGGACACTGCGGGAGCGAGGGGTGCTGACCGCGGTGCGGACGGACCCATGACGAAAGTCTGACGCCGGGACCGGGACACTGGCCCCGGCCGCCGTCCGGTGTTCGAATCGGGGGGTGACCAAGGACGACGCAACTCCGCCCCATGCCGCGGACGCCGGCGGTACCGACGGCCGCGGCATCGACGGCCGCGGCGCCCCCGTAGGCCGCCGCCTGGTGCTCGGCATGCTCGCCGCCGGCGCCGCCGGCATCGCGGCCGGCCCCGTCCTCCAGCGTGCGTACGACGACACCATCGGCGCCGCCGCCCAGAAGGACCCCACCGGCCTCTCCGGCCTGCTCCCCGCCGGCGGGGGCTTCCGCTACTACTCGGTGACCGGATCCGTACCGCACAAGGACGAGCACACCTACCGCCTCACCCTCGACGGCCTGGTCCGCCACCCCACCACCTACCGCCTCGCCGATCTGCACCGCCTCCCGCAGACCCGGATCGTCCACGACGTCCAGTGCGTCACCGGCTGGCGGGTCCCCGGCACCCCCTTCGAGGGCGTCCGCCTCGCCACCCTCCTCGACGCCGCCGGCCTCAGCCCCCGCGCCAAGGCCGTCCGCTTCACCTCGTTCGACGGCGCCTACAGCGAATCGCTCACCCTCGCCCAGGCCCGCCGCCCGGACGTCCTGGTCGCCCTCCGCATGCAGGACAAACCCCTCGGCCACGACCACGGCGGCCCGGTCCGCCTCTACGTGGCCCCCATGTACTTCTACAAATCGGCGAAATGGCTCTCCGGCATCACCGTCACCGACCGCGTGGAACCCGGCTTCTGGGAAGAACGCGGCTACGACGTCGACGCCTGGGTCGGCCGCTCGAACGGACGTGACGATGCCCCGACCAGCTGACCGCACCACGGATCCCGGCGGCGCCTCCGGGGCCGCCACCGGAGGCGGCACGGGAGGCGGCACGGGCCCCGGGGCCCGCATCCCCCGCTTCACCCCCGCCGAACACTGGGTGCACCGCACCACCGCCACCCTGCTGACGATCTGCATCCTCACGGCCGCCTGCCTCTACCTCCCCTTCCTCGCCGAACTCGTCGGCCGCCGCGCCCTGATGGTCACCGTCCACGAATGGTCCGGCATCCTCCTGCCCGTCCCGCTGCTCCTGGGCCTGGCCTCCCGCGCCCTGCGCGCCGACCTCACCCGCCTCAACCGCTACGGCCCCCACGACCGCCGCTGGCTCCACTCCGCCCTGCGCCGCCGCCGTACCGGCCGCCCGGCCGGCAAGTTCAACGCCGGCCAGAAGCTCTACGCCGCCTGGATCGCCGGCGCCGTCCTGGTGATGATGGCCACCGGCCTGCTGATGTGGTTCACGCACCTCGCCCCGCTGATGTGGCGTACCGGCGCCACCTTCGTCCACGACTGGCTCGCCCTCGCCGTGATCATCGTCGTCGCCGGGCACGTCTGGATGGCCTTCGGCGACCCGGAGGCGCGACGGGGGATGCGCACGGGCTCGGTGGACGCGGAGTGGGCCCGGCGCGAGCATCCGCTGTGGGTGCACAAGGGCCGGGACTAGGGCCTTTCCGACCCTTAGCCATCGGACAGGCCCTGGCTTCGGAACGGACGCGGATCACCCATCGAGATACCGTGGAGTGTCGAAGCGTTTTCGAAAGTGTCTGACGGGAGAGGTGGCTCATGGCCGCGACGGCGGGATCGGCACCGGCACCGGGGTCGGCACCGGGATCGGGTGATCTGATCGAGGTGTTCAAGGCCCTCGGCAACCCCGCCCGCCTCCAGATCATGCAGTGGCTGAAGGACCCCGAGGCGCACTTCGGCGCGTACGAACCGATCGCTGACCGCCGGACGGTCGGTGTGTGCGTCACCCACATCCAGGCGAAGTCGGGACTCGCGCAGTCCACCGTCTCCAGCTATATGAGCACCCTCGAACGGGCGGGACTCGTGCGTCCCACCCGGGTGGGCAAGTGGACCCACTACCGGCGGGACGAGGAGCGGCTGGCGCAGGTGGCACGAGCGATCGGCACCGCCCTCTGACACCGGCAGGCGACCGCATATCCCATTGACGCATCGCGATACGTCGATATGATTCTCTCATGTCGACCTTCGATGCCGCGCCCACCGCCCTGATCGTCCACGCCCACCCCGAGCCCCATTCGTTCAGCACCGCCCAGATGGCCACCGCGGCCCAGGCCCTGCGCGATGCCGGGTACCGGGTCGACGTCCTCGACCTCTACTCCGACGCCTGGGCCCCGACCCTCGGCCGCGAGGAATTCGGGCCGGTGGAAGGCCACTTCAAGCCGCAGGCCGAGCAGCAGCGCGCGGTCAAGGACGGCACGCTCGACGCGGTCGTCAAGGCCCATCTCGACCGGCTGCTCGCCGCCGATCTGCTGGTGCTGTCGTTCCCGCTGTGGTGGTTCTCGCTGCCCGCCATCCTCAAGGGATGGGTCGACCGCGTCTTCGTGATGGGCGCGGTCTTCGGCGGGGAGTACGGCCTCTTCGGCGACGCGGCGCTCGCCGGGAAGCGGGCGATGCTGCTGTTCACGACCGGCGGCTCCGGTGAGTCGTTCCAGCCCGGCGGCGCCCTCGGCGCGATGGACGACTTCCTGTTCCACATCCACCGCGGCATGCTTGAGTTCGTCGGCTACCAGGTCCTCAGCCCCGTGGTCACCCATGCCCCGGCCCGTATGACCGACCAGGAAAGGGCAGCCGCACTGGACACGGTCCAAGAGTCCATAGCGCTCGCCGCGGCGGAGGCACGGACGGCCGTCCACTGACCCCTAGGCGCCGTCCGCCGCAGGCAGTTCCACCTCGAACCGGCACCCCGCCCCTGCATTGCGCACGGTGGCCCGCCCGTCGTGCGCCTCCGCGATGCCCCGTACGATCGCCAGCCCGAGGCCGGCCCCGGTTCCGCCCTCTTGGTCCGGGCGGGGGGTACGGGCGGGTGCGCCCCGCCAGCCCGTGTCGAAGACGCGTGGCAGGTCCTCCGGCGGGATGCCGCCGCAGCTGTCCTGGACGGCCAGCACCACACGGCCGCCCTCCGGCCGCGCGCTGACCGCCACCTTGCCGTCCGCCGGTGTCGCCCGGATCGCGTTGACCAGCAGGTTGCCGAGAACGCGGGTGATCTGCTGGGCGTCCACCCGGACCGGCAGCGGGTCCACCCCGCCGTCCACCAGCCGCACCCCGCTCGCCCGCGCCAGCGGCCGCGCCCCCGCCAGCGCGTCGTCCACCAGGTCGTACACCGACACCCGCGACAACGTCAGCGTCAGCGCCCCGGCCTGGATACGGGACAGTTCGAAGAGGTCGTCCACCATCGCCGCCAGCCGGTCCACCTCGACCCGCATCCGGGAGTGATAGCGCCCGGCGTCCTCCGCGACGCCGTCCTCCAACGCCTCGGCCATCGCCCGGAGGCCGGCGAGCGGGGTCCGCAGATCGTGCGAGATCCCGGCGATCAGCTCGCGCCGCGCGGTGTCCAGCGCCCGTTCCCGTTCCCGGGCCTCCGAGAGCCGCACGCTGGTCTCCTCCAACGCCCGTGACAGCGCGGCGAGTTCGGCCGTCGGCGGCTCGTCGGGCGCCACGAACCCGCCCTCGCTACCGACCGTACGGGCCGAACGCGCCAGCTCCCGGCTGCCCTTGGCGATCCGCCGCCCGAACAGCAGCGCGGCCGCCAGCGACACCACCCCGGAGACGCCGACCACGGCCATCACCACGCCCAGGTCATGCCCGGAAAGGAACATCGCCTGCGCGACCGCCACCGTCCCGGCCGCCATCGCGGCCACCGCCAGCGCCGCCACCGCGAACAGCGACAGCGCGACCGAACGACGCCGCAGCACCCGTACGGCGGGCGCGGCGAGCAGTCCGACGACGGCCGCGCCGAGCGCGGCCAGAGCCACGATGACCAGGAAGTCCTTCATGCCCGGGGCTCGCCTCCCGCCGGATCGAAGCGATAGCCGGATCCCCACACCGTCGTCACCAGCGCCGGCGCCGCCGGATCGTCCTCGATCTTCTCCCGCAGCCGGCGCACATGCACCGTCACCGTCGACAGATCCCCGAACTCCCACCCCCACACCCGGTGCAGCAGTTCCTCCCGCGAGAAGACCTGCCCCGGGTTCCGCATCAGAAAGACCAGCAGGTCGAACTCGCGGGCGGTGAGGGCGAGTTCGTGCCCGGCCCGGTCGGCCCGGCGGCCGCCGGGGTCGGCGGTGAGGTCGCCGCAGCGCAGTACGGGGGAGGGCGCCGCGGCCGGCGGCGCGGATTCGGCGCGGCGCAGCACCGAGCCGATCCGCAGGACCAGCTCCCGGGGGCTGAACGGCTTGGTGACATAGTCGTCCGCGCCCAGTTCGAGCCCGAGGATCCGGTCCGCCTCGTCGCCCCGCGCCGTCAGCATCACCACCGGGACGGCGGGCCCGTCGGCCGCCCGGCGCAGCCGACGGCACACCTCCAGGCCGTCGATGCCCGGCAGCATCAGATCGAGGACGATCAGATGCGGACGGAAGGCCGCGGCCCGGTCGAGCGCGGCGAACCCGTCGGCGGCGTGCTCGATCACGTACCCGGCACGGGCGAGATAGCCGGTCACCACCTCGGCGACGGTCGGATCGTCCTCGACGACCAGCACGCGGCGCGGCGGCCCGTGCGGCGGGATCTGCGCGGACGGCGGGGCGGCGGCGGGCGCGGCCGCGGAGGGCCGGGGGGACGCAGGGGACGTCATGCTTCCAGCCAACACCACCGGAGGACCGGAGGGGAGGACGGTCCCGCCCCGTGACACGTCCCGTAAGACTCCGGTAATCGTCGCGCGCCGGTATTGCGCGTCGGTATTGCGCGCCGATACCGGCGCCGGTCACCGCCCGGGTGGCTACCCCTCCAGCCCCTCCCGCACCCGCCGCGACACGGTGATCGTGTACAGGTCGAGCACCCCGGGCGGATCGGCGAGCCCCGGGCCCCCGGCCCGTATCCAGGAGGCGATGTCCGCCAGCGCGTCGTCGTCGTTGACCAGCCCCAGCCACACCGGCCGCCCACCCGCGGCCCGGCCCGCCGCCGACGGCTGGACCACCACCACATTCGCCTGGTCGCACACGTCCAGGCACTCCGAAGCGCGGACCGGCGCCGCGCCCTCCAGCGCCGCGCGCAGCCGCGGAATCTGTGCGCCGTGGTCGACACCCGGGATCTTGGCCGGATCGCCGCAGCAGCAGCCGCGGCAGACGGTGACACGGCAGGGGGCCTCGGCGGCCGCCCGGCCGGAACGCTTGCTGATCATCCGGCCCATGCTACGTGCCGTACCGGCCCGGCCTCCGACGCGTTGTCCGGACACGAACTGGACAGGAATCCGCCATGACCATGACCATCCCCGGCCCCGACGGCCTCCCCCTCCTCGGCTCGATGCTCGACCTGCGCCGCGACTCCCTCGGCACCTTCCTACGGGCCCGGCGCGAACACGGCGATGTGGTCCGCCTGGAGGCCGGCCCGCCCGGTCTGCGCAGCGTGTTCTACGCGGTCTTCGCCCCCGAGGCCGTCCAGCAGGTCCTCGCCTCCGAGGCCGCCGCCTTCCGCAAGGACCACCCGCTGTACGAGGAGGTCCGCCAGAGCTTCGGCAACGGCCTGCTCACCAGCCAGGACGCCGACTACCTGCGGCAGCGGCGGCTGGTGCAGCCGCTGTTCACCAAGCGCCGCGTCGACGGCTATGCGACCGCCGTGACGGCCGAGGCCGACGCCCTCGCCGCGCGCTGGCGCACCGCCGCCGACGACACCGTCGACCTCGTCCCCGAAATGAACCGGCTGGCCCTGCGCACCGTCTCGCGCATCCTCTTCGGCACGGATGCGGACGCGGCGGTGGACGCCATCGACCGCTGCGCTCCGGTCATCAACGCCTATGTCGTACGGCGCGCCTACGTGCCCGTGAAGATCCCGCGCGAGTGGCCCACCCCGGGCAACCGGAAGGCGCGCGCGGCCATCGACGAGCTGAACGCCCTGTGCGACCGCATCATCGCGGAGCGCCGCCCGGCGACCGGGCCGACCGCGACGGCCGAACCGGCCCGAGCGGGCGAGCCGGCGGCCGACGACCTGCTCACCCTCCTCACCGAGGCCGCCAACGACGAGGACGGCTCGCTCGATGCCACCGAAGTGCGCGAACAGGTCCTGATCTTCCTGCTGGCCGGCCATGAGACCACGGCGACCTCCCTGGCCTTCACCCTCCACCTCCTCGCCCGCCACCCCGAGGAGCAGCGGCGCGTCCAGGAAGAGATCGACCGCGTCCTGGGGGAGGGCACACCGGGCGGCACCCCGCGCCCCCCGACGGCCGCCGAACTGGAGCGGCTGCCCTGTCTGACGCGGGCGTTGAAGGAGGCCATGCGGCTGTACCCGGCGGCCCCGGTCATCAGCCGCCGCGCCGTCGAGGCCACCACCATCGGCGGCCACACCGTCCCGCCCGGCGCCGATGTCGTCGTCGCGCCCTGGGTCACCCACCGCCACCCGGACCTGTGGCCGGACCCGGAACGCTTCGACCCGGACCGCTTCACCCCCGACCGCGAGGCGGCCCGCCACCGCTACGCCTGGTTCCCGTTCGGCGGCGGCCCGCGCGCCTGCATCGGCCAGCACTTCTCGATGCTGGAATCCGTCCTGGCGCTGGCGACGCTGCTGGGCGCGTACGAACTGGAGGCGGTGGACGAGGAGGTGCCGGTGGCGGCCGGGATCACCCTCCAGGCGACCGGCCCGGCGCGCGTACGGCTGCGACCGCGCACCCCCGCTCCGTAGCACCCACGGCAAACGCAACGAAAATAGCGTTTGCGTTTTGGTGGCGGTGCGCGTACGGTCATCACCGGTTCCAGCGCGCCGCCACGGCGCCACCGCCCCGACAGGAGAAGGCCGTTGCTCGTCTGAGGTCCTGAGACACCGCGCCCCGCGATATGCCCCGCGCCCGCGATCCGCATCCGGATCGCCGCAGCGCCCCGGCATCGCACGGCCGACCGTCCGCGACCTCGGCGTACCCGCACGGCCGCCTGCCCCTCCGGCACGGCCCGCCTGCACGGCGTACCCCGGTGCACCCGACGACGATCTCCCGCGGTGTCTCCCTGCGCAGTCCCCACACCCCGCCCCGCGCACCAGGAGACCTGTATGTCAAAACCCCGCCCCACCTCCGCCACCGCCTCCCTCACCTGCACCGACCTCACCTTCGCCTGGCCCGACGGCACCCCCGTGCTGGACGACTTCCAGCTCGCCGTCGGCCCCGGCCGCACCGGCCTCATCGGCCTCAACGGGGCAGGAAAATCCACCCTGTTGAAGCTGATCGCGGGCGAACTGACCCCGACCGCGGGCCGGGTGCGGGTCGCCGGCGAGGTCGGCCACCTCCCGCAGCACGCCCCGCTCGACACCCACCTGCGCGTCGACCAGGCCCTCGGCATCGACGGGACCCGCGCCGCCCTGCACGCCATCGAGCGCGGCGAAACCGACGAGGAGCACTTCACCGCCATCGGCGACGACTGGGACGTCGAGGAACGCGCCCGCGCCACCCTCGACCAGCTGGGACTGTCCGCCCTCGACCTCGACCGCACCATCGGCGAGGTCTCCGGCGGCGAGTCCGTCCTGCTCCGCCTGGCCGCGCTCCTCCTGCGCCGCCCGGACGTCCTGCTGCTGGACGAACCCACCAACAACCTCGACCGCACCGCCCGCGAGCGGCTCTACGACGCGGTCGGCGGCTGGTCCGGCGTCCTCCTGGTCGTCAGCCACGACCGCGAACTCCTCGAACGCGTCGACCGGATCGCCGACCTCCGCGCCGGAGAGATCCACTGGTACGGCGGCAACTTCACCGCCTACGAACAGGCCCTGGCCGTCGAGCAGGAGGCCGCCGAGCGCATGATGCGGGTCGCCGAGGCCGACGTCCGGCGCCAGAAGCGCGAACTGACCGACGCCCACGTCAAATTGGCCCGCCGGGTCCGCTACGGCAACAAGATGAGCGCCACCAAACGCGAACCGAAGATCGTCATGAACGAGCGCAAGAGGGAGGCCCAGGTATCCGCCGGCAAACACCGCATCCTGCACACCGAACGCCTTAAGGAAGCCAGGGAACGCCTGGACGAGGCCGCCGAAGCCGTCCGCGACGATGACGAGATCCGCATCGACCTCCCGCACACGGCCGTCCCCCCGGGCCGCACCGTCCTGACCCTCGACGACCTCACCCTCCGCTCCGGCGCCCACGCCCACCTGCAGATCCACGGCCCCGAACGCATCGCCCTCACCGGCCGCAACGGCTGCGGCAAAACCACCCTGCTGCGCACCCTCACCGGCGAGATCCCGCCACGGTCGGGAACGGCCCTGACCCACGTCCCCCACCGCTTCCTCCCCCAACGCCTGGAGGTCCTCGACAACGACCTGACCATCGTCGAGAACGTCGCCCGCTTCGCCCCGGACGCCACCAACAACCGCATCCGCGCCCGGCTCGCCCGCTTCCTGTTCAAGGGCGCCCGCGCCGACCAGCACGCCGCCACCCTCTCCGGCGGCGAACGCTTCCGCGCCTCCCTCGCCGCCCTGATGCTGGCCGAACCGGCGCCACAGCTGCTGATGCTGGACGAGCCGACGAACAACCTCGACATGGCCTCCGTCCGCCGCCTCGTCACGGCCCTGGAGTCCTACGAGGGCGCCCTCCTGGTCGTCAGCCACGACCTGCCGTTCCTGCGCGACCTCGGCATCACCCGCTGGCTGGCCCTGGAGGACGGCGAACTGACCACCACCGAACCGATGTAGCGCCCTACGCCGCCCGGCGCGGCACCTCCGCGAACCACTCCCGCCCCAGCAGCAGCCCGAAGACGGGGACCGGCAGGCGCACCAGCGCCCGCATCACCGGCGCCAGCCGGCCGGTCCCCACCACCTGCGACCGATGCGCCGCCAGCGCGGCCTGCTTCTGCCGCGCGAACCGCCGGACGTCGATGGTGTGGGTGATCTCCCGCCGCGCACTGAAGCGGCCCCGCAACGCCGCCTCCTCGTACCGGAACGGAATCCGCAACGCCCGCACCAGCCGCACCGGCCGCTCGACCACGTCCCGCGGCACGGTGGCCTCCAGCACGCGCGGAACCCCGGCCAGGGCGGCGGCCCGCCGGCCGACCCGATGCACCCTGACATGGTCCCGATGGCCGTAGCCCCCGTTGGCGTCATAGCTCAGCAGCACATCCACCCCCTCCTCCCGCAGCACCGCCGCCAGCCGACCGGCCGCCTCCTCCGGATCCGCCCGGACGAACCGCGGCCGGTCCGGTGGATCCGGAAAGAGCACCGGACCGTGCCCGCTGTCCGCATAACCGAGGTGCACCACCCGCGCCACCCCCAGCGCCGCCGCACTCGCCCGCAGCTCCGCCATCCGCGGCGGCTCACCCTCCGCCGGCCGGGCCCCCATGAGACCGTCGGCGGCCACCACGACCACCACACGGTGGCCTTCCGCCGCGGCACGGGCCAGCGTGCCGCCGGTCAGCAGCACCTCGTCATCGGGATGCGCATGAAACGCGAGAAGGGTCGCCATGGGCCCATCCTTCACCACCGGAAGACGGCCCGCCTCAGAAGTGCTTCACCAACTCCCCGAACGCCGCCAGCCGCAACACCTTCTCATCGGCCGGATCCAGCTCGCCGTGCTCCAGCACCCAGGTGTTGTCGTTCGGAATGAAGACGGCATTCAGCCCCGCCGCCCGCGCGGGCAGGACATCCGACTTGGGGGAGTTCCCGATCATCCACGTAGAACCGGGCACCAACCCATAGGCGCCCACCAACTCCTCATACGTGGTCACATCCTTCTCCGCCACGATGTGCACACCCCTGAAGTGCCGCGCCAGCCCGGACGCCGCCACCTTCCGCTCCTGCTCCGCGCGCTCCCCCTTGGTCAGCAGCAGCAACTCATGCCGCCGCGCCAACTCCGCGAGCGTCTCCGGCACCCCGGGGATCAGCTCCACATGATCGGCCTCGAACGCCGCCGCCCACCCCGCGATCCGCGCCGTCTCCTCGGCCGTGGCCGCCCGCCCCCGCAGCCTCGCCAGACACTCCCCGAGGCTGCGCAGAAACACCGTGCTCCCGTACCCGTGCGTGACCGCATTGACCGCCTCGATCGAGTCGAGCAACTCCCGCACCCCGCCCCGATCGAGCCGCGCATCCGCCCCCTCCGGCGACCCCTCCGGCGACCCCTCCGGCGCCCTCTCCGGCGCCCCCTCCGCCCCCGGCAGGACCATCCAGTCCAAAAACTCCTCGATGACCCTCTCGAAGATCACGTTGTTCTCCCACAACGTGTCATCCGCATCAAAAATCAGCACCCCGGGCTCCCTCTCCTCGCCAACCCGGGCAGCGTAAACACGCCCCTCCCGGCCCCGCACGGAAATATCAGCGCGGCGACGGGGCCCCGCTAGAGGGAAGCCGAGGGCTCGTCGGCGGGCGCCGGGGCCTCCCAGGCCGCCAGCCGCAGCCCGCTCTCGAACCGCCGCACCCGCCCGTCCACCGGATCCATGAACTCCAGCCTCCTGGCCAGCAGTTGCAACGGCGCCCCGAAATCCCCGGACTCCCGCCCCGGCCCCTCCTCCCGCACCACCGGATACACCGGATCATGCAGAATCGGCAGCCCCAGCCGATTCATATGCACCCTCAGCTGATGGGTCCGCCCCGTGGTCGGCAGCAGCCGGTACCGCCCCAGCCGGCCGCGCCGCTCCACCAGCTCGATCCGGCTCTCCGCATTGGGCTCACCGGCCACCTCCCGCGCCGCCAGCACCCCCCGCTCCTTCACGATCCGGCTGCGCACCGTCACCGGCAGCCCCACCCCGGCGTCGTACGCCGCCACCGCCTCGTACTCCTTGCGCACCCGCCGCTCGGCGAACAGCCCCTGATACGCCCCCCGATCCCCGGGCCGTACGACGAACAGCGCCAGCCCCGCCGTCAGCCGGTCCAGCCGGTGCGCGGGCTGCAACGCGGGCAGCCCGAGATCCCGCCGCAGCCGGGCCAGCGCGGTCTCGGTGATATGCCGCCCACGCGGCGTCGTGGCGAGAAAGTGCGGTTTGTCGGCCACCACGATCCGCTCGTCGCGATACACCACCCGCACCGCGAACGGCACCCGCACCTCCGGCGCAAAGTCCCGGTGAAACCACACAAACCGCCCCGCGACGTACGGCTCGTCCCCGCTCAGCACCCCCTCCACCCCCACAAACCGGCCCTCCCGCACCATGGCCGCCACCCGCCCGGCCCCGAGAGCCCCCTGAAACCGCGCGACCAGATGCTCCCCGACCGTCCCCCACGCCCCCTCCGGATCGGCGGGCAACCGCACCCGCACGGGATCGATCCCGTCACGCTGGGGGAGCGGGGCGGGCGGAAGGGGGGATCGGCGTCTCACGGGGTCAAGGGAACCCCAGCCCGGCGGCGATTCTCAAGCGGCGCCCGGACGGCTTGATGTGTACAAGGTGACGTAGCACAGCGGGCCGTGATCGTGTGATCACGGCCCGCTGGTGACGCCTTCTGCGCTCTGTGTCCGAGGGGGGACTTGAACCCCCACGCCCGATAAAGGGCACTAGCACCTCAAGCTAGCGCGTCTGCCATTCCGCCACCCGGACTAGGTGTCTGCCGTTCCGGCCTGGGCCGTTCCGACGGAGAAAACAATAGCAAACCTTCGGGGGTGCTCGATCACCCGTACATCCCGCCGGACGCGAGCTTGTGACCAGCACATGTACGGAGCATTGCGGCCTTGGGCGTGGCGGGCAGGAGGGGGAGGATGGCGGTGGACCCCCACCGTGGCCGCGCTCCCGGGGGAGCACGCCGCGGCCGTGAACCAAGAGGAGGCACTGTGAGCGAGCTTCGCGAGCGAACCATCGAAAGGTGCGAGCCCTGCGCATGCGGGGCCGAGCGAAGCGAGGTTTCGGCATGAGCGAGCTTCGCGAGCGAACCATGGAAAGGTGCGAGCCCTGCGCATGCGGGGCCGAGCGAAGCGAGGTCCGGGCATGAGCGAGCTTCGCGAGCCGGTCCGTACGGTCACCGGTGAGGACGAGGTCGTCGACCTCTGCCGGGACCTGATCAGAATGGACACCAGCAACTACGGCGACCACTCGGGACCGGGTGAACGGGCCGCCGCCGAGTACGTCGCGGAGAAGCTCGCCGAGGTCGGGCTGGAGCCGCAGATCTTCGAATCGCACAAGGGCCGGGCCTCGACCGTCGCCCGCATCGAGGGCGAGGACCGTTCACGGCCCGCGCTGCTCATCCACGGCCACACCGACGTCGTACCGGCCAACGCCGCCGACTGGACCCACCACCCCTTCTCCGGGGAGATCGCCGACGGCTGCGTCTGGGGCCGGGGCGCGGTCGACATGAAGGACATGGACGCGATGACGCTGGCCGTCGTGCGCGACCGGCTGCGCACGGGGCGGAAGCCGCCGCGGGACATCGTGCTGGCCTTCCTCGCCGACGAGGAGGCGGGCGGCACCTACGGTGCGCGGTTCCTCGTCGACAAGCATCCCGAGGTCTTCGAGGGCGTGACGGAGGCGATCAGCGAGGTCGGCGGCTTCTCCTTCACCGTCAACGAGCAGGTACGGCTGTATCTGATCGAGACGGCCCAGAAGGGCATGCACTGGATGAAGCTGACCGTGGACGGCAACGCCGGACACGGTTCGATGATCCACAAGGACAACGCGATCACCGAACTGTCCGAAGCCGTCGGGCGGTTGGGGCGGTACGAGTTCCCCGTACGGGTGACCAAGACGCTGCGGTCGTTCCTCGACCAGCTCGGGGACGCACTGGGCACCGAACTCGACCCGGAGAACATGGACGCCACCCTGGCCAAACTCGGCGGTATCGCCAAGCTGATCGGCGCCTCGCTGCGGAACACCGCCAATCCGACGCAGCTCGGCGCCGGCTACAAGGTCAATGTGATCCCGGGGCAGGCCACCGCGCATGTCGACGGCCGCTTCCTGCCGGGCTACGAGGAGGAGTTCCTGGCCGACCTGGACCGCATCCTCGGCCCCCGCGTCAAGCGGGAGGACGTCCACGCGGACAAGGCCCTGGAGACCACCTTCGACGGGGCCCTGGTCGAGGCCATGCAGTCGGCCCTCCAGGCCGAGGACCCGATCGCGCGGGCCGTGCCGTACATGCTCTCCGCCGGTACGGACGCCAAGTCCTTCGACGACCTCGGCATCCGCGGATTCGGCTTCGCGCCGCTGAAGCTGCCGCCGGAGCTGGACTTCGCGGGGATGTTCCACGGAGTGGACGAGCGGGTGCCGGTGGACGGGCTGAAGTTCGGGGTGCGGGTGCTGGACCGCTTCATCGATCAGAGCTGAGGGCCCGATCCTTCCGACGGAGGCCCGGCCGGGGAGCCCGGGGTCATCTCGGCCCGCCGAAGTCGAATGCCAGTGCCTGGCCCAGTGCCGTATTCGGTGCGGATTTCCTGCCGTTCGCACCGAATTCGCTGAAACGGGTGAACGCTGCGATGTGTTCGTAGCTTCAACGGCACTGACCTCGTTGCAGTGAGTGCGGTCCGCGGCTGGGATCGCATTGCCTACAAGGAGGAACAATGATCAAGAAGGTCGTCGCCGCTGCGGCAATCACCGGTGGTCTCGTATTCGCCGGTGCGGGTCTGGCCGTTGCCGACTCGGGTGCTCAGGGCGCGTCCCTGGGCTCCCCTGGTGTGGCTTCCGGAAACACCGTCCAGGTGCCGGTCCATGTCCCGGTGAACGTCTGCGGGAACACGATCTCCGTGATCGGGGTGCTGAACCCGGCCTTCGGCAACATCTGCATCAACAAGTGACGTTCTGACGTCCCTTGACGTTCTGACGTTCTTTGACGTTGCGCATCGGCCCGTAATCAGGGCCTGATCCAGATCGGCTCCGGAATGCATGTCGTGCATTCCGGAGCCCTGGGTATTGCTGCTTCGGGGGGCCGTTCCATATGGATTCCCTCGGACGCTTTCCTGTAAGGCACTAGGCAGGGGAAGAACCTATGAGACAGGTCGCAAGAAAGGGCCTGATCACGATCGCGGCGGCGGGTGGCGTACTCGCCGCCCTCACCGGAAGCGCCCACGCGGATTCCGGGGCGTCGGGCTTCGCGGCGAATTCGCCGGGCGTCGGATCCGGCAACACCGTGCAGGTGCCGGTCGACGCACCGGTCAATGTGTGCGGGAACACCATCGACGTCGTCGGGGTGCTGAACCCCGCGTTCGGGAATCACTGCGCCAACGGCGGCACGCACGGCGGCGGTCACCACGGCCACGGTCACGGTCAGTCGGGTGGCTCCGGCAGTCACGGCGGCTCCGGCGCCCACGGCGGAACCGCCGACTCACCCGGCGTCGCCTCGGGCAACACCGTGCAGGTTCCGGTCAACGCACCGGTGAATGTGTGCGGGAACTCCGCCAACGTCGTCGGCCTGCTGAACCCGACCTACGGCAACGACTGCGGCAACGAAGCAGGCCCCCAGTCGCCGGGAGGCTCACACCACCCGGGTCACCCGGGTCACCCGGGTCATCCTGGCCACCCGGGGCACCCCGGACACCCGGGTCATCCTGGCCACCCCGGCCATCCCGGTCACCCGGGCCAGCCTGGCCACACCGGTCACCCGGGTCACCCGAGCCACCCCGGTCACCCGACGCCGGGGCACCCCTCGGCACCGGGCCACTCGCAGCAGCCGGGCCACCACGGCGGCGCGGGGACCACGTCCCCGGAGCCGGGCACGCGGCCGCAGACCGAGACGCAGGGCAAGACGGCCATCGTCGCCACCCCGCAGCCCGGCGCGCATCTCGCCCACACCGGCACCGACACGATCGGCTACGCGGTACCGCTCAGCGCCGGACTGCTGCTCGGCGGCGCCGTGCTCTACCGCCGGGCGCGCCCCGCCCGTCGTTGATCCGTGCCATAGCCGGTGATCCGCACCACATAGCGCGCACCGCACAGCGCGGACGCATGGTGGGGATCACATAGCGCGGACCGAGAAGCACCACACCCGAAAATGGAGCGGGCCCCTGTCGCCACGGGGCCCGCTCTGCTGCGACGGCGCCCGGTCCTGGCCGGGCGCGCCCCGGCAACGCCTGGCCGCCAGACCGGGTTCGGCCCTGAGGATCATGGGCTCGGCGCAGATCCTGGATGTGGGGCGCAGCCAAGCGGACCACGCGGCGCGAGCCAGGCGGTCATCACGCGGCCCGCCTCGGGGGCACCATGGGGCGCGGCGCGGGCGGGCGATCATCACGCAACGCGGGCGGCCACTGCGCGACGCGGGGGTCACCACGCGACGCGGGTGATCACCACGTGGCGCGGAGCTGTCGGATGATCCGGCGGCGCAGCCGTACCTTGCGGCTGCCGTCGGGGTTCAGGCGGAGGCGGTCCAACTCCCAGTGTCCGTACTCGGCATGGTCGGTCAGCAGGCGTGTGGCGGCCGACCGGGAGACCCCCCGGGGCACATACACATCGCAGAATTCGTATTCCGGCATCGCATCTATTGTGCGGGACCGGCCCCGGTACGGATAGCGTCTGCACTATGTCTGATGCTGCGCAGCCTTCCGCTGCCGAGGTACGTGCCGCCGCAGAGGCGGTCAAAGCCGCGCTGGACCGTCACCTCGACGCGGTCGAACGCCGCTCGGGGCCGGACGACCCGGCCGTCTACGCCGCGTTCGACGAGCTCGCCGCGGCGGCTGAGGCCTATGACGAACTGCTCTACGACGCCCACGACGAGGTCACCCCCTTCGAGATCCCCGGGAACGAGGCCCTGCCCGCCTACGCGGGCCCCGAGGAACCGAGCGCGCTGAGCGTGCTGATCCGGCGCGACTACACCGTCGCCCACCCCCAGCGACTGCTGCATCAGGCGCAGCGCATCGCCGATCTCGACCCGGACGCCGTCGACGAAGCGACGTCGAACGGCTCGGGCGAGGCCGCGGGGGTGGTCGGTACCAGCGTGCATGCGGCGCTGGGGGTGCTGTTCGGGGAGTTCGAACCGGACGAGATCGCCACCCGGCACAAGGAGTTCGGCCTGGAGGAGGGCGACTCCACGCTGTGGGTGGCGGCCGCCGACGACCCGGCTGAGCCGGGAGAGTGGCTGTCCGCGCCGTTCGACCAGGCCGATCCCCAGCGGGTGGTGTGCCGCTTCGACGTCAGCTCGGTCTTCGACGAAGAGCTGGGCGACGAGGATGACTTTCTGGAGCCGCTTGATCGGGAGCGATGATGAGGGCGGTAGCGGGAAGCGGTGACGCTGACGGGTTGACCGGTTGACGGGGAGCGGTGAGGTGAGGCGGCCGTTGCCCGTCGGGGTGCGTTCCTCGTGCGTTTCCCGTCTGTACTCGTGCGTTTCCCGCCTTTATGGGGGCGTCTCGTAGAGGTAGCAGAGGTATGGGGGTGGGTTGTGCGCGGTCCCCGGCGGGGCCGGGGCCTTGCCCGCGTGGATTGTTTGGCCTTGGGGCCGCCTGCCTTCCTTCCTTTTACGGCAACGTGTACGGAGTGTGATTAATTCCCTTCGCTGGGTGACTCCGGGGCGGTGTTTTGGAGGCGGAGGAGGGTGCGGAGGCGGGTGGTGCGGTCCTTTGCGGGGATCTCGGTGACGGCGCGGGGGAGGGCCTGGTCGGCGCCCTGGACCACGGAGAGATGGCGTTCGCCGCGGCTGAAGGCGGTGTAGATCCAGGCGCGGGTCAGGCCGGCGGCCGCGTCGCCGGGCAGGACGACCACGGCGGCGGGCCAGCGTCGGCCGACCGCCTGGTGGGCGGTGAGGGCCCAGCCGTGGCGTAGCGCGCCGGCCTCCACCTGGTCGCGGGGAACGGTGAGTGCGGTGCCGTCGCAGTCGAGGTGGAGGCCGGCGGCGTCGGCGCCGGTGATGGTGCCGGGGAGCGTACGGCCGGGTGCCGGGGTGTAGGCGATGCGGTCGCCGGAGTCGAAGCCGGCGAAGCGGCCGGGGCCGGGGTTGAGGCGTTCCTTCAGGGCGGTGTTCAGCGCGCGGGTGCCGGCCGCGCCGCCGTGGCCGACCGTGATGACCTGGGTGTGGTCGGCGGAAATGCCGAGCGCTCGGGGGACGGAGTCGGCGACCAGCTGGACGGTGCGGTGGACCGCCTCGCCGGCGTTGCGCACCGGGACGATCACCACCTCCTTGCCGGGCGCCTCGACCTCGTTGAGCTCGCCGATGCCGATGCCCGACACCAGCTCGCCGATCGGGTCGAAGTCCGGGGTGCGGGAGGTCACCTGGGGGCAGAAGCGGGCCGCGAGGAGGTCGGCGAAGAGGCGGCCGGGGCCGGCGGACCACAGGACGGCCGGGTCGCCGCTGAGGATCAGCCGGGTGCCGTCGGCCAGCGACTCGACGAGCATGGCGGCGGTTTCCAGGTCCAGTTGCGGGGCGTCCAAGACCACCAGGAGGTCGAGCGCGAGGGCGCCGTCGGCGTTCCGGCCCGGTCCTTCCCGGCCGGAGAGCAGACCGGAGACGGTCACCGATGCCGCGTCGAGGCTCTCGGCCGGTGCGCCGGGGGCGGCCTCGGCGAGATGGGCGGCCAGGCGGCGGCGGCCGTTTTCGGTGTGGGTGGCGCCGTAGGCCGCGAGCCCCAGGGAGCGGGCGGCGGCGATCAGGGCGGCCGGTTCGGCGCGGGCCGCCTCGGCGCCGGTGTGCGTCACCAGGCCGCTCGTTGCGGCGGCCTGGATCAGTGCGGTGGCGGAGGGAGAGGGGGCGGCGGCTGCCGCGGTGGTCCAGGCGGTGAGGGAGGGGGAGAGCGATTCCGTGTCGGTCCCCGGGGCTTCCTCGCCGGACGGTGCTTCGACGTCGGACGGCGGTTCAAAGGTGTTGAGCAGCCGGGCCAGGCCGTCGGCCACGCTTTCCTCGGCCATGGCGAAGCGGTCGAGGCCGAGCAGGATCTGGATGGGGCGTTCTTCCTCGCCCTCCTCGTCGCTGTCGGCCGTGGGGCGGGGGCGGCCCGGGGTGTCGAGTTCGTCCTGGAAGACGAGCACCGCGCCTTCGGTGATGGCTGTTTCGAGGGCAGCGTCGGGGTCGGGCACGGCCCGCTGGGCCAGCGCGGCGCGCAGCGCGGATGCCTCCAGGGCGGAGTGGCCCGCGACGGCGGCCTGTTCCAGCAGCCACAGGACCAGGGCCTGGGCGCGCCGCTCGTCGTCCGGGCCGCAGGCGGGGCCGAGCAGGGCGCGGGCGAAGCCGTCGGCCTGGTCGGGGCGTACGCCCGGTACGGCGAGGAGCTGCCAGGGGTCGGCGCGCAGCGCCTCGGCGGCACGCTCGCCCAGTACCTGTGCGGTCTTTTCGGCCAGCGCTGCCGGGGCGCCGCCCTCGGTCAGGATCTGCCGTACGCCGTCCAGCCCGGCTGCCGTCGGCGGGACGGGGCGGGGAGCGGAAGAGGAAGCGGGAGCGGCGGGCGACTGTGCGGCGGATGCCGGACCGGCAGGCGGAGCGGTCGGTGGGGTCGCCGTGCGCTGGGCGGCCACCTCCGGTCCCGGGCGGCTGTGCTCCGTCGGTGCGCCCGCCGGCTTCGCCGCCGGGCGCTTCGCGGCCGCCGGTCCGGTCGGGCGCGGGGCCCCGGTGAAGAATGAGGCGGCCGGGCGCTCACCGCTCTCCACGGCGCGTACGGCCGCCGCCAGCTGCGCGGCCGTCGGGGCCGCCCCGGACGTCGGAGCCGGGGGGTTGGCCACAGCCGGCGCGGGGTCCTCCGCGGCGCCGTCCCGCGCCTGGTCGCGCCCCTGGCCCGCGGCTGCTGTCTCCGTGCTCTCCCGGCCCGAGGCTGCCGCTGCCGCGTCGCCCGCCTGGCCCGCGGCTGCCGCTGCCTCCTCGCCTGCGTCCGCGCCCGCCTGGGCGACCCCGGCCCGATCCGCTTCAGCGGCCCCGGCCTCGTCCGCCTCAGCCGTCCCAGCCGCGGGCGCCCACTCCTCAGCTGTGGCCTCCGGCGCGAGCTCGCCTGTGGCCTCCGGCTCGAGCGGGTTGTCGCCGGCGAGGTGGTCGGTGGTCACAGCGTGCTCCAGTCGTGGTCGGGGTAGTGGTGCACCGGAGCCGATACATCGTCCAGCGCCCGGCGGATCTCGTCAGGAAGACTAAGGGTCTCCACTGACAATGCCGCTCTGAGCTGCTGCGCCGTGCGGGCGCCCACGATCGGGGCGGCGACGCCGGGGCGGTCGCGGACCCAGGAGAGAGCGACCTGGAGAGGGGTGACGGCGAGGCCGTCGGCGGCGGTGCTGACGGCCTCCACGACGCGGCCCGCCGTCTCGTCCAGGTAGGGGGCGACGAAGGGCGCCAGATGTTCCGAGGCGCCGCGGGAATCGGCGGGGGTGGCGTTGCGGTACTTGCCGGTGAGGACGCCGCGGCCGAGCGGTGAGGAGGGCAGCAGGCCGATGCCCAGGTCGAGGGCGGCGGGCAGGACTTCGCGTTCGACGCCGCGTTGGAGCAGGGAGTACTCCATCTGCGTACTGGCCAGACGGGTGCGGACGCCGGGCGCGCAGAGCTGCCAGGTGGCGGCCTTGGCGAGCTGCCAGCCGGAGAAGTCGGCCAGTCCGACATAGCGGGCCCGGCCGCTGGTGACCGCGAGGTCGAGGGCCCCGAGGGTCTCCTCCAGCGGGGTGTGCGGGTCGAAGGCGTGCAGCTGCCACAGGTCGACGTAGTCGGTGCCCAGGCGCTCCAGGGAGGCGTCCAGGGCGGCGAGGAGATGGCGTCTGGAGCCGTCGACGCGGCGGTCCGTTTCGAGGACGCTGCCCGCCTTGGTGGCGATCACCAGGTCGTCGCGCGGAATGAGGCCGTCCGTCAGCCGGCCCAGGAGGTATTCGGCGCCGCCGTCGGCGTAGATGTCGGCGGTGTCGACGAGCGTGCCGCCCGCCTCCCAGAAGGTCTTGAGCTGGTCGGCGGCTTCCTGCTCGTCGGTGTCGCGTGCCCAGTTGAGGGTGCCGAGGCCGAGGCGGGACACGCGAAGGCCCGTACGGCCGAGGTGCCTTTGCTCCATGGGCCCTGAGGTTACGCGCCGCGCGCCGGGATCAGGGGACCTGTGGACAACCGGCGGAACAGGCCCCGGCAGAGGGGACTTGAGGGCCGGTCGGCCGAGTGCTGCGGATCGGAGCGGAACAGTCGCTGACGCGCGTGCGGCGTGCGCGCTACAGTCCCCGCAGGAGAGACGTTACTGACGGGTAAGGGGAGCGGTATGGGCATGAGGCTTGGCATCAACCTCGGCTACTGGGGCGCCGGGATGGACGCGGACAATCTCGCGGTGGCGCAGGAGGCCGACCGCCTCGGTTACTCCGTGTGCTGGGCCGCCGAGGCCTACGGGTCGGACGCCGCCACGGTGCTGTCCTGGGTCGCCGCCCAGACCGAGCGGATCGACATCGGGTCGGGCATCTTCCAGATCCCCGCCCGTACGCCCGCGGCGACCGCGATGACGGCCGCGACCCTCGATTCGCTCTCCGGCGGCCGGTTCCGGCTCGGGCTGGGGGTGTCCGGGCCGCAGGTGTCCGAGGGCTGGTACGGCGTCAAGTTCGACAAGCCGCTGTCGCGCACCCGTGAGTACGTCGAGATCGTACGGAAGGCGATGAGCCGTGAGCGGCTCTCGTACGAGGGCGAGCACTGGACGCTGCCGCTGCCCGGCGGGCCCGGTAAGCCGCTGAAGCTCACCGTCCACCCGGAGCGTGCGCAGATCCCCGTCTACATCGCGGCGATCGGCCCGAAGAACCTCCGGCAGACCGGTGAGATCGCCGACGGCGCACTGCTGATCTTCCCGTCGGCCGAGCATCTGGAGGAGACCGCCGTCGCGCACCTCCGGGCGGGCCGCGAGCAGGCGGGCAAGACGCTGGACGGGTTCGATGTGTGTCCGACGCTGCCGCTCGCGGTCGGCGAGGACAAGGACGTCAGCGCGCTGGCCGACATGTTCCGGCCGTACACCGCGCTCTACGTGGGCGGCATGGGCAGCCGCAAGCAGAACTTCTACAACCAGCTCGCGCAGCGGATGGGCTACGAGAAGGAGGCCGCCGAGATCCAGGACAAGTACCTGTCCGGCGACAAGGAGGGCGCGGCCGCGGCCATCCCGGAGCGGCTGATCGACCAGACCACGCTGCTCGGCTCGGTCGAGCGGATCGCGGAGCGGATGCAGGCGTACGCGGCGGCCGGGGTCACCACGCTGTCGCTCGCCCCGGCGGGCTTCACCCGGGAGGAGCGGCTGGCGTCGCTGCGGGCCGGGATCGAGGCGGTGGAGCGGGCCGGAGTGGCCTGAGGCGCCGGGGCCGGTCGCCGTACGCCACCGGAGCCGACGGGCCCGCCCGCGCAAAGGCCCGGCGCCTGGGCGCCGGGCCGCTCGGGGCTTCGGCCGTGGTGGGGGCTCGGGGGTCTTCCCCGCCACGGCCGTTACGCAACTCAACGTCCCGGTGGCGCGCGGGTTACGCCCCGACGCCACCGGGGCAGTCGTTCGAACGGGCGCATGCCCGGGCACCAACGGGCGCACCGGCCGTCGCTGCGGTTGCCGCACCCGGGAGGCCGCATTTGACTTGCCGGGAGTGGTCCTGCGGAAGGTGGTGCGGATGCTCTCGGCCCGGAGTGTGTTCCAGGAGATCGTCGACAGCGACGATGCCTACCGTCTGTTCTGTTCCATCGCGGCCAGCGGCGAGTCCCAGGGGGGCTGGGAGAACGGCCGGATCGCCGCGCTGCTGCCCGCCTCGCAGCGGGAACTCGCCCCCAAGGTCGCCCGGCACGGCGCCGACGAGGACAAACACGGCCGGATCTTCAACGCCCTGCTGCGCAAACGCGGTCTGACCCCCACCGACGTCCCGGCGGAGACCGACTACACCATGCTGCTGGAGCGGCGCGGCATCGGACTGGCCCACGACAAACTGCGCCGTGACGAGCGGCTGACCGACACCGACGTCATCACCTACCTCGCGCACAGCCGGGTCACCGAGCAGCGCGCCTCCGACCAGATGGTGATGCTCAAGACCTACTTCGGCGACCACCCCGAGGTCGGCAAGGCGATCCGGATGATCTCCCAGGACGAGGACAACCACCTCGCCTACTGCCACGAGGAACTGCTGCGGCTGGCCCGGGCGGGACACGGCCGCGCCATCCAGCGGATCCTGAACGACTGCGCGCTCGCCGAGGTCGGCGTCTACCGGGACGTGAGCCTGGCGGTGATGGCTCATATGGGCCGTATTCTGCGCTGGCCCGCGGCCAAGTCCCGGGTGCTCGCCGCCGCGATCTGGGGGATGTACGTGTACGAGCGGGCGGTCGGCTGGCGGCGGATGGTCACGTTGCAGATGCCGGAGCGGCGCAATGCGCTGGGCGGGCCGGCGACGTCGGCGCCGGAGTTCGCCTGAGGCCCGGGGTCGACGGCTGACGGACCGACGGCCTACTGGCCGACGGACGCGCGCCCGCCCGGTGCCCTCACAGCCACCCGCGCCGTTTGAACAGCCGGTACAGGCACACCTCGATGACGACCATGACCAGCAGGACCGCCTCGTAGCCGTAGCGCCAGTCCAGCTCGGGCATGCGGTGGAAGTTCATGCCGTAGACGCCGGCGATCAGGGTGGGTACGGCGGCCAGCGCCGCCCACGCCGAGATCTTGCGCATGTCGTCGTTCTGCCGTACGCCCATCTGCGCCAGATGGGCGGCGAGAATGTCCGAGAGCAGCCGGTCGAGGCCCTCCACCGACTCGTTGGCGCGGGTGAGATGGTCGTCCACATCGCGGAAGAACGGCCGGGCGTGGTCGTGCACGAACGGCACCCCGGGGTTCTGGAGCCGGGTCATCGGATCGGCCAACGGGACGGTGGCGCGCCGGAATTCCATCACCTCGCGCTTGAAGGCGTAGATGCGGGCCGCGGTGTTCTTGGTGTCGCCGCGGTCCGGGGAGAACACCTCGGCCTCCAACTCCTCCAGATCCAGCTGGAGTTCGCCGGCGACGTCGATGTAGTGGTCGACCACCGCGTCGCTGACCGCGTAGAGCACCGCCGTCGGCCCGTGCCGCAGGATCCTGGGCTGCTGCTCCAGCCGCTTGCGGACCGCGCGCAGCGGGCTGGCCGCGCCGTGCCGGACGGTCACCACGAACGAGTCGCCGACGAAGAGCATCAGTTCCGAGGCGGTGACCGTGTCCGCGCTGACGTCGTAGGTGATCGGTTTGAGGACGACGAAGAGCGAGTCGTCGTAGACCTCCAGCTTGGGCCGCTGGTGGGCGTTGAGGGCGTCCTCGACGGCCAGGGGGTGCAGCGCGAATTCGGAGGTGACCATGTCGAACTCCTCCTGGGTGGGCTCGTACATGCCCAGCCACAGGAAGGAGTGGCCCTCGGCGCGTGCCTCCTGGAGGGCGCGGCCGAAGTCGGCCGCGCAGTCGATCCGGCGGCCCTCCCGGTAGGTGGCGCAATCCACGATCACACCAGGCATTCTCGCCCCTCGTCCGGCGGCCTGCCAGGATTGGGCGCCGGGTGACGTACGGCCCGGGGAGGGCACCCCTCGTGGCCGCCGCCCCCGGGAACGTAGGCTGGCGGCTATGCCCACGCTGATTCTGCTCCGGCACGGCCGCTCCACCGCCAATACCTCCGGTGTGCTCGCCGGACGGCTGCCCGGTGTCGGGCTCGACGAGCGGGGCGCCGCGCAGGCCGCCCGGCTGCCCGCGCGTCTGGCGGGGATTCCGCTGGCCGCGGCGGTGTCCAGCCCGCTCCAGCGGTGCCAGGAGACGCTGCGGCCGCTGCTGGCCGCGCGCCCCGGGCTGCCGCTGCACCTCGAGGAGCGGATCAGCGAATGCGACTACGGGGACTGGGCGGGCCGCAAACTGGCCGAGCTGAACGACGAGCCGCTCATGGAGGTCGTCCAGCAGCACCCCTCGGCGGCCGGCTTCCCCGGTGGCGAGTCGATGCGGGCCATGCAGGGTCGTGCGGTCGACGCCGTACGGGAGTGGAACGCGCACATCGAGGAGCAGTACGGCGCCGAGGCCGGCTATCTGATGTGCTCGCACGGGGACATCATCAAGGCCCTGGTCGCCGACGCCCTCGGGATGCACCTCGACCTCTTCCAGCGGATCTCGGTCGAGCCCTGCTCGGTCACGGTGATCCGCTACACCCGGCTGCGGCCCTACGTCGTACGGCTCGGCGACACCGGTGACTTCGCCTCCCTGCTGCCCCCGGAGGAAGGCACCGGGCCGGCCGCGGAGCGCGATGCGGCCCTGGGGGGCGGGGCCGGGGCGCCGTGACCTCGGGATCGTCCGGCTGTCCGCGCACGGTGATCAGTCGGCGCAGTAGGGTGGTGCGACGGCGCTGCTCTGCCGTGCCCCTGTGAACCGTGCAGTGACCGCAGGACCGCGCAGCGACCGCAGTGCCCCCGAAGTCGAGCAAACGGAGCAGGACGTTGTCCCGTCAGGTGTTCTTCTACGACGCGCCGGACCGCTTCGTCGCCGGTACGGTCGGGCTGCCCGGACGCCGTAGCTTCTATCTTCAGGCCACCGCGGCCGGCCGCACCACCAGCGTCGCTCTGGAGAAGACCCAGGTCGCCGCGCTCGCCGAGCGGATCGACGAGCTGCTGGACGAGGTCGTGCGGCGCAGCGGCGGCAGTGCCCCGGTGCCCGCCGTCTCGCCGCCCGAGCTGGCCGACACCGCGCCGCTGGAGTCGCCGGTCGAGGAGGAGTTCCGGGTCGGCACCATGGCGCTGGCCTGGGACGGCGAGGACCAGCGGATGATCGTCGAGGCCCAGGCGCTGGTGGAGCTGGAGGCCGACAGCGACGAGGACCTCGCCGATGCCGAGGAGCGGCTGCTCCAGGACGACGAGAACGGCCCGCCGATGCTTCGGGTGCGCCTGACCGGCACGATGGCCCGGGCCTTCGCCAAGCGGGCCCTGGAAGTCGTCAATGCGGGCCGTCCGCCGTGCCCGCTGTGCAGCCTGCCGCTCGACCCGGAGGGACATGTATGCCCGCGCCAGAACGGATACCGGCGGGACGCCTGAGCGCCGTGGAGCCCGCCGCCGCACCGGCCGCCGTGCCCGCGCCCGCGGACCGGCCGGCGACCGCTGCCCAGGAGCCCGTGGCGGGCCGGATGGACGCCTTCCTCGCCGACGGCGAGCTGACCGTGCGCGGGCAGATCCGGGAGGCGTCCAACGCGGTGCTCTACTGCACGGTCGAACGCGACGGGCGCACCGCCTCCTGCGTCTACAAGCCGGTGGCGGGCGAGCGCCCGCTGTGGGACTTCCCCGACGGCACGCTCGCCCAGCGGGAGGTCGCCGCCTACGAGGTCTCCCGGGCCACCGGCTGGGACCTGATCCCGGCGACGGTGCTGCGGGACGGTCCGTACGGCACGGGCATGGTGCAGGAGTGGATCGAGGCGCCCGGCGGGGCGGACGACGGCGAGGGCGACGGTGCGGGCGAGGGCGACGCCGAGGTGCCCGAGCTGCTGGCGCTGATCGAGGACGCCGAGCCGGGGCCCGGCTGGAAGGCCGTCGGGTACGCGGACATCGGCGAGGGCCGTACGGCGCTGCTGGTGCACGCCGATCACCCCTGGCTGCGGCGGCTGGCGGTGCTCGACGCGGTGATCAACAACGGTGACCGCAAGGGCGGGCATCTGCTGTCGGGCGCCGGCGGGCGGCTCTTCGCCATCGACCACGGCGTCACCTTCAACGCCGAGGACAAACTGCGCACCCTGCTGTGGGGCTGGGCGGGCGAGCCGCTGACCGAGGAGGCGGTCGAGGTCCTGCGGGGGCTTCGGGAGGCGCTGGCGGACGGTGCGCCGCTCGCCGCCCGACTGGCCGAGCTGATCACCGGCGCCGAGATCGCGGCCCTGCGGGAGCGGGTGGCGGAGCTGCTGCGGACCGGCAGGCACCCCGAGCCCAGCGGGCAGTGGCCCGCGATTCCCTGGCCGCCGGTCTGACCGGGGCCGCGAGCACGGTTCGGTCCGGAACACAAGACCGCGAATTCGGCCAAGACCGCCGGTCCGGTTCGTATGCGGAACATGCGTCCGGTTACGCTCAAGGCATGCATGCATGGCCCGCTTCTGAGGTCCCCGCCCTGCCTGGCCAGGGCCGCGACCTGAGGATCCACGACACCGCGACCGGCGGACGGGTGACCCTCGACCCCGGTCCCGTCGCCCGTATCTACGTCTGCGGCATCACGCCCTACGACGCCACCCACATGGGGCACGCGGCGACCTACAACGCGTTCGACCTCGTTCAGCGCGTGTGGCTCGACACGAAGCGCCAGGTTCACTACGTGCAGAACGTCACCGACGTCGACGATCCGCTGTTGGAGCGGGCCGTGGCCACGGGCGACGACTGGACGGCGCTCGCCGAGCGCGAGACCGCCCTGTTCCGCGAGGACATGACGGCCCTGCGGATGCTGCCGCCCCGCCACTACATAGGCGCCGTCGAGTCGATACCGGGCATCGTCCCGCTGGTGGAGCGGCTGCGTGACGCCGGTGCCGCCTACGAGCTGGACGGCGACATCTACTTCTCCGTCGAGTCCGACGCCCACTTCGGCGAGGTCTCCGGCCTGGACGCCGACGCGATGCGGCTGCTGTCGGCCGAACGCGGCGGCGACCCGGAGCGCGAGGGCAAGAAGAACCCCCTCGACCCGATGCTGTGGATGGCCGCCCGCGACGGCGAGCCGAGCTGGGACGGCGGCTCGCTCGGCCGCGGCCGCCCCGGCTGGCACATCGAGTGCGTCGCCATCGCCCTGGAGCACCTGGGCATGGGCTTCGACGTCCAGGGCGGCGGCTCCGACCTCGCCTTCCCGCACCACGAGATGGGCGCCTCGCACGCCCAGGCCCTCACCGGCGAGCACCCGTTCGCCAAGGCGTATGTGCACGCCGGGATGGTGGCCCTGAACGGCGAGAAGATGTCCAAGTCCAAGGGCAATCTGGTCTTCGTCTCCGCGGTGCGCCGCGACGGCGTCGACCCGGCCGCGATCCGCCTGGCCCTGCTCGCCCACCACTACCGCGCCGACTGGGAGTGGACCGACGCGGTGCTGGACGAGGCCCTGGAACGGCTCGGGCGCTGGCGCGCCGCGGTCTCCCGCCCCGACGGTCCGGCCGCCGAGGCCCTCCTGGAGGAGATCCGTACGGCTCTCGCCGACGACCTGGACTCCCCGGCCGCCCTCGCCGCGGTGGACCGCTGGGCCGCCGCTCAGCAGGACGGCGGCGGTACCGACGAGGGCGCGCCGGGCCTCGTCTCCCGTGCCGTCGACGCGCTCCTGGGCGTGGCCCTCTGACGGGCCGCGTGAGCGCCGTGACGGCCCCCTGAGGGCCGCGCGCCGACCTCTGTCCGTCCTTCGGGGCGCCTCCACCGGGCGGTGGGGGCGCCCCTTTCCCGTACGGGGGCGGGTAGGCGAAGGCCCCGAACACCGGCCCGGCGGGCGGTACTTCGGGGCCTCGGGTGAAGGCGGTGCGCGGTGCCCTGCGAGGTCAGTGCTCGGTGTCCTCCGGGCCGGCGTCCGGCTCGGCGCCGTCGGAGGTGTCCGTGGTGCCGCCGGTCCCCGTGCCCCCGGTCCCGGTGCCCCCGGTCCCGGTGCCCCGGCCCTTGTCCTCACCGGACTTGGGCCCGTGCTGCTCCCTCGGCTCCGGTGACTCGCGCGACTCCCGCGGCTCCTTGGACACCGGCCGCGGCGGGCGCGTACGGCCGCTCGCGGTGTCGCGCAGATACGAAGCGTCGCGGTCGCGGCCGTCCGCGACCCCGCCCTCCGACGCCAGGCCCGGGCCGGCCTGCGGATCGCGGCGCCGCAGATAGCGCTCGAATTCGCGGGCGATGGCCTCACCGGACGCCTCCGGCAGCTCCGCGGTGTCCCGGGCCTCCTCCAGCGACTGCACGTACTCGGCGACCTCGGTGTCCTCGGCCGCCAGCTGGTCCACGCCCAGCTGCCAGGCCCGGGCGTCCTCGCTCAGCTCGCCGAGCGGGATGCTGATGCCGAGCAGGTCCTCCAGACGGTTGAGCAGCGCCAGGCTGGCCTTGGGGTTGGGCGGCTGGGAGACGTAGTGCGGCACCGCCGCCCACAGGCTCACCGCCGGGACGCCCGCGTGGGTGCACGCCTCCTGGAGGATGCCGACGATGCCCGTGGGGCCCTCGTAGCGCGACTCCTCCAGATCGAGGCGGGTGGCCAGGTCCGCGTCGGAGGTGACGCCGGTGACCGGCACCGGCCGGGTGTGCGGGGTGTCGCCGAGCAGCGCGCCCAGCACCACCACCATCTCCACGCCCAACTCATGGGCGAAGCCCAGGATTTCGTTGCAGAACGAGCGCCAGCGCATGCTGGGCTCGATGCCGCGGACCAGGACGAGATCGCGCCGCCGCCCCTTGCCGTCCGTGTCGCCGACGCGGACGACGGACAGCCGGGTCGTGGGCCATGTGATCTTGCGAACGCCGCCGTCCAGGAAGACGGTCGGGCGGTTCACCTGGAAGTCGTAGTAGTCCTCCGCGTCCAGCGCGGCGAAGACCTCGCCCTTCCATTCCCGGTCCAGGTGCGCGACCGCGGCGGAGGCGGCGTCACCGGCGTCGTTCCAGCCTTCGAACGCGGCCACCATGACCGGGTCGATCAGCTCGGGAACCCCCTCGAGCTCGATCACCCAGCGCCTCCTTCCGACCGGTGGGGCCGCCCCGCGGCGGTCACCGGTTGCCGTTCCATTACGTGCGTTCCCCAGCCTACGGCGTCCGGTGCGCCCGCCCGCAGCCCCTGTGCAGGAACGGGTCCTGTTTCATCCGACCTATTGCGAAGATGATCACTGCTGGTCGCTCGGCTTCGGGCCGTGGTCCGGGGAGGGGATGCGGTACGGATGCGGTGCGGGCGCAGCGTGGCATGTGGTACGGGGGCGTACGGGGTAGGGGTGGGTGCGGGTGGCCGGTCTGGACGCGGTCCCGGTCCCGGGTTCAGACATCGGATGACCCGGAAAGGTCCGATGTCCGGGCCGACGGGTGCCGACGGTGATCCGGCCGAAGTTCCGGCCGAATTTCACGGGGCGCCGGGCGCGGCGGATCGACGCGCCGGCGCCCCCTCCTTCGCTGACGGCGCGCGCCCCTCGATCGGCTGAAGTCCGCGCGGAGTTCACCGTCCCGCTGAAGGCCGCCGCGCTGTTCACCCGGGAGATCCCCGACGCCCTCTGGTACACCCTCGTCGCCGATGGTCTGCTCGGCCCGGACTGGCCGGTGTGCACCCTGGCCGCCGAGTACGACGACGTCCTCGCCCTCGCCGGGTCCGCCACCGCCCGCCTCACCCCGGCCGAGGGGGCGGCGGTGTTCGGGGGGACCGCGGGGCGGGTGCACGGGGTCGGGCCGCCGGACGGCAGGTGACGGCGGGCGGTCGCACGGGCGGGCGGGTTCCCGTCCGGATTCCGCCAGCCCCGCTGCACGGGCCGCCGGACGATGGAGGCGTACCGCTGCCACCGGGGGCGGTGCGGTCCACGGGACGGACCCATGACGTACGAGGTGAGGGCGATGACGAGGACGATGACGAGTGCTTCGACGAGCGCGGCGACGGCTGCCCGGGGGCGGCCGCTCGGCGGCAAGGTGGCGCTGGTGACCGGCGGCAGCCGGGGGATCGGCGCGGAGATCGCGCTGCGGCTGGCCGCCGACGGGGCCGCGGTGGCGCTGACGTATCACCGCCGCGCGGACCTGGCGGAGCGGGTGGTCGAACGGATCGGGCAGGACGGCGGGCAGGGCTGGGCGTTACGGGCGGACAGCGCGGATCCGGAGCAGGTGCACACCGCGGTCGCGGGGGTCGCCGAGCGGTGGGGCGGGCTCGACATCCTGGTCAACAACGCCGGTATCAATGTGGTCGGGCCGTTCGAGGAGCTCTCCGTGGCGGACGTCGACCGGGTGCTGCGGACCAATGTGCGCGGGCCGTTCCTGGTGACGCAGGCCGCGGTGCCGCATCTGCGCGAGGGCGGGCGGATCATCTGTATCGGCAGCTGTCTGGCCGAGCGGGTGGTCATCCCCGGCAGCACCCTCTACGCCACCAGCAAGGCCGCGCTGTCCGGCCTGACCAGAACGCTGGCCAGGGAACTCGGCCCGCGCGGGATCACCGCCAACCTCGTGCAGTTCGGCCCGATCGACACCGACATGAACCCCGCCGACGGCGAAACCGCCGCGGCACAGGCGTCGTTGACCGCGCTCGGCTCCTACGGGCGGGCGTCCGACGTCGCGGCGACCGTGGCCCATCTGGCGGGCGAGGGCGGACGGTACATCACGGGCGCCGCCCTCACCGTCGACGGCGGCTTCGCGGCCTGAGCGCGACGGGGGAGCGGGGCGCGGCGGCCCGGGTCACAGCGATGCCCGCAGCCACTGCTCCACGCTGGCGATATGCACCGTCGCCCAGGCCTGCGCCGCCTGCGCGTCCCGGTCGCGCAGGGCGCCGAGGATCGCCCGGTGCTCGGTGAGCGTACGGGCCACCGCGTCCTTCTGGGTCAGACCGCGCCAGACCCGGGCCCGGGTGGTGGGGCCCGACAGGCCCTCCAGCAGCGAGCAGAGCACGGAGTTGCCGGAGGCGGCGACGATCGTGCGGTGGAACTCCAGATCGCAGGCGATCAGATCCTCCACGGACGGCGCGGGGCCCAGCGCGGTCAACTGCCGCTCCAGCGCGTCCAGTTGCGCCGGAGCGATCCGGCCGGCGGCCATCGCCGTCGCGGCCGGTTCCAGGATCCGGCGCACGGCCAGGAACTCCAGCACCGTGTCGTCGCGGTGGAAGTCCACCACAAAGCTCAAGGCCTCGAGGAGGAGCCGGGGGTCGAGACTGGTGACGTAGGTGCCGTCGCCCTGGCGGACGTCCAGGATCCGGATGAGGCAGAGCGCGCGCACCGCCTCGCGCAGCGAATTGCGCGACAGGCCCAGCTCGGCCGCCAGCTCGCTCTCCTTGGGCAGCCGGTCGCCCGGCCGCAGCGCGCCGGAGAGGATCATGCCCTTGATCTTCTCGATGGCCTCGTCGGTGACCGCCATGGGCCCTCCCCGCACAGACATCCGATGTCTGAGGTCATTATGGCCTCCCCCGGGCACGGCGGGGTGCGCGCCGACGACGAGGGGGCGGCCCCGTGGACCGCCCCCTCGTCGCCGGCCTGCGGCCTGACCTGGCGTCAGTCGTTCAGCATGCCCTTCACCTTGGCCCGGACGTCCTCCGTGTCCAGACCGCGGATCGTCAGCGTCGTACGGCGGCGCAGCACGTCGTCGACGGTCTCGGCCCACTCGTGGTCGCGGGCGTAGGCGACCTGCGCCCAGATCTCCGGCGCGTCGGGGTGGATCCGCTCGGCGAGCGCGGGGTTCTCGTTGGCCAGCCGGGCGATGTCGAAGGACAGCGACCCGTAGTGGGTGGCCAGGTGGCGGGCGGTGTCGGGGGCCATGTGCGGGCCGGGGGTGCCGCCGTCGACCAGCAGCCGGTGGGCGACCGCGTTCGGGTTGGCGATACCGGGCAGCGGGAGCTTCTTCGGCAGGCGGGAGATCGGCTCCATGTCCTCGGCCAGCGGGTGGCCGGGCAGCGCGGCGAGCTTGTTCATCACCGTGCGGCCGATGTGGCGGAAGGTCGTCCACTTGCCGCCGGCGACGGACAGCATCCCGCCGCTGCCTTCGGTGACGACGGTTTCGCGCTTGGCCTTGGAGGTGTCGCCGGGGCCGCCGGGCAGCACCCGCAGACCGGCGAAGGAGTAGGTGATCAGGTCGCGGCTGAGCTGCTGGTCGCGGATGGAGAAGGCGGCCTCGTCCAGGATCTGGGCGGTGTCCTTCTCGTTGACCGCGACGTCGGCCGGGTCGCCCTCGTACTCCTCGTCGGTGGTGCCGAGCAGCAGCATGTCCTCCCAGGGGAGGGCGAAGGTGATGCGGTACTTGTCGATCGGGGTGGCCAGCGCGGCCTTCCAGGGAGCGGTCCGCTTGAGGACCAGGTGCGCGCCCTTGGACAGGCGGATGGAGGGGGCCGCGTTGGGGTCCTCCATCTTGCGCAGATGATCGACCCAGGGGCCGGTGGCGTTGAGCACCAGGCGGGCGCTGACGCCGAACTCCGCGCCGTCGAGGCGGTCCTTGAGCTCGGCGCCGGTGACCCGGCCCTGGGTGAAGCGCAGTCCGGTGACCTCGGCGTGGTTGAGGACCGTGGCACCGGCCGCGACCGCGGCGCGGACGGTCATCAGGGCCATGCGCGAGTCGTTCATCTGGTCGTCGCCGTAGACGGCCACGGCCTTGAGGTTGTCGGTGCGCAGCTCGGGCACGTCACGGGCGGCCTTGGCCGGGCTTATGACGTGGCCGACGCCGTCGCCGAACGCGGACAGCGCCGAGTAGGCGAAGACGCCCGCGCCGAGCTTGGCCGCGCCGTGCGGGCCGCCCTTGTAGACGGGCAGGTAGAAGGTCAGGGGGTTGGCGAGGTGCGGTGCCACCTCACGCGACACCGCACGCCGCTCGAAGTGGTTCTCCGCCACCAGTTTGACCGCGCCGGTCTGCAGGTAGCGCAGACCGCCGTGCAGCAGCTTGGAGGAGGCGGAGGAGGTGGCGCCGGCGAAGTCGCCGGCGTCCACCAGGGCCACCCGCAGCCCGGCCTGCGCGGCATGCCAGGCGGTGGAGATGCCCAGGATGCCGCCGCCGATCACCAGGAGGTCATACGTCGCCTTGGACAGCTGCTCCCGGGTTTCGGCACGGCTCGCGGTGGAACCGCTGGCCGGGTGCGTCCCAAGTGCCGGGACGCTCTGCAGGGTGCTCATGATGTGCTCCTCGTCAGCTCTCGTCGTCGAGCCAGCCCATGGTCCGCTCCACGGCCTTGAGCCAGTTCTTGTATTCGCGGTCACGGGTGGCCGCTTCCATGCGGGGGGTCCATTCGGCGGCCCGGCGCCAGTTGGCGCGCAGCTCGTCGGTGCTGGACCAGAAGCCGACGGCCAGTCCGGCCGCATAGGCAGCGCCGAGGCAGGTGGTCTCGGCGACCATCGGGCGCACCACGGGGGCGTCCAGGAAGTCCGAGATGGTCTGCATCAGCAGGTTGTTGGAGGTCATACCGCCGTCGACCTTGAGTGCGGTCAGCTCGACGCCGGAGTCCTTGGTCATGGCGTCGGTGATCTCACGGGTCTGCCAGGCGGTGGCCTCGAGGACGGCGCGGGCGATGTGCGCCTTGGTGACGTAGCGGGTCAGGCCCGCGATCACACCGCGCGCATCGGAGCGCCAGTAGGGGGCGAACAGGCCGGAGAAGGCCGGGACGAAGTAGGCGCCGCCGTTGTCCTCGACGGTGCTGGCCAGCGTCTCGATCTCGGCCGCGGAGTTGATCAGGCCCATCTGGTCGCGCATCCACTGCACCAGCGAGCCGGTGACGGCGATGGAGCCTTCCAGGGCGTAGACCGGCTGCTGGTCGCCGATGCGGTAACCGACGGTGGTCAGCAGGCCGTTGTACGAGTTGACCGGCTCGTGCCCGGTGTTCATCAGCATGAAGGTGCCGGTGCCGTACGTGGACTTGGCCTCGCCCTGCGCGAAACAGGTCTGGCCGAAGAGCGCGGCCTGCTGGTCGCCGAGGGCGGAGGCGACCGGGACGCCGGCGAGGGCGCCGGAGGCGGTGGTGCCGTAGACCTCGGCCGAGGACTTGATCTCCGGCAGCACGGCGGCCGGGATGTCCATCGACGCCAGGATCTTCTCGTCCCACTCCAGGTTGTGGAGGTTCATCAGCATGGTGCGCGAGGCGTTGGTCACGTCGGTGACGTGGTGGCCGCCGTTGACGCCGCCGGTGAGGTTCCAGATGACCCAGGAGTCCATCGTGCCGAAGAGGATGTCGCCGCGCTCGGCGCGCTCGCGCAGGCCCTCGACGTTGTCGAGCAGCCAGCGGATCTTGGGACCGGCGAAGTAGGAGGCCAGCGGAAGGCCGGTCTCGCGGCGGAAGCGGTCCTGGCCGACGTTGCGGCCGAGCTCCCGGCACAGCGCGTCGGTGCGGGTGTCCTGCCAGACGATGGCGTTGTGGACGGGCTCACCGGTGTTCTTGTCCCAGAGCACGGTGGTCTCGCGCTGGTTGGTGATACCGATGGCCTTGACGTCCTTGGCCGTGATGCCCGCCTTCTCGACGGCGCTGTCGACGACCTGCTGGACGTTGGTCCAGATCTCGGTCGCGTTGTGCTCGACCCAGCCCGGCTTCGGGAAGATCTGCTCGTGTTCCTTCTGGTCGACCGAGACGATCCGGCCGTCCTTGTCGAAGACGATGCAGCGGCTGGAGGTCGTGCCCTGGTCGATCGCCGCGATGAACGGGCCGTGGCCGTGCGAGGAGGTGGTGGGGGTGTCGCTCATGGTGTGCTCCAAGAAGTCTGTGCGGGCGGAGTCGGGGCGGTCAGGCGGCTTATGCGAACGCCACCTGGTAGATGCCAGCGGCGATGGCTCCGCCGATGAGCGGGCCGACGACCGGGATCCAGGCGTAGCCCCAGTCTGAACCGCCCTTGTTCGGCAGCGGCAGCAGCGCGTGCGCGATGCGCGGACCGAGGTCGCGGGCCGGGTTGATGGCGTATCCGGTCGGGCCGCCGAGCGACAGACCGATTCCGGTGACCACCAGGGCCACGAGCAGCACACCGATGCCGGAGAGGGCGACGCCCTTGGTCAGGCCGAGGCAGAGGATCGCCAGCACGAGCACGATGGTGGCGATGATCTCCGTGACGAGGTTCTGCACCACGTTCCGGATCTCCGGGCCGGTGGAGAAGATGCCGAGCACCGGGCCGGCCTTGGGCGCGGCCTTCGGGTCCACCAGGCCCTCTTCGGTGGTGTGGTCCTTCAGCACCTCGGGGTCGGTCAGATGCGCCCGGAACTGTCCGTAGTACGCGAGGTAGACCAGGACGGCGCCGATGATGGCGCCGAACATCTCGCCCGCGAAGTAGACGGGCGCCTGGCTCCACTTGATGCCGCCGGTGATGGCGACGGCGACGGTGACCGCGGGGTTGAGGTGGGCGCCGGACTTCGCGGCGATGTACGCGCCCGTCAGGACGGCGAAGCCCCACCCGAAGGCGATGGCCACCCATCCGGCGTTGTGTGCCTTGGAGCGCTTGAACGTGACGGCGGCGCAGACGCCACCACCCATCAAGAGCAGTACGGCAGTACCGATTGTTTCGCTGAGGAAGATGTCGGAGCTGGACACCGGCGACTCCTTTGTCCTTCGTCCAGGGGAAGGCGAACCCCGGGTCCCTCCGGTGGTCCGCGCCCTCCGAGAGGGCGGTGGTCGACCGGCGGCAGCGTCCACCATAGCGAATATTGTCGTTAGGTGTTCGACAATGCCGACCGACGAACGGCAGTTTTGTTCACCGTAGGGACCCCGTCAAGACGTCCGTGGCGAAAAAATTACGTGAACAAAGCGGTGCAATCCGGTCAAAAGCGCCCTGCACCAAGATCCCTTGACACCGCACGTGCGCAATCCCTCACAGCAGCGACGATTTCCGGCCGCAGTTCACCCTCCCGGCAGACCCGCTCCACGGCCCCGGTGACACCCACCGCACCCACCGGCATCCGCCGCCGGTCGTGGATCGGCGCGGCCACCGAGGCGACGCCGTCCCAGGTCTCCTCCACGTCCGCGGCCCAGCCGCGGGCCCGGGTCAGATCCAGCAGCTTCTCGAAGTCGTCCAGGTCCGTGACCGTGCGCAGGGTGAGCGCCGGCCGCTCGGCCTCCGTGGCCTCGCTGTGCGCCACCGGGTCGTACGCCGAGAGCACCTTGCCCAGCGCCGTGCAGTGCAGCGGGTGCATCGCCCCGACCTCCAGCACCTGCCGACTGTCGTCGGGCCGGAAGACGTGGTGCACGATCAGGACGCCCTGCTGGTGCAGCACGCCCAGATAGACCGCCTCCCCGCTGGAACGGGCCAGATCGTCGGTCCACACCAGCGCGCGGGCGCGCAGCTCGTGCACGTCCAGATAGCTGTTGCCCAGGCGCAGCAGCTCCGCGCCCAGTTGGTAGCGGCCCGAGACCGCGTCCTGTTCGACGAAGCCCTCCTGCTGGAGCGTGCGCAGGATTCCGTGGGCGGTGCCCTTGGCCAGCCCCAGGGACGAGGAGATGTCGGAGAGCCCCAGCCGCCGCTCCCCTCCTGCGAGCAGCCGCAGCATTGCGGCCGCTCGCTCCAGCGACTGGATGGTGCGAGCCATCGGGCAACCTCCGAAGTATGCGGTTCGACAATGCCAAACGATATCGGTCCATGCCGACTATGGGCACCGGACCGACGCTTTCAACGATCATGGATAGTCGACGGACCCCCCACCCGGCCCCGCTGTCCACGGCGTGGAATGGGGAACCCCTGTACGGGACCGGCAGCTACGCTGGCCGGGTGCGCCCTCTCCCGGAGGACGCAAAGCCGACAGCCGTCGCAACCAGGGAGCATCTCCATGGCCTCGTACACGCCATCGTCCACCAGCCCGTCCCGAGCCGAATCACTGCGTGAGGCCCTCGCCTCGCGCGTGGTGGTCGCCGACGGCGCCATGGGGACGATGCTGCAGGCGCAGGACCCCACCCTCGAGGACTTCCAGCAGCTGGAGGGCTGCAACGAGATCCTCAACCTCACCCGCCCCGACATCGTCCGCTCGGTCCACGAGGCGTACTACGCCGTCGGTGTGGACTGCGTCGAGACCAACACCTTCGGCTCCAACTACACCGCGTCCAGCGAGTACGAGATCGCCGACCGGATCGTGGAGCTGTCCGAGGCCGGAGCCCGGATCGCCCGCGAGGTCGCCGACGAGTTCGCCGCGAAGGACGGTCGGCAGCGCTGGGTGCTCGGCTCGATCGGCCCCGGCACCAAGCTGCCCTCGCTCGGCCACATCGACTACGCCACGATCCGCGACGGCTACCAGCAGAACGCCGAGGGCCTGCTCGCCGGCGGCGCCGACGCGCTGATCGTCGAGACCACCCAGGACCTGCTCCAGACCAAGTCCAGCCTGATCGGCGCCCGCCGGGCGATGGACGCCCTCGGCGTCTCCGTACCGCTGATCTGCTCCCTCGCTTTCGAGACCACCGGCGTCATGCTGCTCGGCTCGGAGATCGGCGCGGCGCTGACCTCCCTGGAGCCGCTGGGCATCGACCTGATCGGCCTGAACTGTTCGACGGGCCCGGCCGAGATGAGCGAGCACCTGCGCTATCTCGCCCAGCACTCGCAGACGCCGCTGATGTGCATGCCGAACGCCGGCCTGCCGATCCTGACCAAGGACGGCGCGCACTTCCCGCTGACCCCGCCGGAGATGGCGGACGCGCAGGAGAACTTCATCAACAGCTACGGCCTCTCCCTGGTCGGCGGCTGCTGCGGTTCCACGCCCGAGCATCTGCGCCAGGTCGTCGAGCGCGTCCGCGGCCTGACGCCGCCCGAGCGCACCCCGCGCCCCGAGGCCGGCGCCGCCTCCCTCTACCAGACCGTGCCGTTCCGCCAGGACACCTCGTACCTGGCCATCGGCGAGCGCACCAACGCCAACGGCTCGAAGAAGTTCCGCGAGGCCATGCTGGGCGCCCGCTGGGACGACTGCGTGGAGATGGCCCGCGACCAGATCCGCGAGGGCGCGCACATGCTCGACCTGTGCGTCGACTACGTCGGCCGGGACGGCGTCGCCGACATGCAGGAGCTGGCCGGCCGCTTCGCCACCGCCTCCACGCTGCCCATCGTGCTGGACTCCACCGAGGTCGACGTCATCGAGGCCGGCCTGGAGAAGCTGGGCGGCCGCGCGGTGATCAACTCCGTCAACTACGAGGACGGCGACGGCCCCGAGTCCCGCTTCGCCAAGGTCACCCGGCTCGCCCGGGAGCACGGCGCGGCGCTGATCGCGCTGACCATCGACGAGGAGGGCCAGGCCCGTACGCCCGAGAAGAAGGTCGAGATCGCCGAACGGCTCATCGACGACCTGAGCGGCAACTGGGGCATCCGCGAGTCGGACATCCTCATCGACACCCTCACCTTCACCATCTGCACCGGCCAGGAGGAGTCCCGCAAGGACGGCATCGCCACCATCGAGGCGATCCGCGAACTCAAGCGCCGCCACCCGGACGTGCAGACCACGCTGGGCCTGTCCAACATCTCCTTCGGCCTCAACCCGGCCGCCCGCATCCTGCTCAACTCGGTCTTCCTCGACGAATGCGTCAAGGCCGGCCTCGACTCGGCGATCGTGCACGCGAGCAAGATCCTGCCGATCGCGCGCTTCGACGAGGAGCAGGTCACCACCGCCCTCGACCTGATCTACGACCGCCGCACCGAGGGCTACGACCCTCTCCAGAAGCTCATGGCGCTCTTCGAGGGCGCCACCGCGAAGTCCCTGAAGGCCGGCAAGGCCGAGGAGTTGGCGGCGCTCCCGCTGGAGGAACGCCTCCAGCGCCGCATCATCGACGGCGAGAAGAACGGCCTGGAGGCCGACCTGGACGCGGCGCTGGCCGACCGCCCCGCGCTGGACATCGTCAACGACACCCTCCTGGAGGGCATGAAGGTCGTCGGCGAGCTCTTCGGCTCCGGCCAGATGCAGCTGCCGTTCGTCCTCCAGTCCGCGGAGGTCATGAAGTCCGCGGTGGCCTATCTGGAGCCGCACATGGAGAAGTCGGACGCGGAGGGCAAGGGCACCATCGTGCTCGCCACCGTCCGCGGCGACGTCCACGACATCGGCAAGAACCTCGTCGACATCATCCTGTCCAACAACGGCTACAACGTCGTCAACCTCGGCATCAAGCAGCCGGTCTCCGCGATCCTGGAAGCCGCCGAGGAACACCGGGCCGACGTCATCGGCATGTCCGGGCTCCTGGTCAAATCGACCGTGATCATGAAGGAGAACCTGGAAGAGCTCAACCAGCGCAAGATGGCGGCCGACTTCCCGGTCATCCTCGGCGGCGCGGCCCTCACCCGCGCCTATGTCGAGCAGGACCTCCACGAGATCTACGAGGGCGAAGTCCGCTACGCCCGGGACGCCTTCGAGGGCCTGCGCCTGATGGACGCCCTGATCGCCGTCAAGCGCGGCGTGCCCGGCGCGGCCCTGCCCGAGCTCAAGCAGCGCCGCGTCCCCAAGAAGGACACCGCCGTCCTGGAGGTCGAGGAGCCCGAGGGCTCCGTGCGCTCCGACGTCGCCACCGACAACCCCGTCCCCACCCCGCCGTTCTGGGGCACCCGCGTCGTCAAGGGCATCCAGCTCGCCGACTACGCCTCCTGGCTGGACGAGGGCGCGCTCTTCAAGGGCCAGTGGGGCCTCAAGCAGGCCCGCACCGGCGAGGGCCCCGGCTACGAGGAGCTGGTGGAGACCGAGGGCCGCCCCCGGCTGCGCGGCTGGCTGGACAAGCTCCAGACCGAGAACCTCCTCGAGGCCGCGGTGGTGCACGGCTACTTCCCCTGCCACTCCAAGGGCGACGACCTCATCCTGCTCAACGAGGACGGCACCGAGCGCACCCGCTTCACCTTCCCGCGCCAGCGCCGCGGCCGCCGGCTGTGCCTGGCGGACTTCTTCCGCCCGGAGGAGTCCGGCGAGCGCGATGTCGTCGGCCTCCAGGTCGTCACCGTCGGCTCGAAGATCGGCGCGGAGACGGCCAAGCTCTTCGAGGCCAACGCCTACCGCGACTACCTCGAACTCCACGGCCTGTCCGTCCAGTTGGCCGAGGCGCTGGCCGAGTACTGGCACGCCCGGGTGCGCGCGGAGCTGGGCTTCGCCGGCGAGGACCCGGCCGACGTCGAGGACATGTTCGCGCTGAAGTACCGCGGTGCGCGCTTCTCGCTGGGCTACGGCGCCTGCCCCGACCTGGAGGACCGCGCCAAGATCGCGGACCTGCTCCGGCCGGAGCGGATCGGCGTCGAGCTCTCCGAGGAGTTCCAGCTGCACCCCGAGCAGTCCACGGACGCCATCGTCATCCACCACCCGGAGGCGAAGTACTTCAACGCGCGGTAGCGCCGTGGCGCGGCTGTGGCGGGGGGCATGTGGCTCCGGCTGTGGCGGCGGCCCGGGACGGGGCCCCGGGCCCGTCCCGGAGGGCTTCCGTCCGCTTCCCTCCGCCGCACCGCGCACTTCCGGCCGCGGCGTCGTACACTTGTCGGTCCGGTAGAGGCCGGTCGTAGCCCCCCACCGGGGGCGGCGACCGGCCCTTTCGTCCCTTCGGGGACGTCCCCACGGAGGTGGATGGATGACCAGCAGCATCCCCGTAGTCGGAACCCGCACGGCCGAGCCCGCCACCCTGCAGGCCGTTTTCCTCGACCTGGACGGCACCCTCGTCGACACCGAGGGCTTCTGGTGGGAGGCCGAGGCCGAGGTCTTCGCCGAACTGGGCCACACCCTGCACGACGGCCACCGCGAGGTCGTCGTCGGCGGGCCGATGACCCGCAGTGCCGGCTACCTCATCGAGGCCACCGGCGCCCAGATCGGCCTCGCCGAGCTGAGCGGGCTGCTCAACGCCCGCTTCGCCGCCCGGATCGGCGGCGGGGTCCCGCTGATGCCCGGCGCGCGGCGGCTGCTGGCCGAGCTGCGGTCCCACCGGGTGCCGACCGCCCTGGTCTCCGCCTCGCACCGCAGCATCATCGACTCGATGCTGCACTGGCTGGGCCGGGAGAACTTCGATCTGACGCTGGCCGGCGACGAGCTGGAGCGCACCAAGCCGCACCCCGACCCGTATCTGACGGCCGCCGCCCGGCTGGGTGTCGACCCGGCGTACTGCGCCGTGGTCGAGGACACCCCGACCGGGGTGACGGCAGGGGAGGCCGCGGGCTGCCACGTCGTCGCGGTGCCGTCGGTGACACCGATTCCGCCAGCTCCCGGCCGTACGGTCGTGGGCTCGCTCAAAGAGATCGATCTGGCATTTCTGCGCGCTCTCATCGCGGAAAGCCCGCGGCCCTCACAGAAAGCAAAGGAATCCGCCACCGAGCGTACCGACCGTGGCCGCCCGGATAAGGCCGGGAACTCAGGGGAGCGGCGCGCTTATTTTCCGTGACGAATCCGTGATGAATCCGCGGGGAATGCGGCGGCCGAATTCCGACGGATCCGCGGACCGCGCGAGGCGTGACGTTTCTCACGCGCCACGGCGTCGACAGTTCGGGTAAGAGCTGTTCCAGGGGGTCTGCACGGGGTTTTCTGCGGGGGTAAGTGTCCGGATTGGTGGGGCAACGTGCGAATCGTTCCGCCGTCCGGATATCGGTCGTGCCGTCGCACTCATCCCGCGCCTTCATTGATTCAACTCCGTTGTGTCCCGGACCGGCTGACCATTCCTACTAATGTCGTCGCGAGCAACACCTCTGCGCTGATAAGGAACCTGCCGACGATGAACCGCAAGACCTTGGTGCTGCCGGTCGTGGCCGGTCTGATCACGCCCGTACTCGCTGCCTGCGGCAGTTCGGACGGCACGGGCGACGGCGGAGCCCCCATCGTCGTCGGAGTCGCCTCCCAGATCGAGGCCACCAAGGCGGCGCCCGCCCCCCTCGACCCGGCGCAGGCCTACGACGTCGACGCCTGGAACATGCTGCGCGGCACCCTCCAGACGCTGATGCGGCTGCCCCGGACCGGTACCGCCCCGGTGCCCGAGGCGGCGGAGTCGTGCGGGTTCAGCGACACGCAGAACGAGCAGTACCGCTGCACCCTGCGCAAGGGGCTGAAATTCTCCAACGGCCATGCGCTGAACGCGCAGGCCGTCAAGTTCTCCATCGACCGGATGCTCCGCATCAACAACACCAGCGGCCCCGTGTCGCTGCTCGACGACATCGACAAGGTCGAGGCGCCCAGCGACTCCGAGGTCGTCTTCCACCTGAAGAAACCCGACGCGACCTTCCCGCAAAAACTTGCCACGCCCGCCGCGGCCATCGTCGACCCCGAGGTGTACCCCAAGGACCACCTCTACACCGGCTTCGACCTGATGGGATCCGGCCCGTACACCCTCAAGGCCGAGCACAGCGGGGGCCGCATCACCCAGGCCGTCTTCACCAAGAACCCCGAGTACAAGGGGGGTATCACGGTCCGGAACGACAAGGTCGAGATGCGCTTCTTCGACGACTCCGAGCTCATGGAGAAGGCGCTGCGCAAGGGCGATATCGATGTGATGAACCGCGGCCTGTCGCCGGACCAGATCAAGGGCCTGCAAAACGCCCGCGACAAGCACCTCACGCTCCAGGAGATGCCCGGCCAGGAGATCCGCTACCTCGCCTTCAACACCAAGGACCCCAAGGTCTCCAGCAAGGCCGTGCGGCAGGCGATTGCGCAGATCGTCGACCGCTCGCAGCTGGTGCGCGACGTCTACTCCTACACCGGCGACCCGCTCTACTCGATGGTCCCCACCGGTCTGACCGGCCACACCAACTCGTTCTTCAACAAGTACGGCAACCCCAGCGTCGCCGCCGCCCGCAAGACCTTGCAGCAGGCGAACATCACCACCCCGGTGAAGTTCACCCTCGCGTACACCACCAACCACTACGGCTCCAGCACCGCCAAGGAGATCCGTACGCTGCAAAAGCAGCTCAACGACAGCGGCCTGTTCGACGTCTCCAGCAAGGGCGTCGACAGCTGGCAGCAGTACCGGGCCGACTCCCGGGCCGGGAAGTTCACCGTCTACGGGATGGGCTGGTTCGCCGACATCCCGGACGCGGACAACTACATAGCGCCGTTCATCGGCAAGGGGAACTTCCTCAACACCCCTTACCGCAACGCCAAGATCGAATCGCAGCTGATCCCCACCACCCGCCAGGAGACCGACCGCAACGCGGCCGCAACGGGCTTCAAGCAGGCGCAGGACATCCTCGCCGAGGACATCCCGATGCTGCCGCTGTGGCAGGGCAAGACCTATGTCGCCGCCCGCGACGACGTCACCGGAGTGGAGTGGGCGCTCAACTCCTCCTCGGCGCTGCAGATCTGGGAGCTGGGCCGCGGCGTCGCGGACTGACCCGGCACCCGCCCGTACGACACCGGGCGGCCGCGACGGACCCGCCGCGACCGCCCCTTGCACCACCGCACCCCTGCGACACCGCACCAATGCGACACCGACTGTGAGGAACCACCCAGTGAGGCAGCGTGACCAGCGGCTGGCCGCCCCGATCGGAGCAGGGCTCGCGACAGCCCTGCTGGCGCTCGCGGGATGCAGCACCGACGACTCGGGAGCGGAGGGCCACGGCGCGCCAGTCGTCATGGGCACGACCGAAAAGGTCGTCGCCACCGACCCGGCCGGCGGCTACGACCCCGGCTCCTGGCTGCTGTTCAACAACGTCTTCCAGTCACTGCTGAGCTTCCCCAAGGGCGGCACCAACCCCCAGCCGGAGGCCGCCGAGAGCTGCACCTTCACCGACGGCCACAGCAAGGTCTACCGCTGCACCCTCAAAAAGGGCCTCACCTTCAGCAACGGTGACAAGCTGACCTCGAAGGACGTCAAGTTCTCCTTCGACCGCGTGCTGCACATCAAGGACGCCGACGGCCCCGCCGTGATGCTCTCCGCCCTCGACCGGGTCGACGCCCCCGACGCCAGGACGGTCGTCTTCCACCTCAAGACGCCCGACGCCACCTTCCCCATGAAGATCGCCTCCGGCGCCGGCTCCATCGTCGACCACACCGCCTACCCGGCCGACAAGCTGCGCACCGACGGCAAGGCCGTCGGCTCCGGCGTCTACACCCTGGACAGCTACAGCGCGGACAAGGCCGTCTTCCACGTCAACCCCTCCTACAAGGGCCCCGCCCAGACCAAGAACTCCGGCATGACGCTGAAGTTCTTCAACAGCCCCGCCACACTCAAGAAGGCCGTGCGCGGCGGCGCCGTCGACGTGGCCTACCGCGGACTGAGCATGCAGGACATCGCCGCGCTCTCCAACGCCTCGCTCAACCAGCAGCACGGCACCCAGGTCGTCGAGGGCAGCAGCGCCGAGATCATGCACCTCGTCTTCAACCTCAAGGACCCCGTCGCCGGCAAGCTCGGCGTCCGCAAGGCCATCGCCTACCTCCTGGACCGCTCCACGCTCGTCCGCGACGTCTACCAGCACACCGCCGAACCGCTGTACTCCGTCGTCCCCGCGGGCATCACCGGCCACACCACCTCCTTCTTCAACACCTACGGCGACCGGCCGCAGCCCGACAAGGCGGCCGCCGCCCTGCGCGCCGCCGGCATCAAGGGCAAGGTCCCGCTCACCCTGTGGGCCACCCCCGACCGCTACGGCCAGGGCACCGTCCCCGCCGTCCAGGAAATAGCCCAACAGCTCAACGCCGGCGGCCTGTTCGACGCCAAGGTGCGCAGCCTGCCCACCAAGGAGTACGAACAGGGCATGGCCGACGGCCGCTTCGGCGTCTACGTCAAGGGCTGGATCCCCGACTACCCGGACCCGGACAACTTCACCCAGCCGTTCTTCGGCAAGAACAGCGTGCTGGACAACCACTACAGCTCGACGGACATCACCGGCCGGCTCCTGCCCAAGACCGCCGACCAGCCCGACCGCAGCGCCACCAAGGACACCTTCCGCCAGGTCCAGGACATCGTCGCCCACGATCTGCCGGTCATCCCGCTGTGGCAGGGCAAGCAGTACGCCGTCGCCCGCGCCGGGGTCTCCGGCCTGGAATGGACGCTGGACTCCTCGACCGTCTTCCGCTTCTGGGAGATCAGCAAGCCCACCGACGACAGCTGATCCGGCCCGTACGGCGAGGAGGGCGGGGCCGCACCGGCCCCGCCCTCCTCGCACGTCACACCGGACGCCACCGCGGGCGCCACGCCGCTCACCGCCGCGCGTCTACTGCGCGCCGGGACGCACCAGCCCGCTCTCGTACGCGTACACCGCAGCCTGCACCCGGTCGCGCAGCCCGAGCTTCGTCAGCACATGCCCCACATGCGTTTTGACCGTCGTCTCGCTGACGAACAGATCCGCGGCGATCTCCGCATTCGACAGCCCGCGCGCCACCAGCTTCAGCACCTCCACCTCGCGCTCGGTGAGGGTGTGCAGCGTGTCCGGCACCGGCTCCTCGCCCGACGGCAGATGCCCGGCGTACTTGTCCAGCAGCCGCCGGGTGATGCTCGGCGCCAGCATCGCCTCGCCCGCGGCCACCACACGGATCGCCTGCACCAGCTCATTGGCCGGCGCGTCCTTGAGCAGAAACCCGCTGGCCCCGGCCCGCAACGCCTCGACGACGTACTCGTCCAGATCGAACGTCGTCAGCACCAGCACCTTCGCCGGACCGTCCTTCGCCGGGCCGGTGATCTGCCGGGTCGCCTCGACACCGTCCATCCGGGGCATCCGGATATCCATCAGCACCACATCGGGCTGGAGCGCCCGGACCTGTTCCAACGCCTGCAAACCGTCACCGGCCTCGCCGACGACCGCCAAGTCCTGCTCGGCCTCCAGAATCATCCGGAATCCCGTACGCAGCAGGGGCTGGTCGTCGACCAGCAGGACGCGGATGGCCACGAGCTCTCCTTCGTTCCGCCCGGACTGGGCCTAGATCGCCCCCATTCTGCCCTGCGGCTCCCCTCCGGGCTCCGCCGGGCGCACCTGGAGCGGATACACCGGGGGAGTGCCGCCGAATTCCGGACAGTGCGCCTGGTGGTCGCACCAGCCGCACAGTTTGGTCGGCCGCGGCCGCCAGTCACCCGTCCGCGTCGCCAGCTGGATCGCCTCCCACAGCGCCAGCAACTTCCGCTCCACACCCCGCAGATCGGCCTCGGTCGGGTCGTACGTCACCACATCGCCGCTGCCCAGATACACCAGCTGAAGCCGCCGCGGCACCGCACCGCCGCGCCGCCACATCACCAGCGCATAGAACTTCATCTGGAACAGCGCACCCTCGGCGAACTGCGGCCGCGGCGCCTTGCCCGTCTTGTAGTCGACGATCCGCACCTCGCCCGTCGGCGCGATGTCGACCCGGTCGATGAAGCCGCGCAGCTGCAACCCGGACTCCAGCACCGTCTCCACGTACAGCTCGCGCTCGGCGGGCTCCAGCCGCGTCGGATCCTCCAGCGAGAACCACCGCTCCACCAGCGCCTCGGCCTCCGCCAGCCACGCCGACAGCCGCTCGCCGTCCGCATCGTCCGCGAACAGCTCCGCCAGCTCCGGCCGCCTGGCCAGCAGCTTCTCCCACTCGCCCGGCACCATCGCGCGCGCCCCCGGAGCCGTACGCTCCGCCGCCGGCGCGTCGAAGAGCCGCTCCAGCACCGCATGCACCACCGTGCCCCGGGTCGCCGCGGCGCTCGGCTTCTCCGGCAGCTTGTCGATCACCCGGAAGCGGTACAGCAGCGGGCACTGCTGGAAATCGCTCGCCCGCGACGGCGACAGCGCCACCGGCGGCTGCGCCCCGCCCGCCGCCCGCCCGTCCTCCGGCGCCATGCGCGGGGCCCCCGGCCCGCCCGCGGTGAGCTGCGCGCTGTGACCGCCCTGCCTGGCCGCCTCGGCCCTCTCGCTGCTCGTTCCCATGCCACAGACCCTACGGCCCGCCACTGACAACGGCGTACGGCGGCCAAGGCCGGGGCACCCGCAGCGGATACGGCCCGAACGCTCCGCATACCATCGACGTCAGACCCCTTTGCCCTGCATGATCGGGAGATCACACCACGCAGGTGCAAAGGCCGCATTCGACGAGGGGACGCCGTGGACGACAGCGGGAAGCCGCAGGACCCCCGGGAGTCTGTGCAGCACCGACCGCCCGAGCCACCCACGGAGACCGAGGAGCGCCGGGCGACGCCGGCCGACGAGCCGACGGGCGACGCTGCGGAGAACGAGGCGCCGCGGACCACCGCCCCCAAGGCCGAGGCCCCGGACGCCAAGAAGGGCGGCGGCATCCTCATGGGCCGCCCCTTCGGCGTGCCCGTCTACGTCGCCCCCAGCTGGTTCGTCGTCGCCGCCCTGATCACCTGGGTCTTCGGCGGCCAGCTCGAACGCGTCCTGCCCGAGCTCGGCGCGGCCCGCTACCTCGTCTCCCTCTTCTTCGCCGTCGCCTTCTACGGCTCCGTCCTCGTCCACGAGCTCGCCCACACCGTCGCCGCCCTGCGCTTCAAGCTCCCCGTACGCCGCATCCAGCTCCAGTTCTTCGGCGGCGTCTCGGAGATCGAGAAGGAGAGCGACACCCCCGGCCGGGAATTCGTCCTCGCCTTCGTCGGCCCGCTGCTCTCCCTCGTACTGGCCGGCGTCTTCGCCCTCGGCATGCGCCTGGTCGCACCGGACACCGTCCCCGGGGTGCTGCTCGCCGGCCTGATGGTCTCCAACCTCATCGTCGCCGTCTTCAACCTGCTGCCCGGCCTCCCCCTGGACGGCGGCCGGATGCTGCGCGCCATCGTCTGGAAGATCACCGGCAAGCCCATGACCGGCACCGTCGCCGCCGCCTGGGTCGGCCGCGCGCTCGCCGTCACCGTCCTCATCGGCCTCCCGCTGCTCACCCACACCGGAGCCCTCGGCACCGCCCCCGAAGAGATCGGCGGCACCGACTCGCTCACCGACGCCCTGCTCGCCGCGATCCTCGCCGCCATCATCTGGACCGGCGCCGGCAACAGCCTGCGCATGGCCCGGCTGCGCGAACGCCTCCCCGACCTCACCGCCCGCACCCTCACCCGCCGCGCGGTCCCCGTGGAGGCCGACACCCCGCTCTCCGAGGCGCTGCGCCGCGCCAACGACGCCGGTGCGCGCGCCCTCGTCGTGGTCGACGGCCAGGGCAGCCCCACCGCCCTCGTCCGCGAGGCCGCCATCGTCGGCGTCCCCGACCACCGCCGCCCCTGGGTCCCCGTCGGCACCCTCGCCCAGGACCTCAAGGACGGGATGCGCGTCTCCGCCGAGCTGGCCGGCGAGGACCTGCTGGAGTACCTGCGCGCCACCCCCGCCACCGAGTACCTCGTGGTCGAGGAGACCGGCGAGATCTACGGCGTCCTGTCCACCGCCGACGTGGAGCGCGCCTTCGTCTCCGCCATGGCCCGCCCGTCCTGACCCGCCGCGGCCCGGCGGGCTGCGCGCCCGCCCGCTGGTCCGCCGCGCCCCGATCGGCCGGTAGGCTGGTCACATGTCCGAACCGACCGGTGCCGCCCGCCGTCGCGGGCCCTTCAAGGTCGGGGACCAGGTCCAGCTCACCGACCCCAAGGGACGCCACTACACCTTCACGCTCGAAGAGGGCAAGAGCTTCCACACCCACAAGGGAGCCTTCCCCCACGACGAGCTGATCGGTGCTCCCGAGGGCAGTGTTGTCCGTACCACCGGGAACGTCGCCTACCTTGCGCTGCGCCCGCTGCTCCCCGACTACGTCCTGTCCATGCCCCGCGGTGCCGCCGTGGTCTACCCCAAGGACGCGGGGCAGATCCTGGCGATGGCCGACATCTTCCCCGGCGCCCGCGTCGTCGAGGCAGGTGTGGGATCCGGCTCGCTCAGCAGCTTCCTGCTCCGCGCCATCGGCGACGACGGCATGCTGCACTCCTACGAGCGCCGCGCCGACTTCGCCGAGATCGCCACGCAGAACGTCGAGCGCTACTTCGGCGGTCCGCACCCCGCATGGACGCTCACCGTCGGTGACCTCCAGGACAACCTGTCCGACACCGACGTCGACCGCGTCATCCTCGACATGCTCGCCCCCTGGGAGTGCCTGGAGGCCGTCTCCAAGGCCCTGGTCCCCGGCGGCATCCTCTGCGCCTACGTCGCCACGACCACGCAGCTGGCCCGCACCGTCGAGGCGATCCGCGAACACGGCACCTTCAACGAGCCGTCGGCCTGGGAGACCATGGTCCGCACCTGGCACGTCGAGGGCCTGGCCGTCCGCCCCGACCACCGCATGATCGGCCACACCGGCTTCCTGCTCACCGCCCGCCGTCTCGCCGACGGCGTCGAGCCCCCGCTGCGCCGCCGCCGGCCGGCCAAGGGCGCGTACGGCGAGGACTACACCGGGCCGGGCGGACGGGAGAAGGCAGCGCCGGGCGGACGGGAGAAGGCAGCCGCCGAGAAGAGCGCCGAGGACGCGGCATCCGCGGGCCCCGACGCCACCGCGGAGCGCGACTGACCCGTCGACGGGTCGGACATCCCGCCACACATCCGGCCACCGATCCGGCCGTCGAACCACCAGGCGCCGCCGACGAGTTCTCCACGGAACCGCCGGCGGCGCCGCCGCTTTTGAAGGTCCGGTAACGGGCCGCGAAACTCCGGTACCAACGGTTCCGCGCCGCCTGCTCCTGTGGAACGATGCTGGGCACCCCACCGCCACAGCTCTTCACAGGAGTTACCCCGCGTGCAGCCCTTGGTCGGCCAGGACCTTACGCACACCCAGCCGCGCCTCATGCACTGGCTCGCCACCGCCACCGCCGTCTCGGGCGTCGTAGCGGCCGCGTCCTTCGTCCAGCCCCCCGATGCCACCGCCACCACCGCCCGCGCCGGCAAGGCCACCTACGAGACCACGTCCGCCGCCCGCCCCGCGGCCGCGCCCGACCCGCGCCGGGTGACCTTCCCGGTCGACTGCGGACCCAACCGCCTGGACGTGGTGCGCAAGGTCTCCGGCGACCTCGACCTGGACGGCACCACCGAGACCGTCGCCGTGGTCCGCTGCCACACCGAGACCGGCACCCCGCCCAGCGGCGTCTTCGTCCTGGCCCGGCCGACCGACCCCAAGGCCCCGCCGCGCGTCGTGGCGACCCTTGTGGCGCCCTCCCAGAAGCTCAGCGTCCAGGACCTCACCCTCCAGGGCGGCGAGATCTCCGCGGCGCTCCTGGGCTACTCCACCCTCGACGTCCCGCGCTGCTGCCCGGATGTGCGCAAGAACACCAAATGGCAATGGCGCGACGGGAAGTTCCTCCAGACCGACCTTCCCCCCGAAGGCGCTACCGAGGGTGCCTGATCCGTCACCGACACCTGATATGCGCGTAGGCGGAGCGATTCCTACGCTCCGCCTACGCCCTGTCTGTGACATGTCTACGCTGCGTCGCCATGACGTGCGCGGCGACTACGGCGCGTTGCGGCAACGCCGCCCCGCGACCACTGTGCGTGGCGACTACTCCGCGTCCGGCCCGTAGACCTCGACCCGGTCCGTGACCCGGCGCACATGGATGCAGTCGCCGGGGCACTCCTTGGCGGAGTCGCGGACATCGTCGAGCAGCGGCAGCGGAACGGGCGTTGTGGCCCCCTTGTCCTGCAACAGCTCGTCGTCCGCGCTCTTCACATAGGCCAGGCCGTCGATGTCGAGCTCGAATACCTCGGGCGCATACTGCACGCAGATCCCGTCGCCCGTGCACAGGTCCTGATCGATCCAGACTTCGAGCTCCGGAGAGGCTTCATCCTGCGCGGTCATCTCGCCTGCCGTTCCTGCGTACGTGAACCGTTTTTGTCTCAGTGACACCAGCCCTGACGGGTGTTGACCGACTCGACGATACAACCGCTCGCTTTCCGATGTTGTTGGGTGGGTATTCCCTTGGCGTGAGGACGTGCGCAAGGGTGAAGATCGGACACGCCCCGACAGTCTTTTCGATCTAGGGGTTTCAACCTGCACCGGCCCAGGTAGGGTCAGGAAGCGTCCAGCTCCTTGGAGGAGGTGAGGACCGTGGCAGCCCACGACGACGACATCAACCGCGGCATCCGGCCGGGGCGCGGGTCTGAAGATCCGGCCGGCCAGGTTGCCTATCTTGAGCAGGAGATCGCCGTCCTGCGACGCAAGCTCGCCGACTCTCCGCGGCATACGAGGATTCTCGAAGAGCGGATCGTCGAGCTGCAGACCAACCTGGCCGGCGTTTCCGCCCAGAACGAGCGACTCGCCAATACGCTCCGCGAGGCCCGCGACCAGATCGTCGCGCTCAAGGAGGAAGTCGACCGCCTGGCACAGCCCCCGGCCGGCTTCGGTGTCTTCCTGAAGGCGAACGAGGACGACACCGCCGACATCTTCACCGGAGGCAGAAAACTCCGGGTGAACGTCAGCCCCAGCGTCGAGCTCGACGACCTCCGGCGCGGCCAGGAAGTCATGCTCAACGAGGCGCTCAATGTGGTCGAGGCCATGGAGTTCGAGAGCGCCGGCGACATCGTCACCCTCAAGGAAATCCTCGAGGACGGCGAGCGTGCGCTGGTCATCGGGCACACCGACGAGGAACGGGTGGTGCGGCTCGCCGAGCCGCTGCTGGACATCACCATCCGCCCCGGCGACGCCCTGCTGCTCGAACCCCGCTCCGGCTACGTCTACGAAGTCATCCCGAAGAGCGAGGTCGAGGAACTCGTCCTCGAAGAGGTCCCGGACATCGACTACACCAAGATCGGCGGTCTGGGCGGCCAGATCGAACTGATCAGGGACGCGGTCGAGCTTCCGTACCTCTACCCCGACCTCTTCAAAGAGCACGAACTGCGCCCGCCCAAGGGCGTCTTGCTCTACGGCCCGCCCGGCTGCGGCAAGACACTCATCGCCAAGGCGGTCGCCAACTCCCTTGCCAAGAAGGTCGCCGAGGTGACCGGCCAGCCCGCGGGGAAGAGCTTCTTCCTCAACATCAAGGGCCCCGAGCTGCTCAACAAGTACGTGGGCGAGACGGAGCGCCACATCCGGCTGGTCTTCCAGCGGGCAAGGGAAAAGGCCAGCGAGGGCACCCCCGTCATCGTCTTCTTCGACGAGATGGACTCCCTCTTCCGCACCCGCGGATCCGGCGTCAGCTCGGACGTGGAGAACACCATCGTCCCCCAGCTGCTCTCCGAGATCGACGGCGTGGAGGGCCTCGAGAACGTCATCGTGATCGGCGCCTCGAACCGCGAGGACATGATCGACCCCGCGATCCTGCGCCCCGGCCGCCTCGATGTGAAAATCAAGATCGAGCGTCCGGACGCCGAGGCCGCCAAGGACATCTTCTCGAAGTACCTCACGGAAAACCTGCCGCTGCACGCAGACGATCTCTCCGAGCACGGCGATTCCCGTAAGGCCGCGGTCAGCGCGATGATCCAGTCGGTCGTCGAGCAGATGTATGCGGAATCCGAGGAGAATCGATTCCTGGAGGTCACCTACGCCAACGGTGACAAGGAAGTCCTTTACTTCAAGGACTTCAACTCCGGAGCCATGATCGAAAATATCGTCGGACGTGCGAAGAAGATGGCCATCAAGGCCTTCCTCGAGCACAATCAAAAGGGTCTGCGGGTATCCCACCTCCTCCAGGCATGCGTGGACGAGTTCAAGGAGAACGAGGACCTGCCCAACACCACGAACCCGGACGACTGGGCCCGGATCTCCGGCAAGAAGGGCGAGCGGATCGTGTACATCCGTACGCTGGTCACCGGAAAGCAGGGCGCCGACACCGGCCGCTCCATCGACACGGTGGCGAATACCGGCCAATACCTGTAACACCGCACTCCGGCTGCGGATGTCCTGCACGGGGCGTCCGCAGCCGGACGCTTTTCCGGGAACCGAAGCCACCGGCCCCCGGAAGAACGCGATGGACCAGGGAAAACCGGACTGGAGCAATGACCGTAATGATCTCCCCAGCGCCGCAAAGGCGTTCTAGGCTCGTCCATACCGCCGCGAATCGGTGTGCGGGAGCGGGGAACGTACACGCACCGGAAGCGCAGCGGTACTTGAGCGCCGACCCCACCCGGGGGCGCCGCCGGGCAAGGAGGGCCGCATGACCGTACGGCGAGTAATGGGGATCGAGACGGAGTACGGGATCTCCGTCCCGGGCCACCCGAATGCCAATGCCATGCTCACCTCGTCCCAGGTCGTCAACGCCTACGCGGCCGCGATGCACCAGGCACGACGGGCGCGCTGGGATTTCGAGGAGGAGAACCCGCTGCGGGACGCCCGCGGCTTCGACCTCGCCCGCGAGGCCGCCGACTCCAGCCAGCTCACCGACGAGGACATCGGCCTGGCCAACGTGATCCTCACCAACGGGGCGCGCCTCTACGTCGACCACGCCCACCCCGAATACAGCGCCCCCGAGGTCACCAACCCCCGCGACGCCGTCCTGTGGGACAAGGCCGGCGAGCGGATCATGGCCGAGGCCGCCCAGCGGGCCGCGCAGGTCCCCGGCGCCCAGCCCATCCACCTCTACAAGAACAACACCGACAACAAGGGCGCCTCCTACGGCACGCACGAGAACTACCTGATGAAGCGGGAGACCCCCTTCTCGGACATCGTGCGCCACCTGACACCGTTCTTCGTCTCCCGCCAGGTCGTCACCGGCGCCGGCCGCGTCGGCATCGGCCAGGACGGCCACGAGCACGGCTTCCAGCTCAGCCAGCGCGCCGACTACTTCGAGGTGGAGGTCGGGCTGGAGACGACCCTCAAGCGGCCCATCATCAACACCCGGGACGAGCCGCACGCCGACGCGGAGAAATACCGCCGCCTCCACGTGATCATCGGCGACGCCAACCTCTCCGAGATCTCGACCTACCTCAAGCTCGGCACGACCGCGCTGGTCCTGTCCATGATCGAAGACGGCTTCATCGCCATCGACCTCGCCGTCGACCAGCCCGTACGCACCCTCCACCACGTCTCCCACGACCCCACCCTGCGCCATCTGATCACGCTGCGCAGCGGCCGCACGCTCACCGCCGTACAGCTCCAGATGGAGTACTTCGAGCTGGCCCGCAAATACGTCGAGGACCGCTACGGCGCGGATGCGGACGAGCAGACCAAGGACGTGCTGACCAGGTGGGAAGACGTGCTCGGCCGTCTGGAGAACGACCCGATGAGCCTGTCGGGCGAGCTGGACTGGGTCGCCAAGCGCGAGCTGATGGAGGGCTACCGCCGCCGCGACGGCCTCGACTGGGACGCCGCCCGGCTGCACCTCATCGACCTCCAGTACGCCGACGTACGCCCCGAGAAGGGCCTGTACAACCGTCTGGCGGCCCGCGGCAAGATGAAGCGGCTCCTGGACGAAGCCGACGTCGCACGGGCCCAGCAGAAGCCCCCGGAGGACACCAGGGCCTACTTCCGCGGCCGCTGCCTGGAGCAGTACGCCGACGACGTCGCGGCCGCCTCGTGGGATTCGGTCATCTTCGACCTCCCCGGCCGCGACTCGTTGCAGCGGGTGCCCACCCTGGAGCCGCTGCGCGGGACCCGCAAACACGTCAAGGAGCTCCTGGACCGCTGCCGCACGGCGGAGGACCTGGTCAGGACGCTCTCCGGGCGCTGAGGCGCGGCCGGTCCGCGGCGGATGCGGGCCGCGTCCGGGAGGGATCTTCTGTCGATCGAGGGCCGATCCGCGGCTGAAATGGCCGTGGCGCGGGAATGATCCTGGGGACTCCCGGACGTTGCACCAAGTGCAGGGCCGATGTCAGGCCCTGCTTGTAGGGTCGGATCTTGAAGGTCACATCGAGCGGTCAAACCGAGCGGGGTGAGGGATATGGCGACCAAGGACAGCGGCGGCGGGCAGCAGAAGGCCACGCGTTCCACGGAGGAGGTCGAGGAGCAGGCGCAGGATGCGCAGGTTTCGGATGATCTCAAGGAACGCCAGGAGAAATTGTCGGACGATGTCGATTCCGTTCTGGATGAGATCGACGATGTCCTCGAGGAGAACGCGGAGGACTTCGTTCGAAGTTTCGTTCAGAAGGGCGGGCAGTAGCCTTCGAATCGAAGGTGAAACGGGGGGGGGTATGTGGTGGAAGGGCGGGAACCGAAGTCGAAGCGCTGCTCGCGGTGTCATGTAGACAAGCCGCGGGCCGCCTTCGCTCGCAATAAGGCGATGCGTGATGGTCTGCAGGCTTATTGCCGGGAGTGCTGGTCCGAGTATCACCAGCGGCGGCAACTGGCCAAGGGGAGGAACATCCGCCCAAAGGTGCCCGCGCCTGATGGGCACAAGTACTGCCGACGTTGCAATACGGTCAAGCCACACAACGAATGGGATCGGAACCGGCGAGCCTCGGACGGCTTCTCGACGCGTTGCAAGGTGTGCCGGGCTGCTGAAGGCAGGGCAGGCCATCGCAAGCGCCAGTACGGCATCACCGAAGCCGAACGTGATGCGATGGTCGCAGAGCAGAAGGGGCGCTGCCCGATCTGCCTGACGGCCGACCCCGTACATGTGGATCACTGTCACAAGACGGGTAAGGTCCGAGGCGTACTGTGCTTCAACTGCAACTCGGCACTCGGCAAGTTGAGAGATGACCCTGACGCCATAAAACGGGCCATCGCCTACCTGGAAGGAAACGCGTGGAAGCCAACACTCGTAGCACCGGGCGACTGCCAGCAGCCTTCCTGACGCCCGGATCGTCCTCGTTCATGGATTTCCTCGGGGCGCACTCGCCCGAGCTGCTGCCGGGCAATCGCCCGCTGCCGCCCGTGCAGGGGGCCATCGAGGCGCCGCACGGGACGACCATCGTGGCGGCGTCGTTCCCCGGCGGCGTGGTGCTCGCCGGTGACCGTCGGGCGACGATGGGGAATGTCATCGCGCAGCGGGACATCGAGAAGGTCTTCCCGGCGGACGAGTACTCGGCGGTCGGTATTGCCGGCACGGCCGGGCTCGCCGTCGAGATGGTCAAGCTGTTCCAGCTGGAGCTGGAGCACTTCGAGAAGGTGGAAGGCGCCCAACTCTCCCTGGAGGGCAAGGCGAACCGCCTGTCGACGATGATCCGCGGCAATCTCGGGATGGCCATGCAGGGGCTGGCGATCGTGCCGCTGTTCGCCGGCTGGGATGTGGACCGCCAGAAGGGCCGGATCTTCTCGTACGACGTGACCGGCGGCCGCTCCGAGGAGCACGGTTTTGCGTCGACGGGTTCGGGTTCGGTCTTCGCCCGCGGTGCCCTCAAGAAGCTCTACCGCGACGACTTCACGGAGAATCAGGCCGCCACGGCCGTCGTCCAGGCGCTGTACGACGCGGCGGACGACGACTCGGCGACGGGCGGGCCGGATCTGGCCCGGCGGATCTATCCGATCGTGACGGTCATCACCGAGGACGGCTTCAAGAAGCTGACCGAGGCCGAGGTGTCGGACATCGCCCGTGCCATTTACGAGCGCCGCCTCGACCAGCCCGACGGCCCGCGGGCCGCACTGCTCTGACGGGACGGTGGTTCCGTGATGCAGTCGCCAGTGAGAGAGTCATTGACAGGAAGGGACGGATAGCCGGTGTCGACGCCGTTCTATGTCTCACCCCAGCAGGCCATGGCCGACCGCGCCGAGTACGCCCGCAAGGGCATCGCACGCGGCCGCAGTGTCGTGGTGCTGCAGTACATCGACGGCGTGGTCTTCGTCGCCGAGAATCCCTCCCGGGCCCTGCACAAGGTCAGCGAGATCTATGACCGCATCGCCTTTGCGGCCGTGGGCAAATACAACGAGTTCGAGAATCTGCGGATCGGTGGTGTGCGGTACGCGGATCTGCGGGGCTACACCTACGACCGGGAGGATGTGACGGCCCGCGGGCTGGCGAACGTCTATGCGCAGACGCTCGGCACGATTTTCTCCAGCGCGGCGGAGAAGCCGTACGAGGTCGAGCTGATCGTCGCCGAGGTGGGCAATGCGCCCGAGGACGATCAGATCTACCGGCTGCCGCATGACGGTTCGATCGTGGATGAGCACGGTTCGGTCGCGGTGGGTGGCAATGCCGATCAGATCAGCAGCTATCTCGATCAGCGACACCGTGAGGGCATGACGCTCGGTGAGGCGCTGAAGCTGGCGGTGGAGTCGCTGTCGCGGGACACGGCCGGCGGGGAGCGCACGCTGACGGCGGAGCAGCTCGAGGTGGCGACGCTGGACCGTACGCGGCCGCAGCAGCGCAAGTTCAAGCGGATCCTGGGGCGTCAGCTGTCGCGGCTGCTGGACGAGCACACGGGCGCGGAGGGCGGGAAGTCCGCGGACGGTGATGCGGATGCGTCGGACGAGGCGGCGGGTGGCGCTGCCGGGGAGTCCTCGGGAGCTTCGGGGGCTTCCGATGCCGAGGCCACGTCCGGCAAGGACGGTGCCGGTAAGGGCGATTCCGGTTCCTCGAAGGGGACGGAGACGTCGGAGGATTAGGAAGGCAGTGGCGGCCCCGAGGGGCCGCGCCCCGTATCTCACGCGCCCCGGCGGGTCATTGACCGCCGGGGCGCGCGGCGTTGGGGGAGTCGGCGGGTGGCGGAGCCGTGGAGCCGCGGGCGATGAGTTCGACGGGGAGGGTGGGGGACGGGGGGCGGCCGCCGTCGAGTACGGCCATCAGGGCCCGCATGCCGGCTTCGCCGAAGTCCTCGGCGGGCAGCCGTACGGTCGTCAGTTCCGGTTCGACCGCCACCGCCAGGGCCAGATCGTCGAAGCCGGTGACGGAGATGTCCTCGGGGATGCGCAGGCCCAGGCGGCGTACGGCCTTGCAGGCGCCGGCGGCGATGATGTCGTCGTCGCACAGAAGGGCGGTGGGGCGGGGGCCGGGGGCGGTCAATGCGGTGTGTGCGGCGCGCAGGCCGGCGTCGACGGCGAGGGCGGACGGCTCGCGGCGCAGGTGGGTGCCGGGGACGTCGGCGAGCGCGTCGGTGACGGCGCGGGAGCGCAGGGCGAAGGTCCAGGAGTCGACGTCGGCCGCGAGATGGGTGATGCGGCGGTGGCCCAGGGTGGTGAGGTGGGTGGCCAACTGGCGTGCGCCGTCGGCGATATCGAGGTTGACGGTGGCGGTGGCGCGGGGGTCGTCGGGGTCGCTGTCGAGCATCACCAGGGGCAGGCCGGCGGTGCGCAGGGCGCTGAGGGCGTCGGCGGCCATGGAGGAGGCGATGACTCCGTCCAGGGTGGCGGCGGCGGAGTCGAAGGGGTCGCGGGCCGGGCCGATTCCTTCGGGGGAGGGGTAGAGGACGACGCCGAAGCCGTGGTCGGCGGCGGTGCGGGCGGCTCCGGTGTAGACGCGGGCGAAGAATTCGGTGGTGAGGGCGGGGACGACGAGGAGGGCGGTGCGGGTGCGGCCCATGCGCAGGCTGCGGGCGGCGAGGTTGGGTCGGTAGCCGAGCTCGCGGGCGGCGGTGCGGACGGCTTCGGCCTTGCTCTCCGAGACCCGGCCGCGCCATTTGTCGCCGAGGACGAGGGAGACGGCGGCCTGGGAGACGCCGGCGGCGCGGGCCACGTCGCGGCTGGTGGTGCGGGCGCTGGCCGGGTGGTGTGCACCTGCCGTGGCCTCGTTGCTGGTCACCGTGTTCTCTCCTTGCATCGACCGCCGCGGGGTGGACCCGTGGGCGTGGCCCATGGTACGTATGACCTCGGACGTTATACGTAACACTTCCCGGCGCTGCCGGGCGGAGAGGGGGACCGGGATGGCCGCGGGATATGGGCAGCTCCTCAGGACGCGGTATGCCGCGCGGCTGCTGGCGGGCACGCTCGTCGGCAGGCTGCCGAATGCGACCGGTCCGCTGGCCGTGGTGCTCTTCGCCCGCGCCGAGGGCGGCAGTTATGCGCTGGCCGGTGGGCTCTCGGCCGTCTACGGTCTGTGCAACGCCGTGGGTCAGCCGCTGCTCGGCCGCGCGGTGGACCGCTACGGGCAGCCACGGATCATGCTCCCCGCGTCCGTGCTCTCCGCGCTGGGCATGGTGCTGCTGGCCGTGGTGGGGCTGGACCCGCTGCCGGTCGCGTATGCGGCGATGGTGATGGCCGGTTTCTTCACCCCGCCGCTGGAGGGCGGGCTGCGGGCCCTGTGGCCGGGGGTGCTGGGCCGGGCGGACCGGCTGCATGCGGCCTATGCGCTGGATGCGGCGGCGCAGGAAGTCATGTTCACGGTAGGGCCGTTGCTGGTCACGCTGTGCGTGGCGGTCTGGTCGGAGCGCGCCGCGCTGCTGGTGATCAATCTGATCGGGGTGCTCGGCGCGCTGTCGGTCGTCGTCTCGCCGCCGTCCCGGCGCTGGCGCAGCGCGCCGCGCGAGGCGCACTGGCTGGGGGCGCTGCGCTCGGGCGGCATGCTGGTGGTGCTCGGCACGTATTTCTTCGTGGGGATCGCGCTGGGGTCGGTCGCGGTCGCCGCGGTCGCCTATGCCGACGAGCACGGCGGCGGCATGGTCTCCAGCTATCTGCTGTCGGCGCTGAGTGGGGGTGCGCTGCTGGGTGGGGTGGTGTACGGGGCGCGGGAGTGGCCCGGTGAGCCGGAGAACCGGCTGCGGGTGCTGATCGTGCTGGTCGCGCTGGGGTTCGTGCCGCTGGCGCTGGCGCCGGGGGTCCTCGGGATGACGCTGCTGGCGGGGCTGTCGGGGCTTTTCTTCGCGCCGTCGCTGGCGTGTGCGTTCGTGGTGGTGGACCGGCATGCGCCCAAGGGGACGGTCACCGAGGCGTTTTCGTGGCTGGTGACGGCGTTCGTCGTCGGATCGTCGGTGGGGATGACGGTGGAGGGGCCCGCGGTGGAGGCGGGCGGTGCGGCGGCGGGCTTCGCCGTCGCGGGTGCGGGCGGGCTCGCCGCGCTGGCCGTCATGCTGACGGCCCGGCGCTTCCTGCCGCCGCTCGCGGCGCCGTCGACGACGGTGGCCACGGGCCCGGCCGCGGCGGAAAATGATCGAAACGATGCCGACGATCCCGGTTTCAGAACACGCCATCAGGCGTAATGTTCAGTCATGGACCGCCGCATTTTCGGGCTGGAGAACGAGTACGGCGTCACGTGCACGTTCAGGGGACAGCGCCGACTGTCGCCTGACGAAGTGGCGCGGTACCTCTTCCGCCGTGTCGTGTCATGGGGCCGCAGCAGCAATGTCTTTCTGCGGAACGGCGCCCGGCTGTACTTGGACGTGGGTTCGCACCCGGAATACGCAACTCCCGAGTGCGACAACGTGACCGAGCTGGTCACTCACGACAAGTCGGGTGAGCGCATTCTCGAGGGCCTGCTGGTCGACGCCGAACGCCGCCTGCACGAGGAGGGAATCGCGGGCGACGTCTATCTCTTCAAGAACAACACCGATTCGGCGGGAAACTCCTACGGTTGCCACGAGAACTATCTCGTGGCCCGGCACGGTGAGTTCTCCCGGCTCGCGGACATTCTCATTCCCTTCCTCGTCACCCGTCAGCTGCTGTGCGGTGCGGGCAAGGTGCTGCAGACCCCGCGCGGCGCCGTCTACTGCGTCAGCCAGCGCGCGGAGCACATCTGGGAGGGCGTCTCCTCGGCGACGACCCGGTCCCGGCCGATCATCAACACCCGCGACGAGCCGCATGCCGACGCCGAGCGCTACCGCCGGCTGCATGTCATCGTCGGCGACTCCAATATGTCCGAGACGACCATGCTGCTGAAGGTCGGGGCCACCGATCTCGTGCTGCGCATGATCGAGGCGGGCACGGTCATGCGGGATCTGACGCTGGAGAATCCGATCCGCGCCATCCGTGAGGTCAGCCATGACATCACCGGGCGGCGCAAGGTGCGGCTGGCCAGCGGCCGGGAGGCGTCGGCGCTGGAGGTGCAGCAGGAGTACTACGAAAAGGCCGTGGACTTCTGTGAGCGCCGCGGAATCCGTACGGGTACCGTCGAGCGGGTTCTGGAGCTGTGGGGCCGCACCCTGGAGGCGGTGCGGGACGAGAACCTGGATCTTATTGCGACCGAAATCGACTGGGTGATGAAATATCAGCTCATCGAGCGGTATCGCAGCAAGAACAACATGACGATGTCCCACCCGAGGGTGGCGCAGATAGACCTCGCGTATCACGACATTCACCGTCGCCGAGGGCTTTATTACCTCCTGGAGCGCAAGGGGCAGGCGGCGCGGATCTGCAACGACCTGAAGATCTTCGAGGGCAAGTCGGTGCCGCCGCAGACCACCCGTGCGCGTTTGCGGGGCGATTTCATCCGGCGGGCCCAGGAACAGCGCCGGGATTTCACGGTCGACTGGGTGCACCTCAAGCTCAATGACCAGGCGCAGCGCACGGTGCTGTGCAAGGACCCGTTCCGTTCGGTGGACGATCGGGTGGAGAAGCTGATCGCCGGGATGTGAGCGAGGACACGTACGGTGCGGTGCCGGGGGCGTGGGCTTCCGGCACCGCGGCGTGTGCGGAACCGGTGTGTTGTGGCGCTCTACGTGCACAGAGAAGGGTCGTAGAGTGGCGGGCATTGCCCACCCACCCCCCGAGCCCGAGTTGGACTGATGAACCTCACGAAGAACACCCGTCGCGCCGCCGCGGCTGCGCTGACCGTGCCCATCATGCTGTTCGCCGCCGCCTGCGGGTCCGATGACGGCAAGGCCGCCTCGTCGGGCGAGCCCGTGGCCAAGGTCACCGGGAAGGCGGGGGCGCAGCCCAAGATCACTGCGCCGAAGAACGCCAAGGTGGCCGATGCGGTCGTCACGAAGTCGCTGGTCACCGGCAAGGGGGCGGCCGTCAAGAAGGGCGATGTGGTCCGGCTCGACGTCGTGGCGCAGACGCTCAAGGGTCAGCGGCTGGACAACACCTGGGAGCCGGTGCCGGGGCAGAAGACGGTGGGTTCGGCGCACCGGCAGGTCGTGGCCGAGGTCACCGACCAGCTGACCCAGCCGACGATGCCGCCGAAGGTGCTGAACGCGCTGGCCGGGAAGAAGGTCGGCAGCCGCATCGAGGTCGAGGCCAGCGCCAAGGCGGCGTACGGCGCGGACATCGCCCAGCGGATCGGGCTCCAGCCGGACGAGGGTCTGGTGTGGGTCGTCGATGTGGCCGCAGCGTCCAAGGTGGACAAGAAGGCGGCGGCCGAGGGCAAGCAGGCCGCGCCCGAGAGCGGTATGCCCGAGGTGAAGGCCGAGGCCGGGAAGGCCGCGACGATCACCGTTCCCAAGGGGGAGAAGGCGCCCACCAAGCTCGGTGAGCAGGTGCTGATCAAGGGCAAGGGGGCCGAGGTCAAGGCCGGCCAGGGGCTGATCGCGCAGTACACGGGTGTGAAGTGGCGGGACGGCAAGAAGTTCGACTCGTCCTGGGACCACGGCGGTGCGACCGCCTTCCAGATCGGTACCGGCAGCGTCGTCCAGGGCTGGGACAAGGGCCTGGTGGGCAAGCACGTGGGTGACCGCGTGGTGCTGTCCATCCCGGCGAATCTCGCCTACGGGGACACCCCGCCGCAGAACAGCGGCATCGCCAAGGGCGACGCGCTGGTCTTCACGGTCGACATCCTGGGCACGGCCTGATCACGATCTGCGAGACTGACGCGGTAATCGTAAAGATTCGTAAGTAGGAGCACATTCGTGAGCATCGACAAGCCCGAGATCGACTTCCCCGAGGGTCCGGCTCCCAAGGAGCTCGAGATCGTGGACCTGTGGGAGGGTGACGGGCCGGTCGCCAAGGCCGGGGACAAGGTGAAGGTCCACTACGTCGGCGTCTCCTTCAGCACCGGTGAGGAGTTCGACGCGAGCTGGAACCGCGGCACGCCGCTGGAGTTCAAGCTGGGTGCCGGCCAGGTCATCGCCGGCTGGGACCAGGGCGTGCAGGGCATGAAGGTCGGCGGCCGCCGCCGGCTGACCATCCCCGCGCACCTGGCGTACGGCGACCGCGGCGCCGGCGGCAAGATCGCCCCGGGTGAGACGCTGATCTTCGTCTGCGACCTGGTCTCCGTCTGAGGCCGCGTCCGACGCGAACCGAGGGCCCGTGCCGTCTGCGGCACGGGCCCTCGGCTTTGCCCCGGGGACCCCGAGCGGTACGGTCAGCGCTCGGGAGTTCCACGAGAAAGGGCGTCGATGGCCATTGCCAAGGCCGAGCGGCTGATGAATCTGGCGCTGTGCCTGCTGGGGACGCGACGCCCGCTGGCCAAGCGCGAGCTGCGCTCGTCCATCGAGGCCTATATCGAGGCGGGCAGCGACGACTCCTTCAACCGCATGTTCGAGCGGGACAAGGACGATCTGCGCGAGCTCGGGCTGGTCATCGAGACGGTGGACGCCCTCGACGGCGAGGTCGGCTATCTCGCCCGCCGCGACAGCAACCGCCTCCCGCCGATCACCCTGGACGCCGAGGAGGCCGCGGCCCTGGGGCTCGCCGCCAAGATCTGGCAGCAGGCGCGGCTGGCCGGCGCGGCCAGCGGGGCGCTGCAAAAGCTGCGGGCGGCCGGGATGCCGCTGGCCCAGGACGGCGAGGAGTACGAGGACCGCACCCCGCACAGCGCGCTGGAGCCCCGTATCCCGGCGCATGAGGCCGCCTTCGAACCGCTGATGCTGGCCTGCCGCGACCGCCGCCCGGTGGTCTTCGACTACCGCAAGGCCAATGCGGCCCGCCCCGAGCAGCGGCATGTCGAACCGTGGATCCTGGAGTGCTGGCGCGGCCACTGGTACGTCGCCGGCTGGGACCGCGGCCGGCAGGCCGAGCGGGTCTTCAGGCTCTCCCGGATCACCGGCAAGGTCCGTTCCCGGCAAGGGGCGTTCACCGCGCCGGTGCCCGACCACGTCACCGTACGGGAGACCGTCGAGAGCTGGGCCGGGGAGACCGCCACCGGCACCGCCCGGATCCGGCTCCGCGCCGACCACGGCTATCCGCTGCGGGCCCGCGCACTGTCCGTACGGGACCTGGGGGACGGCTGGGACGAGCTGGAGATCCCCAACGGGCACGGACTCGACGCCTGGCTGGTGGAGTTCGGGCCCGATGCGGTGGTGCTGGAACCGGCCGAACTGCGGGCCGAGGTCATCGACCGGCTGCGCGCCGTGGCCAAGGGCTGAGAGGAAGACGACGACCCGTGGCGACGAACGCGATCGACCAGACCCGCCGGATGCTGTCCCTGGTGACCTATCTGCGCGAGCGCCCCGGCGCCCGCGTCAGCGACGTCGCCCGCGCCTTCGGCATCTCCGAGGACGAGCTGATCGCCGACCTGGACGTGCTGCCGATGTGCGGGACGAGCTTCCGCGGCGGCGACCTGCTGGACATCGACACCGACGGCGACCGCATCTGGTGGCACAACCCCGACGATGTGGCCGAGCCGCTGCGGCTGGCCGCCGACGAGGCGACCGCACTGCTGGTCGCCGCCCGCGCGGTGGCCACCCTGCCCGGTCTGCGCGAGGGCGACCGGCAGGCGCTGCTGCGGGCCACCGCCAAGCTGGAGGCGGCGGCGGGCGAGGCGGCGGGTGCCAGCTCCCGGCTGTCGGTGACCTTCGAATCCGAGGGCGGGGTCTTCGCCGACGTCGACCGGGCCATCGCCGAGCGGCGGCGGCTGTGGCTGCGCTACTACTCCCCGGCCCGCGACGAGCTCACCGAGCGCGAGGTCGACCCCATCCGGCTCTTCGCCGTCGGCCACACCTATGTCGAGGCCTGGTGCCGGCTCTCGGAGGCGCGCCGCACCTTCCGGCTCGACCGGGTCGCCGAGATCAAGCTGCTGGACGCGCCCGCCGACCCGCCGCCCGTCGAACTGCGCGATCTGTCGGAGGGCCTGGTGCAGCCCGCCGCCGAGGACCCCGAAGTCGTCATCGAGGTCGGGCCCGGCGGCCGCTGGGTCGCCGAGTACTACCCGCACGACAGCGCCGAGGAACTGCCCGACGGCGGCCTGCGCATCACCCTGCGCACCCCGGACCCGGCGTCGCTGCGGCGGCTCGCGCTGCGGCTGGGGCGGGACGGGCGGATCGTGGCGCCGCAGGCGCTGGCCGACAGCGCCCGGCGGGCGGCGTGCGCGGCGCTGGCGGCGTACGGCGAGTGACGCGGCGCACGGTCGGGGAATCCGGCGGACGGCGGACGGGCGCGGCAGCGCGGACACCGTAAGGAGGAGGCAGCGAAGGATGACGATCACGACGGCGAGGCCCACGAGGGCGGCCACCACGGTGGTGTTCAAGGCGGCCTGCCCGCACTGCCGGGGCCGTTTCGAGCTGGCCTCGGACGCCTTCCGGCTGGCCATCGGCGCCAGCCGCCGTACCACCTTCTACTCCTTCACCTGCCCCGACTGCGGCCGCGCCGCGCGCCGGCCGGCGGGGGAGCGGATCGTGGAGCTGCTCACCGGCGGCGGGGTGCGCACCCTGCGGCTGCACACCGGCTGACACCGGTGCCCGATAGGCTCCTCCCATGCTCTGGCCCATGATCGCTGTCGCCCTCGGCTTCCTGGGGATCGCCGTGCTCGGCGTCCTCGCCGTCCGTGTCTTCGCCGAGGTACGGCGCCTGGCCCGGCAGATCGGTGTGGCGTCGGAGCGGATCCAGCGGGCCGCCGAGGATCTTGAACGGGCGGCCACGCCGCTCGCCTCCTCCCTGGATCTGACGAAGAAGTGACGCCGGGCGTACGACCCCGGCCCGTCGCTCACCCCGGGCGGTACGCTTGGTGCCCAGGGCCGAGTACGAGGCGCGGCGGCCCCGCAACCGGGAGTGCGCACAGGGGTTGCTCCGCATTCACCCGTGAGCGCTACGATCGCTGCAAGTACGGCGGGCGGACGGATGATGTCCGGCCTGGTCAGCTCGTTCCATCCCCAGCCGCCTCGGTGAGAAGGTAAAGACTTATGTTCGGTGGAAAGATCGGCGTTCCTGAGCTCATCCTCATCGTTGTCGTCCTCTTCCTTCTGTTCGGCGCGAAGAAGCTTCCCGACATGGCCCGCTCGCTGGGCAAGTCCGCCCGGATCCTCAAGAGCGAGGCCAAGGCGATGAAGGCCGAGGCGCAGAAGGAGGACGCGCCCGCCGATGCGCCGAAGGACGAGGCCGAGGCCGAGCGCAAGACCATCAAGGCCGCCCCGGGGGATGTGACCAGCGCGCGGCCGGTCGCCGATCCCGAGCACACCGCGCAGCGCTGACCGAGGGCCCTACTTGCGGCGGCGGCCGGGTCCGCCGCCGGTGGCATGAGATGAGGACGTGGGTTGCGCAAGTCTGCCCCCAACAAGCGAGCCAAGGAGAAGGACCCCGAGGGGCGTATGCCGCTCGTGGAGCATCTGCGTGAGCTGCGCAACCGGCTCGCCAAGGCAGTGCTCGCCATCGTCATCGCGACGATCATCGCGGCGTTCTTCTACGAAGCGATCATCAACTTCTTCACCAAGCCGGTGCTGCAGTCGGTCGGCTGCCATTCGCAGTTCACCGACATCGCCAAGCTGGACAAGGGCCAGCGCTGCGCCAACATCGTGATGCTGGACCTGCTCGGCCCGTTCACCCTGGCACTGAAGGTGTCCCTGGTGGCGGGCGTGGTGCTGTCCTCCCCGATCTGGCTCTATCAGCTGTGGGCCTTCCTCGCGCCCGGTCTGCACCGGCACGAGAAGAAGTACACGCTGAGCTTCGTCGCCGCCGGATTCCCGCTGTTCGCGGCGGGCGCCTACTTCGCGTACTGGACGCTGCCGACCACGGCGAAGGTCCTGACCAGCTTCACGCCCGCCGGCGTCGGCAACCTCCTCCAGCTGGACAACCTGCTCGACCTGATCACCCGCATGGTGATCGTCTTCGGGCTGTCCTTCGAGCTGCCGCTGCTGCTGATGATGCTCAACTTCGCCGGGCTGATCACCGGCAAGCGGATGCTGGGCTGGTGGCGCGGCATGGTCATGGGCATCACGGTCTTCGCCGCCGTTGCCACGCCCAGTACGGACCCGCTCACCATGCTCGCGCTGGCCGTGCCCATCGCGGTGCTCTACTTCGTCGCCGTCGGCATCGCGCTCTCCAACGACGCGCGCCGCAAGCGCCGGGACGAGACCGGGCCCGCCGACGACGAGGCCTCCGAGCTGGACCTCACGCCCGAGGACATCGGCGAGCTGGAGCCGGTGACGGCGCCCCGCGCGCTGACCGACGGCAGCGAGGCCGAGGGGCGCGGCGGCTACGACGACGTCACCTGAGACCTCGGCGCGGCCACGGAAACGACAGGGAGGCGGGGAGCCGGCGGGCTCCCCGCCTCCTTTGCCGTGCGGCAGGTAAAGGGCGCTCATAAAGATCGGGTCGTTGTCAGAGGTGGCCGGTAGGCTCGTAAGCACGATGACCGAGGACATGTCCCCTGCTGAGCGCTATGCCGCCGCCAAGCTCCGGGCGGCCGAGCAGGCCACCGCACTCGCCCCTTTCCGAGAGATGTACGACTTCGGCCTGGACCCCTTCCAGATCGAGGCGTGCCAGGCCCTGGAGGCCGGCAAGGGAGTGCTGGTCGCGGCCCCCACCGGATCCGGCAAGACGATCGTCGGCGAATTCGCCGTGCACCTGGCCCTGGAACAGGGCCGTAAATGCTTCTACACCACCCCGATCAAGGCGCTGTCCAACCAGAAGTACCTGGATCTGGTCAAGCGGTACGGCCCCGAGAAGGTCGGCCTGCTGACCGGCGACAACAGCGTCAACTCCGAGGCCCCGGTGATCGTGATGACCACCGAGGTGCTGCGGAACATGCTCTACTCCGGTTCGCAGTCCCTGAGAGGTCTCGGCTATGTGGTCATGGACGAGGTCCACTACCTCTCCGACCGCTTTCGGGGCGCCGTCTGGGAAGAGGTGATCATCCACCTGCCCGAGTCGGTGACGCTGGTGTCCCTGTCGGCCACGGTCTCCAACGCCGAGGAGTTCGGCGACTGGCTGGACACGGTCCGCGGCGACACCGAGGTGATCGTCGCCGAGCACCGGCCGGTGCCGCTGTGGCAGCACGTCCTGGCGGGCCGGCGGATGTACGACCTCTTCGAGGAGCGCGACGGCGGCCAGGGCGGCGGCCGCCGCGAGGTCAACCCGGATCTGGAACGGCTGGCGCGGATGGAGAACAGCCGCCCGACGTTCGGCCGGGACAAGCGGCGCGGCCGCACCATGCGCGAGGCGGACCGAGAGCGCGAGCGGCGCCAGCGGGCCCGGATCTGGACGCCCAGCCGGCCCGAGGTGATCGACCGTCTCGACAGCGAGGGCCTGCTGCCCGCGATCACCTTCATCTTCAGCCGGGCCGGCTGCGAGGCCGCCGTCCAGCAGTGCCTCCACTCCGGCCTGCGGCTCAACGACACCGAGGCCCGCGAACGGGTCCGCCGCATAGTCGAGGCCCGTACGGCCGGCATCCCGGACGACGACCTGCATGTGCTGGGCTACTTCGAATGGCTGGAGGGCCTGGAGCGGGGCATCGCGGCGCACCACGCCGGGATGCTGCCGACGTTCAAGGAGGTCGTCGAGGAGCTGTTCGTCCAGGGGCTGGTCAAGGCCGTCTTCGCGACCGAGACGCTGGCGCTGGGCATCAACATGCCCGCCCGTTCGGTGGTGTTGGAGAAGCTCGTCAAGTGGAACGGCGAGCAGCACGCCGACATCACCCCCGGCGAGTACACCCAGCTGACCGGCCGGGCCGGGCGCCGCGGCATCGACATCGAGGGCCATGCGGTGGTGCTGTGGCAGCGGGGGATGAACCCGGGCGCCCTGGCGGGCCTGGCCGGGACGCGGACGTATCCGCTGCGGTCGTCCTTCAAGCCGTCGTACAACATGGCGGTCAATCTCGTCTCGCAGTTCGGCCGGCACCGTTCGCGGGAGCTGCTGGAGATGTCCTTCGCACAGTTCCAGGCCGACAAGTCGGTGGTCGGGATCTCCCGGCAGGTGCAGAAGAACGAAGAGGGCCTGGCGGGTTACCGCGGCTCGATGACCTGCCATCTCGGTGACTTCGAGGAGTACTCCCGGCTGCGGCGCGAGCTCAAGGACCGCGAGACGGAGCTCGCCAAACAGGGCGCGGTGCAGCGGCGGGTGGCGGCCGCGGCGGCGCTGGAGAAGCTCAAGCCGGGCGATGTCATCCATGTCCCGACCGGCAAGTACGCGGGCCTGGCGCTGGTCCTGGACCCGGGTATGCCCTCGGGCCGTACGGACCGGCACCGGGGCTTCGAGATGCAGGACGGCCCGCGGCCGCTGATCCTGACCGCCGAACGGCAGGTCAAGCGGCTGGCGTCGATCGACTTCCCGGTGCCGGTGACGGCTTTGGACCGGATGCGGATCCCCAGGTCCTTCAACGCCCGCAGCCCGCAGTCCCGTCGGGATCTGGCGTCCGCGCTGCGCACCAAGGCCGGTCATCTCGTCCCGTCGAGGCACCGCAAACCGCGCTCGGCGGCGGCCGACGACCGCGAGATCGCCCGGCTGCGTACGGAGCTGCGCGCGCACCCCTGCCATGGCTGCGACGAGCGCGAGGACCACGCCCGCTGGGCGGAGCGCTATCAGCGGCTGCTGCGCGACACCCGCCAGCTGGAGCGCCGTATCGAGGGCCGGACGAACACCATCGCCCGTACCTTCGACCGGATCTGTGCGCTGTTGACCGAACTGGACTACCTGGAGGGCGACACCGTCACCGAAGAGGGCAAGCGGCTGGCGCGGCTCTACGGCGAGTTGGATCTGCTGGCCAGCGAATGCCTGCGGGACGGCGTCTGGGAGGGGCTGGGCCCGGCGGAGTTGGCGGCCTGCGCCTCGGCGCTGGTGTACGAGGCGCGGCAGGCGGACGATGCGGTGGCGCCCAAGCTGCCCGCCGGCAAGGCCCGGGACGCGCTGGGCGAGATGGTGCGGATCTGGGGCCGGCTCGATGCCCTGGAGGAGGACCACAAGATCAACCAGGCCGAGGGCGTCGGCCAGCGCGAGCCCGATCTGGGCTTCGCCTGGGCCGCCTACCGCTGGGCGTCGGGCTTCGGCCTGGACGAGGTGCTGCGCGAGGCGGAGATGCCGGCCGGTGATTTCGTCCGCTGGTGCAAGCAGTTGATCGACATTCTCGGCCAGATCGCGGCCGCGGCCCCGGCCGACGGGACGGTCGCGCGGGCGGCCCGGAAGGCCGTGGACGGTGTGCTGCGGGGGGTCGTGGCGTATTCGTCGGTGGGCTAGTGGCCAGTGGCTGGTGGCCCGTGGGCTGATGCGTGGGGCGGCGGTGCGCGTTCCCCCGGGGTGTTCCGGGAGAGCGGGCACCGTCGGCTGCGTTACGCGACGGGTTACGCCACCGGCTGCGGCACCTGCTGCGCCGGCGCCCGGCCGTCCGCCCGGTCCGCCGCCTGCTCGTCCGCCCGCGCCGCGTCCCGCTTGGCGACCTCCTCGCGGACGATCGGGATGACCTGGCGGCCGAAGTCGATGGCGTCGTCGAGCAGGTCGTAGCCGCGGGCGGAGATGATGTCCACGCCCAGGTCGTAGTAGTCCAGCAGCGCCTGCGCCACGGTCTCCGGGGTGCCGACCAGCGCGGTGGAGTTGCCCGCGCCGCCGGTGGCCGCGGCGGTCGGCGTCCACAGGGCCCGGTCGTGCCGCTCGCCTGCGGCGGCGACCGCGAGCAGCCGCTGCGAGCCGGCGTTCTGCGGGTTCGTCAGCCCGTGGTGACGGGTGAGCGGCGCGCCCGCCCTACGGGCCCGGATCCGCTCCAGGGTGCGGTGCGCCTTCTCCCACGCCAGCTCCTCGGTGGGCGCCAGGATCGGCCGGAAGGCGACCTGGATCCGCGGTACGTCGCTGCGACCCGCCGCCCGCGCCGCGGCCTTGACCGAGGCGATCTGCTCGGCGGTCTGCGCCAGCGGTTCGCCCCACAGGCAGTAGATGTCCGCCTCGGCGCCGCCGGCCGCATACGCCGCGGCCGACGACCCGCCGAACGACACCGGCGGATGCGGCTGTTGGACCGGGAAGGTGTCCGAGACGAAGTCGTGGAAGCGGTAGTGCGTGCCCTCGTGGTCGAAGGGCTCGTGGCTGGTCCAGATCTTCTTGACGATGCGGAGGTATTCGCGGGTGCGGTCGTAGCGCTCGTCCTTGCCGAGCGTGTCGCCCTCGCGGCCCTGTTCATGGTCGTTGCCGCCGGTGATGAAGTGCACGGCGAGCCGCCCGTCGCTGATCCGGTCCAGCGTGGCGAAGGTCTTCGCGGCGAACGTCGGATAGGAGACGTTAGGGCGGTGCGCCACCAGGAGCTGGAGCGTTTCGGTGCGGGCGGCGATATAGGCGGCGGCCGGGGAGGGGTCGGGCGACCCGGAGGAATAGGCGAACAGCACCCGGTCCCAGCCGTACTCCTGATGAGCACGGGCCAGCTTCAGCGTGTAGTCCTTGTCGAAGGACGCGCCGGAGCGGGGGCTGACTTCGGATCCGTCGTGGGTCGCGGCAATGCCGAGGAACTCGACAGGCATGGGTGTGGCCTCGTCTTCTCGTGGGGCTGTGCACAGGGAAGGCGGAGCGGGTCCGCGCTACGGAGAAGTCAGCGGCAACAGGACGCCGACCACACCCGACCGAAGTCGATGTGGTCACGGGTGACCAGCCGCTGCCGAGGACGCATGCGCTCAGTGGAACAGCCGGAGGCACCCTCCGTCAACCGCCGCCGTATCAACCACCGTCGTACGCGGGCAGGTTGGCGCAGGCGCTGCGTCGGAGCGCCGTCGCCGAGGCGTCCGGGGTTCTGCTCAGGCTTCACGCTCCCCGCCCAAGGGAGGCGCTGGCCGCGGTCGATGCGCCGGAGGAGTCGGTGCACAAGGTGCTGGGTGCGGCGCAGGAGGCCATCACGCCGCCGACGGCGGGGGAGCCGGCCGGGCTCGACGAGGCTCGGCGCGCGGTTGCGGAGCTCATCCGGCGCAGGGGCTGGCGGGTGGATCCGGGGCATGTCTCCGCCGAGGCGCTGGCGGTGGCGCTGGCCACCTTCCGGGGGATCGGCCATGGCGCCTTCGAGGAGGTGCTGGACGACTACGCCGCGGCAGTACGAGGGCTGAGCGCACCCGCCCGGGGGATCGGTGGTCCGCCGGGCGGGTCAGGCCCGAGGAGCGGCCCCGGCCCTGGCCCCGGCCCTGGCCCCGGCCCTGGCCCCGAGCCCGGACCGCCCCCGGGCCCCGGTCGGTTCAGGCAGCCCCCGCCGAAGCCCCCGCCCCGGCCCCCGCCGTCTCCTGCTCCGCCTCCACCCGCTGGTTCCAGTCGCGCTTGGACGCCTGCCAGCCGTCCTCGTCATGGCCGGTGCGCCAGTAACCGGAGATGGAGAGGTCCTCGCGGGGGACGCCGTGGTCGATGCGGAGCAGTCGGCGCAGCTCCTTGACGAAGCCGGCCTCGCCGTGGACGAAGGCGTGGACCCGGCCGCCGGGGAAGCTCAACTCCCGTACGGCGGCGAGGAGTTCACGGCCGACCGGTGCGGCGCCGCGGTACAGCCAGGTGATCTCGGCGCCCGCCGGGGCGGTCAGCTCCTGGTGCTCCTGCGGGTCCCCGACCTCGATGAAGGCGTGCACCGGTACGCCCGCGGGCATCCGCGCGAGGGCGGCCGCGATGGCCGGGAGGGCGCTCTCGTCCCCCGCCAGCAGATGCCAGTCGGCATCCGCCGCCGGGGCGTAGGCGCCGCCGGGGCCGAGGAAGAGGATCTCGTCGCCCGGCTTCGCCGCGGTCGCCCACGGTCCGGCCAGCCCCTCGTCGCCGTGCACCACGAAGTCGAGGGTCAGTTCGCGGGCCGCGGCGTCCCAGGTGCGCACGGTGTACGTGCGCGTCCGGGGCCACTGGTCGCGGGGCAGATCGGCGCGGATCCGGGCCATGTCGAACGGCTCCGGATAGGCGACGCCGGGCAGCGGGAAGACCAGCTTGACGTAGTGGTCGGTGTACTCGCCTGCGGCGAAGTTCCCCAGGCCGTCACCGCCCAGCACCACCCGCATCATGTGCGGGCTCAGCCGCTCGGTGCGCACGACGCGGCCGCGGTGCAGTGTGGGCTGTTTACGGGCCAGACGTTCTGCTGCCACGACATTCCCCTGACCTGATCGCCGAATGAATGAACGAATGAAGGAACGAATGGATGAATCAACGAATCAGCGAATCAACGGGACGGGCGGATGGCCGCGCGCAACACATGAAGCGCATGAAACGCATGAGTCGGATGAGGTGGATGGATGACCTGTTAGGTATGGCTAACCTAACAGGTCATCCATGCAGGGTGGCCAGCAATCGCTGCAAAGATCCGCCCAGCCCCCACCGGTCGGCGAGCGATTCCAGCCACTCCGGGTCGGCCGGTTCCGTGGGCAGTGCGTGGTCGGTGTCGGGGATCGGCGCATCGGTGGCCACCCGTACGACCTTGGGTGCGACCTCGATGTACGGACGCGCCTCCAGCAGGCGTTTGCGCTGGGCCGGGGTCAGCTTGGAGGCGGGGTTCTCGGCGGCGGCCATGATGCCGGCCAGGTCGCCGTAGGCGTCGAGCAGTTTGGCGGCGGTCTTCTCGCCGATGCCCGGGACGCCGGGCAGGCCGTCGCTGGGGTCGCCGCGCAGCAGGGCCAGATCGGCGTAGCCGGAGCCGTCCACCCCGTACTTCTCGCGCAGCAGCGCGGCGTCGGTGATCTGGAGGGTGCCGACCCCCTTGACCGGATACAGGATGCGGATGCCGCGGTCGTCGTCGATCAGCTGGAAGAGGTCGCGGTCGCCGGTGACGATGTCCACCGGGCCCCGCGCCCGCGCGGTCAGGGTGCCGATGATGTCGTCGGCCTCGTAGCCGGCGGCGCCGATCCGGGCGATGCCGAGCGCGTCCAGCACGTCCTCGATGACCGGGACCTGCGGGGAGAGGGTGTCGGGGATCTCCTCCTCATCGGGCTCGGCGGACCCGGCGGGGGCCTCCTCGGCGACCCGGTGCGCCTTGTACGAGGGAATCAGGTCGACCCGCCACTGGGGGCGCCAGTCGGCGTCCATGCAGGCGACCAGTTCGTCGGGGTGGTGGTCGTGGACGAGCCGGGCGATGAAGTCCAGCAGTCCGCGTACCGCGTTGACCGGAATGCCGTCCGGGGATTTGACCGATTCCGGTACCCCGAAATAGGCGCGGAAGTAGAGCGAGGCGGTATCGAGGAGCATCAGGCGTCGAGTCACACCTCGCATGATGCCGTATGCCCCTTACGTCGCACGGAGTCGCGGGGAGGTGAGACGGGGGTGATACGGAGGTGGTCCGGCGCACCGGGCTTGTTGCGCCACATGTTGCGCCAAATGTTGCGCCAAATGTTGCGCCACGTAAGGAACGGCAGGTGCGCGGCCGGCGGGGCCCTTGATACGCCCGCCCTCTGACGCCCCGCCGCCCTGATGGCGTATCGGCTCCACCTACCGGCCGCGCCCGCATCGCGCCGTGGCCCGTGCGGTGGTTCGCTCCCAGAGTGCCGGTCATCCGCGCGGCCGCCGGGCCGCGGCCGGCGGCCGCGAGGAGGCGACCGTGAACGCTGCCCGTACAGCCGCCGTCGCCGTGCTCGGTGCCCTGACCCTGGGACTGGGCGCGCCCGCCGCGGCGGCGCTGGTCGAACCGGACCCGATGGCGGCCGGACAGCGGGTGACGGTCACCGACGGTCGGCGGTGCCCGGCGGACCGGGGGGCCAGGGCGGACTCGACGCTGTTCGGGTCGGTGGTGCTGGAGCCGGCGGCGCGCGGGATGACCGCCGATACGACGGTCGCCCGCGGCGCGACGCCCGGCCACTACCGCGTCACCATCGCGTGCGGCGGATCCGGCGGCACGCGCTTCAGCGAGACCGTGACCGTACGGGACGGCCGCGCCGAGGGGGTCGACGCCAGCCAGGCGGCCGGCGGGCTGACCCTCCTGGCGCTGGCGGGCGGGGCGGCGTATCTGCTCCGCCGCAACACAACCGCCCGTTCCTGAGGCGGGAGTTGGCCGCGGGCGTACGGTGGGGGAATGACCCGAAGCGGCCCGACCCGGCGTGTGGTGTCCCTGGTGCCCTCCCTCACCGAGGCGGTGGCCACCGGTGCGCCCGAGCTGCTGGTGGGGGTCACCGACTGGTGCAGCCACCCGGCCGGCCTGGAGGCCGTCCGTATCGGCGGCACCAAGAACCCGGACACCGCGGCGATCGCCGCCCTCGCGCCCGACCTGGTGCTCGCCAACGAGGAGGAGAACCGCCCGGCCGACCTCGCCGCGCTGCGGGCCGCCGGGCTCCGGGTCCAGGTCACCGAGATCCGCACCCTCGACCAGGCGCTGCGCGAGCTGGAACGCGTACTGGTGCGCGGCTGCGGACTGCCGCGGCCCGACTGGCTGGACGTCGCCGGGGCCGCCTGGCGCGAGCTGCCCGCCGCACCGTGGGAGCGGACCGCGGTGGTGCCCGTCTGGCGGCGGCCCTGGATGGTGCTGGGCCGCGACACCTTCGCCGGGGATCTGCTCGCCCGGCTCGGCGTCCGCAATCTCTACGCCGGGCACGCCGACCGCTACCCCCGCATCCCCCTCGACGAACTCACCGCCCGCGGCGCCGACTTGGTGGTCCTGCCGGACGAGCCCTACCGCTTCACCGCCGAGGACGGGCCGGAGGCGTTCCCCGGGCTGCCCGCCGCACTGGTCAGCGGGCGCCATCTGACCTGGTACGGGCCGTCGTTGGTGGAGGCGCCGCAGGTGCTGGCGGCGGCGCTGGCCGCGGCCCGCTGATCAGCTCGCGGGCGGCGCCGGGGGCGCGAGCAGCCGGCCGTGCAGCAGGCCGCGCCCGGTGTGCGTGGCGGCCACCGCCACCGCGGTCACCAGGACGGCGAACAGTCCCACCGCCGCCCAGACGAACCCGGCGCTCCCGGTCTGCCGGGCCAGCCCCGCGGCGCCGGTGACACAGGTCCCGATCGGAAAGGTGAAGGCCCACCAGGTCATGGCGAAGCGCATCCCGTTGCGGAACGCCCGCACCACCATGCCCGCGGCGATGGCCAGCCACCACAGGGCGAAGCCCAGCACCGGCACGCCGTACAGGACGGCGACGGCGCTCATGGCGTGGGCGTAGGGGGCGGCGACGGTCCCGGCCGCGGCGTCGGCGAGGTTGTGCACGGCGGTGGTGGACTGGCCGAGCGGGCCGAGGACGAGGAACAGCGTCGGGGTCAGCGCGAGCGGCAGCGGGCCGTGGTGGAACAGCCGCGTCACCACGAGCGGCAGCACCGCCAGCGTCGCCAGCAGCGACATCCCGAACATCGCGGAGCAGACCAGCAGCATTGCCGTCCGGTCCGGTCCGGCCGGCAGATGAGCCACCAGGGCCGGGCCGGTCGCCGCCGCCACCATGGGCGCGACCAGCGGCAGCAGCCACACCGGCGAGGCGCTGCCGGCCTCGATGCGATGCTTGGTGATCATCAGATACGGGATCCCGGCGGCGGCCGTCAGCCCGATGCAGCTGCCCAGCGGCCACAACAGGGTGTCGGCGGCGAGCGCGGCCCCGGGACCGATGACGTCCCGGCCGACCGCGAGGGTGCCGGCGCCGACCGCGAGCAGCGCCATCGACAGGCACCCGTAGAACGGTGCCACCGCCGGGTCCAGCAGCTGGCGACGGGCGTGGTCGCCGTGCCGGACCCAGTGCACGGTCCGGGCCGCCAGCAGCGTCGTCAGCATCAGTGCCGACAGCGCCCAGACGAGGTCGTACGCCCCGCGCAGCCCGGGGAGGTGCAGCGGCAGGGCGGCCCCGGCGTTGGCGACGATCGCGGTGCCCATCACGACGGCGTACCAGTTGGGGCCGAGGTGGCGGAGCGAGGGGCCGGTGCCGCTGCCGGTGCCGGGCGCGGCGGGTGTGGCACGCGACGGTGCGTGCGTAAGGAGCGTCATGCCACGAGGGTCCTGCGCCGCGGCCGCCCCCACCAGGGACCTTGTGTCTATGGGGGCATAAACTGGGCTTATGAGCAGAGACCGGGCCGCCGACACCCAGGCCGCTGATGTCGTCCCGCTCGCGCACCGGGTCCCCGACCTCGGTGCGCTGGAGCTGCTGCTCGCCGTCGCCCGGCTCGGCAGCCTGGGGCGGGCCGCCCGCGCCATGGGCATCACCCAGCCCGCCGCCAGCAGCCGGATCCGCTCGATGGAACGGCAGCTGGGGGTGGCCCTGGTGGAGCGCTCCCCGCGCGGCTCCCGGCTCACGGACGCCGGGGTGCTGGTCACGGACTGGGCGCGGCAGGTGGTGGAGGCGGCCGAGGCGTTCGACGCGGGTGCGCAGGCGCTGCGCGGCCACCGCGACTCCCGGTTGCGGGTCGCCGCCAGCATGACGATCGCCGAGTATCTGCTGCCGGGCTGGCTGATCGCCCTGCGCGCCCGGCGCCCGGGAACCGCCGTCTCGCTGCTCGCAGGCAACTCGGGCGCGGCCGCCGAACGGCTGCTGGCGGGCGAGGCGGACCTCGGCTTCGTCGAGGGGCTGGACATCCCTGCCGGGCTGGACGGCACCGTCATCGGCCACGACCGGCTGATCGTGGTCGCCGCCCCCTCCCACCGCTGGACCCGGCGCCGCAGGGAACTGACCGCCGCCGAACTGGCCGCCACCCCGCTGGTCCTGCGCGAACGCGGTTCCGGCACCCGCCAGGTCCTTGACGCCGCCCTGGCCGGGCACGGCGGCCTGGCCGACCCGCTGCTGGAACTCGCCTCCACCACCGCGGTCAAGGCGGCCGTGGTCAGCGAGGCCGCCGCCCCCACGGTGATCAGCGAACTCGCCGTGCGGGAGGAGCTGGCGGCCCGCCGCCTGGTGGAGATTCCGGTGGCCGGTCTGCGCCTGGTCCGCGATCTGCGGGCCGTCTGGCCGGCCGGCCACCGTCCGGCGGGCCCGGCCCGCGACCTGCTGGGGCTTACGCGGGCCGCCTAGGGCGGGTCCCGGAGCGCAGCCCCAGGAGTGCCGACAGTGCGACGGCCGTCAGGGCGGCGGCCGGTACGCCGCTGCCGAACAGGGTGCGGGCCCAGCCCGGCAGGGGTGCGTACAACTGCGGGGCCAGGACGGGCAGCAGGCCCGCGAGCAGGGTGAGGGCGATGACCGTGGTGGTGGCGCGGTCGGCGGGTGCGGTGCGGCGGAGCATCTCGATGCCCGTCGCGGCGATCACGGCGTAGAGCACCAGGGCCGCGCCGCCGACCACCGGGGCGGGCAGGGCGGCCAGCAGCCGGGTGACGGGTGCGAGCAGTCCGCCGACGATGAGCAGGAGCCCGGCCCCGGCGGTCACGAACCGGCTGCGGACGCCGGTGAGTTGGACGATGCCGATGTTCTCCGCGCTGGTCACCATCATCGTCCCGCCGAGCAGTCCGGCGGCCAGCGAGGCGACGGCGTCCGCGCGGGCGGTGCGCGGGACATCGCGCGCCGGGTCGGGGCTACGGCCCACCGCCTCGCTGGTGAGCACCGTCTGGCCGGTCGCCTCGGCCAGTGAGGCGAGGGCGAAGACCATCAGGGGCAGCGCCGCGAGCAGATCCAGATGCGGGACGCCGTACGGGAACGGCCGCGGCAGCGCCAGCACCGCGTCGCCCGGGACGCCGTGGAAGGCCGCGCCGCCGGTGAGCGCGACCGTGACCGTCCCCGCCGCCATGCCGATCAGCACCGACAGCTGCCGCCACACCCCGCGCAGCAGCAGGAAACACAGGGCGGCCGCGGCGATGGTGACCAGCGCCGGTCCCCGCCCCGCGAGCGCCGCCGGCGCCGCGACATGGACCATGTTGATGCCGATGACCAGCACCGTCGTCCCCATCACCAGCGGCGGGAAGAACCGTACGAGCCGTCCGTACAGCGGCAGTACGGCCAGCAGCAGCGCGGCCGCGAGCAGGACGGATCCCGAGGCGGTGGCCGCGCCGTGTGCGCGGGCGGTCTCCAGGAAGAGGGCCACCGCCGCACCGCCCGGCAGCATCATGAACGGCAGCCGGGCACCGGTCCGCAGCACGCCGAAGGACTGGAGCAGCGCGCCCGCCCCGCACAGCACCAGGGTGGCGCTGAGCAGGGACGCCGTGCCGCCGGGGGACAGGTGCAGTCCGGCCGCGATCAGAAAGACCGAGGAGAGGGGCGACGCGATCATGGCGAGGACGTGCTGGGCGGCGAGCGGCAGCAGCCGCAGCACGGGGAGCCGTTCGTCCACGGCGGGCGGTCCGGGGGTGGTGGGCGCGGCGGGCGCGGCGGGCCGCGGGGGCGGGGTCATCGTTCACACCCGCCGCTTCAGCCACGGCAGTTGCTCGGCGTCGTAGCGGTAGGCGCGGAAGACGGCGTTGTTGAGCGACGGAAAGAGCGCCCCGACCTCGGGCTCGTGGTAGCTGCCGAACTGCGGGACGACATACTCCCAGCACACCAGCCCCTGCGCCGTCACCTCGAAGAGCCGCCCGGCGGGGGAGTCGGTGATCAGGGTGTTGCCGTTGGGCAGCCGCTGGGCGCTGCCCATGAAGGGCGCGAAGAACGCCTCGCGCGCCGGGTCGTGGTACTCCCACACCACCGTCCCCGACGGCCGTGCCACCTCGATGACCCGGGAGTACGGCACATCGCAGCCGGGCCGGAAGACGCCGTTGTCGAAGACGAGGAGGTTGCCGCCGGGCAGTTCGGTGGGGTGGTGCTGCTGGGAGACCAGCCCCGGCTCCGTACGCCACAGGATCTCCCCGCTCGCGCGGCTGATGACGACCACCGCGGAGACGCTGCGCAGGCTGGCCAGGATGTTGCCGTCGGCGAGCGGGAGGACGGAGTTGATCAGCGGCCAGTGTTCCCGGGAGTAGTGCGGATGCAGGGCGTACTCCGCGCGGTCCAGGTGGTCGGCGGCCCGCCAGGACCACAGCAGCCGGCCCTGCGCGTCGACCTCGCGGAGGGTGTCGGCGTAGACCGTGCCGCCGTCCGGCTCGGAGCCCGCCACGCCGCCGCGTACGGCCGCCGCGCGCTCGCCGGTGAGCGGCTCCAGCGCGCTGTAGAGGATCCGCCCGTCCCCGTAGTGGTGTGCGTCGTGGTGCTGGAGCGGATCGGTGAACTCCCGCAGTACGGTTCCCTCCGGGTCGATCTCCTGCATCAGCCCGCCGCGGTACTTGTGCCACATCGGGAACAGCGCGTCCTGGCCGGGGAGCGTGGCGTTGTAGGCGAGGTTGCCGTTGGGCAGGATGCGGGCGTGGCGTCCGGGGCGGTGCGGCAGCCGCCAGCGGTGCGCCACCTCGCCGCGCAGATCGATGAGCAGCACCTCGCCGCCGCCGGTCAGCGGTGCGTAGAGGGTGTAGCCGGGGTGGGCGGCCTGTTCGTCGAGGGCGATCAGGCCGGTGCCGCGGCGGCGGCGTGTGGTGTGATCGACTGCGGTCATGGTGATTCCCCTGGTCAAACGTCGTGTCGACTGATGCCGAGTGATGTCGAGCTTGAGTTCGTCAAACTTTGTTTGATGGGATCAAACAGCGTAGACGCTAGGGACGTCGTGTTGCAGGGCTGTGAACGCATCAATAAGCCCGTCGATGAGCCCATCGACAGGCCGGTGGCGGGCAAGGGGCTCGCGGGTGGGCAAGCGCAACGGAAGCGAAGGGGACGGCGATGAGCGAGGCGGCGGCGGAGACTCCGCGGGTCGGTGCCGGGGTGCGCAGGCGCCGCCGCGCCCTGGAGCTGACCCTGGCCGAACTGGCCCGCCGCACTGGCCTGTCCGTCCCCTTCCTCAGCCAGGTCGAGAACGACCGCGCCCGCCCCAGCATGCGCTCCCTCCAGAAGATCGCCGATGCGCTGGAGACCACCGCGGTGGCGCTGCTGGCCGCCGCGGACGGCCCCCGTACGGTCGACGTCGTCCGCGCCGACTCCGCGGCCGTCCCCGAGGACGGCGACCGGGGCCGGGTTCGCCCCCTGGTCCGCGGCCGGCAGCAGCTGCACGCGCTGGAGTTCACCGGCCGGCACGACTGGCAGCGCGAATTCCGGCACCCGCACGATGAGTTGATGTACGTCATCGAGGGCTTCGTGGAGGCCGAGGCCGAGGGCCACCGTCATCAGCTCGGACCGGGCGACACCTTCTACTGCTCCGGCGGCATCACCCACCGCTGGCGCTCTCTGGTGCCGGAGAGCCGGGTACTGCTGGTCGGCGTGGCGGACGATTTCCGGCCCTAGATACCCGCCCGCCGCGCCCGCCCGGGCATGTGGTGCGCGGATGCGGGAGCTGACGCACTCTGGTAGCAGCGGTTCCGGAGGTGATCGTCATGGTGAAGATGCAGACCGCTGTGGGATGGCATGTCGAGCTGGAATTCGAGGAGGACCATCACCGCACCCGGGCGGCCGCGCTGCTGCGGCTCCCCGACGGGAACGAGGTGCGCGCGCACGGCTATGCCAGCCGCCACCCCGCCGATTCGGACCAGCCCAGGGTCGGCGAGGAGGTCGCCGGGGCCCGGGCGCTCAACGAGATGGCGATGAAGCTGCTGACCAAGGCGCATGACGAGATCGACTCGGCATCGGGCCGGGCGTCGTATCCGCTCACGCACTGAGCGGGGATCGATCGCACCCCGGGGATCGCGCCGACCCCCGGCGGCCGGTCATGCCCCCGGGGCCGCCCCGCGCGCAGCCGCCACCAGCGCGTCCATGACACGCGGGTCGTCCCCGGCCTCCGGGTGCCACTGCACGGCCAGGGCGAAGCCGTCCGCGGCCGGGAGTTCCACCGCCTCGATGGTGCCGTCCGCCGCATAGGCCGAGGCCAGCAGCCCGCGCCCGAGCCGGTCCACCGCCTGGTGGTGGTAGGTCGGTACGGTGACCGGCTCCGGCAGGGCCCGGGCCAGCAGGGTGCCGGGGACCGGTTCGACGGGGTGGTGGTCGAAGACGCCGTCCGGGCCCGCATGGCCGTCGAGGTGCTGGACGAGGGTGCCGCCCAGCGCCACGTTCAGCAGCTGGAGCCCGCGGCAGATGCCCAGCAGCGGCACCCGGGCCGCCAACGCGGCCTCGATCAGGGCCAGTTCCCAGGCGTCCCGGTCCAGTGAGGGCGGGCCGGTGCGCGGATGCGGCTCGGCCCCGTAGCGCGCCGGCTGGACGTCCGCGCCGCCCGCGATCACCACCCCGTCCAGCCGGGCGACCACCGCGGCGGCGGTGTCCGGATCGCCGGGCGGCAGCAGCGCCGGCAGGCCGCCCGAGCGCTGGACGAGCCGGGGGTATCCGGCCGGTACCAGCGCGGCGGGCAGTGTCCAGACCCCCCACCGGGCCTCTTGCTGGTAGGTGCTGATGCCGATGAGGGGCTGGGACAACGGATCCTCCGGTGGGGTGCTGGTGTGTTCCGGCGCGCCTTGTCAGAATTTCCCGTCAGAATTCCAGTTCGTGCTCGATGGCGGCCAGCTCCTCCTGTGTGCCCTGGACCTTCGGGCCGGTGAACCACTCGCGGGCCGACACCAGCCACCAGACGCCGGCGAAGCCGAGGACCAGGAGGACGGCGAGCGGGGTGTAGTTGAACGTTTCTGCCGTGACCGGGCTGGTGGTCGGGAGCATGAAGAGGACGGAGATGACCACCGTCCAGCCGACGGCTATGACGCCGACGGGCTTGCTCCAGCGGCCGAGGTGCCAGGGGCCGCGCTGGAAGCGGTCGCCCTGGAGCAGGCGGAGGATGACCGGCAGGACGTAGGCGATGTAGAGCCCGATCACGGCGATCGAGGTGACGGCCGCGTACGCCGTGGCGTTCCACAGGTACGGCAGGCCCAGCACGAAGGCGCCGCCCGCGGCCAGCCACACCGCGTTGGTCGGGGTCTTCGTCCGCTTGTTGATGCGGTGCCACAGCTGCGAGCCGGGCAGTGCCCCGTCCCGCGAGAAGGCGTAGATCATGCGCGAGTTGGCGGTGACCGACGACATGCCGCAGAAGAACTGGGCGCCGATCGCGACCAGGAGGAGCAGCTTGCCGCCGGTGGCGCCCAGCGCGTCGATGAAGATCTGCGCCGGGGGCACACCGGTCTTGCTGGCCAGCGCGCCGTCGTAGTTCTGGATGGCGAAGGTGATGCCGACCAGCAGCACCCAGCCGGCGACCAGGGAGACCAGGATCGACATCACGATGCCGCGCGGGCCGGCCTTGGCCGCGTCGACCGTCTCCTCGGTCATATGCGCCGAGGCGTCGTAGCCGGTGAAGGTGTACTGCGCGAGCAGCAGCCCCAGCAGCCCGACGTAGAGACCGGAGTGCCAGCCGGTGTTGTTGGTGAAGTGGGTGAGGACGAAGGAGGCCGACTGGTGCTTTGCGGGCACCACGACCAGGGCGCCCACGATGACCAGCACGCCGAAGACGTGCCACCACACGCTGACGTTGCTGAGGAAGGAGGCCAGCTTCACACCGAGGGTGTTGAGCAGACCGTGGGCCAGCAGCACGATGCCGAACAGCATGATCGTGTGCACCGGGGTGGCGGCGAAGCCGAACTGGAGGTCCAGCAGCGCGTTCATGAAGGACGCGGCGCCGAAGTCGACGCCCGCGGTCACCGCGACCTGGCCGAGGAAGTTGAACCAGCCGGTGAACCAGGACCACGCCGGGCCGTGCGAGGGGGCCAGCTTCGCCGCCCAGTAGTACAGGCCACCCGCCGTCGGGTAGCTGGAACAGACCTCGGCCATGGCCATGCCCACGAACAGCGTCATGAGGCCGACCAGCGGCCAGCCCCAGGTGATCATGGCGGGCCCGCCGGTGTTCATGCCGAAGCCGTACAGCGTCAGACAGCCGGAGAGGACCGAGATGATCGTGAACGAGACGGCGAAGTTCGAGAACGCCGACATCGAGCGCGCCAGCTCCTGGGCGTATCCGAGCTCGTGGAGGCGCTGTTCGTCGCTGGACAGCTCCGCGGGTTGATGTTCCTGCTCTGGGTTCGTCGCGTGCTCGTTGATGGACACCACGCCTCCGAGGGCTCGATGATCCGCGGCAGGTACGGCCGTCGGCGAACCGCTACCAGCCCCGCAAAAAAGGTATGAGCCGATACCTTTGTCTTCGGGTCGGCCGAGCGCAAGACCCCGGCGGGAAAATCTCGTAACAGGAGGGTTTCGCGCAGCTCACGAGTCCGGCAAGCCTTACGAAAGGAACCCGCGCAGCAGCGCCGCCGTCCCGCAGCAGTGCTCCCGCATCACCTCGCGCGCCCCGTCCGCATCGCCGTCCAGCACGGCCTCCACCAGCGCGGCGTGCTGGGTCTGGGAGTGCTCCAGATTGCGTACCAGCAGCGGGATGCAGTCCAGCAGGTCGTTCACGTTCGCCCGTACGGCCGCGTACTGGGCGGCCAGCGACGGGGAGCCGGACAGCTCGGCAAGGGTGAGGTGGAGCAGGGTGTCGCGCCGGCGGTAGTCCGCCAGCGGGGCCTCCTGGGTCGCCGCCAGCGCCGCGCGCAGCCGGCCGGCCCCCTCGTCCGACAGCCCGTGGGCGGCGCACAGCCCGGCCGCGCCCACCTCCAGGACCTCCCGGAAGCGCAGGGTGTCCTCGACGTCGATCTTCTCGATGCGGCGGCGCAGCTCGGCCTCGCCCGGATTCTCCGTACGGACGCGGACGAAGGTGCCGCCGTAGCGCCCGCGCCGGCTCTCCACCAGGCCCTCGTCCTGGAGGACCTTGAGCACCTCGCGCAGGGTGACCCGGCTGATGTGCAGCCGCTCGGCCAACTCCCGCTCCGCGGGCAGCCGTTCGCCCGGCCCCACCAGTCCCAGCCGGACGATCTGGAGTATCTGCTCCAGTGCCTCCTCGAAACCGTTGCCCGCCCGCACCGGTCGCAGCACCGGCGTCAGCCGGTCGGATGTCCCGTCCACCGTCACCCCTTCCCAATCAATGGTTCGTGTGCCTACCTTATGACCTCCGGATGCAGTGACAGGAGGCAATCCCGTGGCAGACCGCACGCCCCCGCTCTCCGTCGAGGAGCTCAGAGCCCTCGTCGACACCGGGGAGATCGACACTGTCGTCCTCGCCTTCACCGATATGCAAGGCAGGCTCCAGGGCAAGCGGTTCGCCGCCCGCTATTTCCTCGACACCGTTCTCGACCACGGCACGGAGGGCTGCAACTACCTCCTCGCCGTCGACGTCGACCTCAACACCGTCGACGGCTACCAGATGTCCTCCTGGGAGCGCGGCTACGGCGACTTCGCCATGCACGGCGACACCGGCACCCTGCGCCGCACCCCGTGGAACCCCGGCACCGCCCTGATCACCGCCGACCTCGCCTGGCACGACGGCTCCCCGGTCGTCGCCTCGCCCCGCCAGATCCTGCGCCGCCAGCTCGACCGGCTCGCGGAACACGGCTGGTCCGCGTACGCCGGCACCGAGCTGGAATTCATGCTCTTCAAGGACTCCTACGAATCCGCCTGGTCGCGCGGCTACCGCGAGATGACCCCGGCCAACCAGTGGAACGGCGACTACTCCGTCCTCGGCACCGGCCGCGTCGAGCCCGTCCTGCGGCGCATCCGCAACGAGATGGGCGCGGCCGGGATGACCGTCGAGTCCGCCAAGGGCGAGTGCAACCTCGGCCAGCACGAGATCGTTTTCGTCTACGACGACGCCCTGACCACCTGCGACCAGCACTCGATCTACAAAACCGGCGCCAAGGAAATCGCCGCCCAGGAGGGCATGGCGCTCACCTTCATGGCGAAGTACGACGAGCGCGAGGGCAACTCCTGTCACATCCACCTCTCGCTGCAGGACGAGCAGGGCCGCCCGGTCCTGGCCGATGACGCCGGTCCGTACGGCATGTCGCAGGTCATGCGGCACTTCCTCGCCGGGCAGATCGCCGCGATGCGCGACTTCACGCTCTTCTACGCCCCCAACATCAACTCCTACAAGCGCTTCCGCCCCGGCTCCTTCGCCCCCACCGCCGTCGCCTGGGGCCCGGACAACCGCACCTGCGCGCTGCGGGTCGTCGGCCACGGCCGCGCCCACCGCCTGGAGAACCGCCTGCCCGGCGGCGATGTGAACCCCTACCTGGCGGTCGCCGCGATGGTCGCCGCCGGGCTGTACGGCATAGAGAACGAGCTGGAGCTGCCCGAGGCGACCACCGGCAACGCCTACGCGGGCGACGCCGCGCACGTGCCCACCACGCTGCGCGAGGCCGCCGAGCTGTGGGAGGCCAGCCCGATCGCCCGCGCCGCCTTCGGTGACGAGGTCGTCGCGCACTACCGCCACATGGCCCGCGTCGAGCAGGACGCCTACGACGCCGCGGTCACGGACTGGGAGCGCTTCCGCTCCTTCGAGCGCATGTAAGGAACCACCGTGTCCCATGGTCTGCACGAGCTGAACATCCTCAACCCGGCCACCGAGGAAGTGGTGGCCACCGTCCCCACCACCTCGCCGGCCGAGGTCGACGCCGCCGTCCGCCGGGCCGCCGCCGCCCAGGAAGCCTGGGCCGCCGTGGCCCCCGGCGACCGCGCCCGCCTCCTGCGCCGCTTCGCCGACGCCGTCGACGCCCAGATCCCGCAGCTCGCCGAACTGGAGCTGACCGAGGCGGGCCACCCTCTGGGCAACGCCGAATGGGAGGCCGGCAACGTCCGCGATCTGCTGCACTACGCCGCCGGGGGAGCCGAGCGCCTGACCGGCACCCAGATCCCGGTCGCGGGCGGACTGAACATCACCGTCCAGGAGCCGCTCGGCGTCGTCGCCGTCATCGCCCCCTGGAACTTCCCGATGCCGATCGCCGCCTGGGGCGCCGCCCCCGCGCTCGCCGCCGGCAATGCCGTCCTCCTCAAACCCGCCGAGACCACCCCGCTGACCGCCCTCCGACTCGCCGCGCTCGCCCTGGAGGCCGGGCTGCCCGAGGGCCTCTTCCAGGTCCTGCCCGGCGAGGGCCCCGTCACCGGCACCGCACTGGTCGACCACCCCGGCGTCGCCAAGGTCGTCTTCACCGGCTCCACCGCGACCGGCCGCCAGATCGCCGCCCGCTGCGCCGAACAGACCAAACGCCTCACCCTGGAACTCGGCGGCAAGAGCCCCAACATCGTCTTCGCCGACGCCGACCTGGAGGCCGCCGCGGCCGCCGCCCCCGGCTCCTTCCTCGACAACACCGGCCAGGACTGCTGCGCCCGCAGCCGCATCCTCGTCCAGCGGAGCGTCTACGACCGCTTCATGGAGCTGCTGGAGCCCGCCGTCCTGGCCTTCACCGCCGGCGACCCGGCCGACCCGGCCACCAGGATGGGCCCGCTGATCTCCGCCGCCCAGCGCGAGCGGGTGCGGTCCTACGTCCCCGAGGACGCCCCGGCCGCCATCCGCGGCGAGGCCCCGGCCGGCAAGGGCTTCTGGTACCCGGCCACCGTGCTGGAGGGCCGCCCCGAGGACCGCAGCGCCGTCGAGGAGATCTTCGGCCCGGTCGCCGTCGTCATGCCCTTCGACGACGAGGCCGACGCGGTACGGCTGGCCAACGCCACCGACTACGGCCTCTCCGGCTCCCTGTGGACCCGCGACGTCGGCCGCGCCCTGCGCGTCTCGCGGGCCGTCGCGGCGGGCAACCTCTCCGTCAACTCCCACAGCAGCGTGCGCTACTGGACCCCCTTCGGCGGGTTCAAGCAGTCCGGCCTCGGTCGCGAGCTGGGCCCGGACGCGCTGCGCACCTTCACCGAGACCAAGAACATCTTCATCAGCACCGAGGAGTCCCAGTGAGTGACGACCAGACCGCAGTGTGCCGCCGCCTCGTCGGCCGTACCGCCGTGATCACCGGAGCCGGCAGCGGCATCGGCCTGGCCACCGCCCGCCGGCTGGCCTCCGAGGGCGCCCATGTCGTGTGCGCCGACATCGACGAGACGGCGGGCAAGAAGGCCGCCGAAGAAGTCGGCGGGCTCTTCGTCAAGGTCGACGTGACCGACTCCGACGAGGTCGAGGCGCTCTACAAGGCCGCCTTCGACGCCTACGGCTCGGTCGACATCGCCTTCAACAACGCCGGTATCTCGCCGCCCGACGACGACTCCATCCTCACCACCGGCCTGGACGCCTGGAAGCGCGTCCAGGAGGTCAACCTCACCTCCGTCTACCTGTGCTGCAAGCACGCCCTGCCCTATATGCAGCGCCAGGGCAGGGGCTCCATCATCAACACCGCCTCCTTCGTCGCCGTCATGGGCGCCGCCACCTCCCAGATCAGCTACACCGCCTCCAAGGGCGGCGTGCTGTCGATGTCCCGCGAGCTGGGCGTGCAGTTCGCCCGCGAGGGCATCCGGGTGAACGCGCTGTGCCCGGGGCCGGTCAACACCCCGCTGCTCAAGGAGCTGTTCGCCAAGGACCCCGAGCGCGCCGCGCGCCGCCTGGTGCACGTGCCCGTGGGACGGTTCGCCGAGCCGGAGGAGATCGCCTCCGCCGTCGCCTTCCTCGCCAGCGACGACTCCTCGTTCGTCAACGCCGCGGAATTCCTCGTCGACGGCGGAATCGCGGGCGCATACGTCACCCCGCTGTAATCTCGCTTTCTGAAACCCCGTCACCTTCCGCTTTCGGTCACCGGGACCGGCACCACCACGTGCCGGTCCCGGTCTCCTGTCCGGCATCTGGAGGTCGTATGCGCTTCCCCCACAGCCTCGCCACGGCCCTGACGGCGGCCACCGTGCTGGCCGCCACCACCCTCCCCGCCACCGCCGCGGCACACCCCCGCACCCCCGAACGCTGCCCGCAGCTCTCGACGACGATCCCCTGGTACGGCGACAACCGCGCCCGCCTCCAGAAAATGATCGACGAGCGCGGCAGCTGTACAGGCCATGGCGGCCCGCGCCCCGTAGCCGCCTTCGACTGGGACAACACCGTCGTCAAGAACGACATCTCGGACGCCACGCTCGCCTGGGCGCTGCGCCACGACAAAATCCTGCGGCCCCGGAGCTGGAAGGACACCAGCCCCTGGCTCACCGACGCCGCCGACCGCGCCCTGACCAAGGCGTGCGGCAGCGCCGTCCCGCCCGGCCGGCCGCTGCCCACCGCCGAGAACGCGCCCTGCACCGACGAGATCATGGAGATCCGCGGCGAGGCCAAGACGATGGACGGCGCGGAGGCGTTCGCCGGCCGCTGGAACCACCGCCGCACCAAACCCGAGTACGCCTGGGTGCCCCAGCTGTTCGCCGGGCTGACCCCCGGCCAGCTCACCGCCTACGCCCGTCAGGCCCGCGCCGAGAACCTCGCCGCGCCCATCGGCGCCCAACAGACCGTCGGCACCCACAAGCTGGCCGGCTACATCCGCTACTACGCCCAGCAGAAGGACCTGATCCGCACCCTCAAGGCCGCCGGATTCGACGTCTACATCGTCTCGGCCACTTCGGAGACCGTCGCCGAGGCATGGTCGGGCGGGGTCGGCGTGGACCCCGCGCACACCCTCGGCGTCCGCAGCATCGTCCGCGACGGCAGGCTGACCACCGGCATCCGCGGCTGCGGCGACGTCAGGGACGGCCACGGCGAGGTGATCCCCTACATCGCCGGCAAACGCTGCTGGATCAACCAGGAGATCTTCCACGTCAAGGGCTCCGCCGCCTGGCACCGGCAGGACCGGGCGCACCGGATCGCGCTCGGCGGCGGCGACGCCGACACCGATGTCACCTTCGTCGGCGATGCCACGGGCGCCCATCTGGCCGTCAACCGCAACAAGACCGAGCTGATGTGCCGCGGCTACGACAACGCCGACGGCCGCTGGCTGGTCAACCCGATGTTCATCGCGCCGCTGCCCCGCAGGTCCGGGAACTACCCCTGCTCCACCGAGGGCGCCACCCGCCCCGACGGCAGCCTGGGCCCGGTGCGCCGGGCCGACGGCACCGTCGTACCCGACCAGAGCGACCGCATCCACGGCTGACCGCCCCCGGGGCCGGCCTGCGCCGGGGCCGTACCGTCACAGGAAGGTGCGGCCCTCGCCCCGGTACGTCGGCACCGTCGCCACCACCCGGTCCCCGTCGACGAGGTGCAGCGCGGCGAACCGCTCGCACAGCTCACCGGCCTTGGCATGCCGGAACCACACCTTGTCCCCGAGCGCCAGCCCGTCCGCGGCCGCCCCCAGCAGCGGCGTCTGCACCTCGCCGGGCCCCTCCTGCGGGTCGTAGCGCAGCCCCGCCGGCAGATACGGCTCGGGCAGCCGGTCCGCGCCCGCCACCCCCGACGCCGGATAGCCGCCGCCCAGCACCGTGACGACCCCCGGGCCCGGCCGCCGCACCACCGGCTGGGCGAACAGCGCCGCCGGACGCCCGCGGAACGAGCGGAAGTTGTCGAACAGCCGCGGGACGTACAGCCCCGATCCGGCCGCGACCTCGGTGACCGCCGCCTCCGCCGCGGTGTGCTGCACACTGCCGGTCCCGCCGCCGTTGACGAACTCCAGCCGCGGCGCCACCGCCCGCACCGCCCGCACGGCCTCCCAGCGCCGCCGCGCCAGCTCCCGGCGCGCCGCCGCCTGCATCACCCGGACCGTCCGCGAGAACACCGGCTTCCCGGCGACCTCGTCGCCCACCCCCGCCACATGCCCCTCGTACGCCATCAGCCCCACCAGCCGGAACCCCGGACGGCGCACCACCAGCCGCGCCAGCTCCGCGAGCCGCCCCGGATCCCGCAGCGGCGAGCGCCGCGCACCGATCCGCACCTTCCCGCCCAGCACCTGGTACGAGGTGTCCAGCTCCAGGCACACCCGGATCTCCTCGCCCGCACCGTCCGCCGGCCGGGCCGCGTCGATCAGATCCAGCTGCGCCGGGTCGTCGGCCATCACCGTCACCGCCGCCGCGAGCTTCGGATCGGCCGTCAGCTCGGCGAACCCGGCCCGGTCCGCCGACGGATACGCCAGCAGGACGTCCGGGAAGCCGGAGCGGGCCAGCCACAGCGACTCCTCCAGCGTGAAGCTCATGATCCCGGCGAAGCCGTCCCGCGCCAGCACCCGCTCCAGCAGGGCCCGGCAGCGCACCGACTTGCTCGCCACCCGGATCGGCTTGCCCTGCGAACGGCGCACCAGATCGGCCGCGTTGGCGTCGAAGGCCCGCAGATCGACGACGGCCAGCGGCGCGTCCAGGCGGGCGGTCGCCCGGTCGTACGACGCTTTGTCGCCGTATACGGCATCTGCGGCGGCGGGGTAGTGGGGCATGGCCGCAGCCTGCCAGAGTCCACTACCACTGGGTAGGGGAGAGATTGCGACAGAGCGGACACAGGTTGGAGCGTCGGCGGCCAGAGCCCTTACAGTGTCGGCACGCCGCAACCAGCAGGTCAGCGGCATCATGTCCGGATACGAACCACCGTGCCCCGATTGCGGATCGGGGCCGGGCCGAGCGGCGCAAGGGGGAGCGCGGGTGGGTACCGATGCCGACTGCGCGGGCACGCAGCACACCCCTCCCATACCCCCGCAGCCGCCGCGCCAGGACGCGCCGGCCGCACCGGCGACGCCGCCCCCGCCCAGGCACCGGCCCGCCTCGCCCGACACGGACCCACGGACCACCGTGCTGCGCCCGGTGCCCGCCGACCCGTCCGTGCCGCCGCCCCCGCAGGCCCCGCCGCGCCCCGCGACCCCGCCGCCCGCCCCGCCCCGCCCCCGTACGCAGCCGCCGGCCGCCCCGCAGATGCCGCCTCACGGGGCCGGGTACCCGCCCGCCCCGCCCGCGCCCCCGCGCCAGGCCCCGCCGCCCGCCCCGGCAACGCCGCCCCCGCCCAGGCGCCCGGCGTCGTTCCAGGACACCGCCGCCTTCCACCTCGCCAACAGCCAGGCGCTCTGGACCGGCGGCCGGGCCCGCGGCCGTACCCCCGGCGCGCCGCCGACTCCCCGCCCTTCCCGGCCGGTTGGCGCGGCCACCGGACCGTACCCGGGCGCCGCCACCCCGTCGGCCGCACCTGTGGCACGAGCGCCCCGGTCCCGCCGTCGCCGGCTGGCCATCGCCGCCTGCCTCGTCCTCGGCATGGGCCTGATCGGCGGGGCCGCGGCCGGGAGTTGGCTCACCGGCGCCGCCGACGCGGCCCCCACCCCCGCGGACTCCTTCGCCAAGGGCCGCGACCTGTGGCACGACACCCCCGTCGACACCCTCTTCCCGCGCACCGTCGACGGCCTGGGCGTCGGCCCCGGCGGCTCCGACCGGCGCTGGACCCGGATCGCCGTCGCCCCCGACGGCGGCTGCGCGAAGGCCCTCGACCCGGCCCTGGCCAAGGCGCTCGCCCCGGCGGGCTGCACCCGGCTGCTGCGCGCCACCTACACCGACGCCACCCGCTCCAGCGTCATCACCGTCGGCGCCCTGACCACCAAGACCGACGCGCCGGGCATGCTGAAGCTCAACTCCCGCTTCAGCACCGACAATGACGGCGCCCGCACCACCATGCTGCCGCTGCCCTACGCCGCCAAGGGCACCGCGGCCGACGGCTTCGGCCGCGCCCAGCGCGCGAGCTGGACGGTCCGCATCCTCACCGACGTCCCGGTCGTCGTCTACGCCGTCTCCGGCTTCGCCGACGGCCGCACCGTCACCGACCCGCAGCCCGCCGAGTCAGCGGTCCGCCCCGGCACCACCACCGCGCCCGCCGAGTCCGGCCTCGGCCACGACGCCAAGGCGCTCGCCGACCGCATCGAAGCCATCCTGCGCAAGGCGGCGGGCATCCCCGTCCAGACCACGGAGGAGCCGTGAGCCGTCCGACCGCGCTGCGCGCCGCCGCCCTCGCCCTCGCCTCGGCCGCCCTGACCGTCCTGCCGTCCCCGCCCGCCCGCGCCGACACCGTCCGCGCCCAGGAATGGGCGTTGCAGGCGATGCACGCCCAGGACGCATGGCGCACGACCAGGGGCAAGGGCGTCACCGTCGCCGTCCTGGACACCGGCGTCGACGCCACCCAGCCCGATCTCACCGGCCAGGTGCTGCCGGAGAAGGACCTGGTCGGCTTCGGCGCCGGGCCCGGCGACCGGCAGTGGGCCGACCACGGCACCGGTATGGCCAGCGTCATCGCGGGCCACGGCCACGGCGCGGGCCGCCAGGACGGCGTCCTCGGCATCGCCCCCGAGGCCAAGATCCTGCCCGTCCGCGTCATCCTGGAGGACAAGGATCCCCAGCGCGACCGGGCCCGTACCGAAAAGGCCGGGGCCCTCGCCGACGGCATCCGCTGGGCCGCCGACCACGGCGCCGATGTGATCAACATGTCCCTGGGCGACGACAGTGAGACCGCCCACCCCGAACCGCGCGAGGACGCCGCGATCCAGTACGCCCTCGACAAGGGCATCCCCGTCGTCGCCTCCGCGGGCAACGGCGGCGAGAAGGGCGACCACATCTCCTACCCCGCCGCCTATCCGGGCGTCATCGCCGTCACCGCCATCGACCAGCAGCGCCAGCGCACCGCGTTCTCCACCCGCCACTGGTACGCGACGGTCTGCGCACCCGGCGACACCATCATCATGTCCAACCCGGACCGCACCTACTACAACGGCAACGGCACCAGCCCCGCCGCCGCCCTGGTCTCCGGCACCATCGCCCTGATCCGCGCCGAACACCCCGACCTGAGCCCGGCCCAGATCAAACAACTCCTGGCCGCCACCGCCCAGGACGCCCCCCAGGGCGGCCGCGACGACGCGTTCGGCGCCGGTCTGGCGGACGCCTCCGCGGCCCTCGAACGGGCCGCCGCCCTCAAGCCCGCGCCCGAGAAGCCGGCCCCCGCCGCCTACGCCGGGCGCTACTTCGGCCCCGGCCCCACCCCCGAGCCCGACGACATCGGCGACCCCGCGTCCTGGATCCCCTGGACCGCGGGCGGCGTCGGCGTCCTGCTCGTGACCGCCGGCACCGTCCTGTGGCGCACCCGCCCCCGCACCTGACCGGCACCCGGCGCCCCCGCGCGGCGGGCGCGCACCCACCAGCCGATACGCTCGCGGACGTGCAGAAAAACATCCCCGACCCCGGCTTCGGCGACGACGACGGCTCCGCCGATCCGGCCGTGACCGAGGCGCTGGCCGCCTACGACCGGGACCGGAGCGCCGAGCCCCGTCTGCTGTCGGCGCTGGCCGGCGCACGCGTCCTGGTGCCCGTCGTCGCCGTGCTCGGCGAGGTGGAGACCGGGGCGGACGGGCTCCGGCGCGAGAAGACCAGCGATATGGCCGTGCCCACCCTCACCGCCCCAGACGGCCGCCGCGCCCTGCCCGCCTTCACCTCCATGGAGACCCTCGCCCGCTGGCGCGCCGACGCCCGCCCGGTGGCCGTGCCGATGCGCCAGGCCCTGCTGGCCGCCGCCCACGAGAAGGCCGACACCGTCGTCATCGACCTCGCCGGCCCCGTGACCTACCAGCTGACCGGCGCCGCCCTGCGCGCCCTGGCCGAGGGCCGCAGCACCGCCGACCCGCTGGCCGATCCGGCCGTCACCGACGCGCTGCGCACCCTGCTGGCCGCCGAACCGGCCGTTGCGCTCGCCCGCCTCCTGCCGTCCGATGAGACGGACGCGACCCTCGCCCTCGGCCTGACTCCGGACGCACCCACCGCCGAGGTCGCCCAGCGGCTGGCGCGGGCCCTGGCCACCGACGAGGTGCTGCGCGCACGCCTGGTCCGCGGCCTCGACCTGGCCCTTCTGCCACCGGGCGCGGACGGCGCCGACACCCCGCTCTACCGCCGCTGACGCCGGCCGCCGCGCTCCCTCCGACGGGCGCATCCGCCTCCCCGGGCTCACCATGAGAAGAGCTCAAGATCGCAGAGCTCTTGATCCGCGGGAGGAGAGCCCATGGAGACCACGCAGACCCGGACCCTCGTGGCCGAATTCCTCGGCACGCTACTTCTGGTGTTCTTCGGCGTCGGCTCGGCCGTGCTGGCGGGCGAATACATCGGCACCTTCGGCATCGCCCTGGCCTTCGGCTTCGTCATGCTGGCCCTGGCGTATGGACTCGGCCCGATCTCGGGCTGCCACATCAACCCGGCCGTGACCCTCGGCATGCTGGTGGCCCGCCGGATCGGCGTCCGTACGGCCGTCGAGTACTGGATCTCCCAGGTCCTCGGCGCGATCGTCGGCTCGGCCCTGCTCTTCCTGGTCGCCAAGCAGGTGCCGGGCCTGAGGACCCACGACGCCTTCGGCACCAACGGCTGGGGCGACCGCTCGGCGGTGCACCTCAACCTGGGCGGTGCGTTCGTCATCGAGATCGTGATGACGTTCCTGTTCGTCTTCACGGTGCTGTCGGTCACGCACCGGGTGGCCGTGCTCGGCTTCGGCGGCCTGGCGATCGGCCTGGCGCTGGGCACCGTCCACCTGATCGGCGTCCCGCTGGACGGCACCTCCGTCAACCCGGCCCGCAGCATCGGCCCGGCCCTGTTCGCGGGCGGCGGCGCCATCACCCAGCTGTGGCTGTTCATCCTCGCCCCGCTGATCGGCGGCGCACTGGCGGCCGTGGTGCACCAGATCACCCACCCGCCCCACGAGCCCCGGCAGATCGCCGACGAGGCGGCCACCGACGAGTCCTCGCCGGGCGAACGGGTCTGAGCGGCCACCGGGCACACCCCCCGCCCCCGTACGACGACGAGCCCCGGCCGCAGCGGCCGGGGCTCGTCGGGGTGCGCGCAGCGTCGTGGCGGTCAGCCGTGGACGGGACCGGTGAACTTCTCCCCGGGCCCCTGCCCCGGCTCGTCCGGCACCACCGACGCCTCCCGGAAGGCCAGCTGAAGCGACTTGAGGCCGTCCCGCAGCGGCGCGGCGTGGTACGAGCCGATCTCGGTGGCGCTGGCCGTGACCAGTCCGGCCAGCGCATGGATGAGCTTGCGGGCCTCGTCCAGGTCCTTGTGGTCCTCGCCGCCCTCGGCGAGCCCGAGGTTGACCGCCGCCGAGCTCATCAGATGCACCGCGACCGTCGTGATCACCTCGACCGCCGGCACCTCCGCGATATCGCGGGTCATGTCCTCGAAGCCGGGGCCCGACGGGCCGGCCGGATCTGCCGGGCGCGCGGCGGGCTGCTCGGGCTGCTGCGGGGTCGTCTCGCTCATGTCCTGGTGCTTCACTTCCTGCTGAGGGGAATGCCTCCAGCCTAGGACCCGCGCCGCCGGACCCCGCGGCCGGGAGTGCGGGCGCCCGAGCCGGGTGAGAAGTGGGGTTCCCCCCTTGACTCGTGTATTCTGGGTGAGCGACCGGCCGGACACCTATGTGACCGGCCCACAAGTGGAGGCTCCGATCTCCCACCCGGCCGACCTCAGGTTGGCGGGTCAATGGTCCGGCTGCGCCCCGCGGAGACTTCGCGGCGGTGCTCCTGGTTCAGTTCCGGAGCCCCGCCTGTGTCCCGTCCGGGGCGTTTTGCATGTACCGGCGCGGTTGGTCACACCTAAACAGACATATGCGCGGCAGTCCGCCAGGCCGTCGCGTGGTGCTACCGAGGAGGATCCATCAGCGCCGAGCCCCGCATCAACGACCGGATTCGCGTTCCCGAAGTGCGACTTGTCGGTCCCAGCGGCGAGCAGGTCGGGATTGTTCCGCTTGCCAAGGCCCTTGAGCTTGCTCAGGAGTACGACCTCGACCTGGTCGAGGTGGCGGCGAACGCTCGCCCGCCCGTCTGCAAGCTCATGGACTACGGGAAGTTCAAGTACGAGTCGGCCATGAAGGCCCGTGAGGCGCGCAAGAACCAGGCGCACACGGTCATCAAGGAGATGAAGCTCCGGCCGAAGATCGACCCGCACGACTACGACACCAAGAAGGGTCACGTCGTCCGGTTCCTCAAGCAGGGTGACAAGGTCAAGATCACGATCATGTTCCGTGGTCGCGAGCAGTCCCGCCCGGAGCTCGGTTTCCGCCTGCTCCAGCGGCTCGCGGAGGACGTCCAGGAGCTCGGCTTCATCGAGTCGAACCCCAAGCAGGACGGCCGCAACATGATCATGGTCCTCGGTCCGCACAAGAAGAAGACCGAGGCGATGGCCGAGGCCCGCGAGGCGCAGGCCGCCCGCAAGGCGGAGCGCCAGGGTGGAGTTCCCGCGGAGCAGTCCGTGGAGGAGCCCGCCGAGGAGCACGCCGAGGCGTGATGCGCGGGCGTGCGCCCCGGAGGAAAGCCGGGGCACCCGCCCCGGACAAAACCGATACATCTGACGCTCCCACGGGCCGCCCCGTGCCGGTGGGAGCGCCACTGACGAGGAGAGAACGGCGCATGCCGAAGAACAAGACGCACAGCGGTGCCAGCAAGCGGTTCAAGGTCACTGGCTCCGGCAAGGTGCTGCGCGAGCGCGCAGGCAAGCGCCACCTGCTCGAGCACAAGTCGTCCCGTGTGACGCGTCGCCTCACCGGCAACGCCGAGATGGCCCCGGGCGACGCCGCGAAGATCAAGAAGCTTCTCGGCAAGTGAGCCGCGGCGCCCCGATGACCCGGGGCGCGCGATTCGGACCGGGACTCAATCGACTCGGGCCGCGTGACGACCTCCGCGGCCCCGCTACAAGGAGTTAACAAGTGGCACGCGTCAAGCGGGCAGTCAACGCCCACAAGAAGCGCCGGGCGATCCTCGAGCAGGCCAGCGGTTACCGCGGCCAGCGCTCCCGCCTCTACCGCAAGGCGAAGGAGCAGGTCACCCACTCGTTCGTCTACAACTACAACGACCGCAAGAAGCGCAAGGGCGACTTCCGTCAGCTGTGGATCCAGCGCATCAACGCCGCTGCCCGCGCCAACGGCATGACCTACAACCGCTTCATCCAGGGTCTCAAGGCCGCCAACATCGAGGTGGACCGCAAGATCCTGGCCGACCTCGCGGTGACGGACGCCAACGCGTTCGCCGCGCTGGTCGAGGTCGCGCAGAAGGCGCTGCCGAGCGACGTCAACGCCCCGAAGGCTGCCTGATCTTCAGCCCGAAGACGTGGTGACGACGCGGCGATGACCACGTCGCGATGACGACGTGGTGACGACGCCGTCGTGATACGGACCCGCAGGCCCGGCCTGCGGGTCCGCCGTTTTTCCGGCCGGGCGGCCACGGCCCGGTCCCCGTACCGAGCGAAAGAAGCGAGCCGCCGCCCATGGGCACCCCCGAGCTGATCTCCCCGCGTTCCCCGCGTGTCTCCGCCGCCCGGCGGCTGGCGCGCCGCGCCTTCCGCGGCAAGGAGCGCCGGTTCATCGCCGAGGGCCCGCAGGCCGTACGGGAGGCCATCGCGCACCGCACGGACGGCGCCCCCACGCTCATCGAGCTGTTCGCCACCGTCGAGGCGGCCGAGCGGCACGCCGAGATCGTCGAGGCGGCCCGCGCGGCCGGGGTGCGGGTGCACTTCGCCGACGACAGGACCGTCGCCGAGATCTCCCAGACCGTCACCCCGCAGGGCCTGCTCGGCGTCTGCCGCTTCCTGGACTCGCCGTTCGAGGACATCCTCGCCGCCCGCCCGCAGCTGATCGCGGTGCTCGCCCACGTCCGTGACCCCGGCAACGCCGGTACGGTGCTGCGCTGCGCGGACGCCGCGGGCGCCGACGCCGTCGTGCTGACCGACGCCTCGGTGGACCTGTACAACCCCAAGTCCGTACGGGCCTCGGTCGGTTCGCTCTTCCACCTCCCGGTCGCGGTCGGCGTCCCCGTGGAGCGCGTGGTCGACGGGCTCAAGGGCGCGGGCGTACGGATTCTGGCCGCCGACGGCGCGGGCGACCGCGATCTGGACGGCGAGCTGGACGCCGGCTCCATGGGCGGCCCCACCGCCTGGGTCTTCGGCAACGAGGCATGGGGTCTGCCGGAGGAGACCCGGGCGCTGGCCGACGCCGTCGTCCGCGTCCCCATCCACGGCAGGGCCGAGAGCCTCAACCTCGCCACCGCCGCCGCGGTCTGCCTCTACGCCTCCGCGCGGGCCCAGCGCTCGGCCGGCGGCTGCCGCGCAGTGTCACCCGCCTGAGGGGTGTCCGGCGGATCTCCTGGCAGAGGAGATCCGAGCTAGTAGGGTGACGTGCTCGGGGGCCCGGAAGGGGGTAAGGGGGTAACGGGGATGGGTGTGAGGACTTCCGGCAGCACAGTCACCAAGGACAACGGGCCGTCGGCCGCCGCGGGCCCCGGGCTCGACCCGGACGACCTGCCCGACGGCCTGGTCGTCGCCGACGAGACCGGACGGGTGGTCACGTTCAACGCCGCGGCCGCCCGGATCACCGGCATCGACCCCCGGCGCGCCCTCGGCCGCCCCCTGGAAAGAGCCCTGCCCCTCCAGGACCTCGAAGGCCGCGCCTGGTGGCAGCTGACCTCCCCCTACGGCGGGCTCGCCATCCGGCGCGGGCAGCCCGAGCGCAATCTGCTGCTCGGCGGGCGCGAGGTGCTGGTCTCCGCCCGTTACGTCCGCAGCGGTCCCACGGGTCCCGTCCAGCGGCTGGTGATCGGGCTGCGCGGCACCGAGGCCCGGCGGCGTACGGAGCTCAGCCACGCCGAGCTGATCGCCACCGTCGCCCACGAACTGCGCTCGCCGCTGACCTCCGTCAAGGGCTTCACCGCCACCCTCCTCCAGAAGTGGGAACGCTTCACCGACGACCAGAAGCGGCTGATGCTGGAGACGGTCGACGCCGACGCCAACCGGGTCACCCGGCTGATCGCCGAACTGCTGGACATCTCCCGGATCGACTCCGGCCGCCTGGAGGTGCGCCGACAGCGGGTCGACATGATCGCCGCGGTGCGCCGGCACGTCCAGGCGCAGACCACCGCAGGTCAGCGGCCCGACCGCTTCCTGATCCGGATGCTGGAGCCGCTGCCCGATCTGTGGGCGGACCCGGACAAGGTGGACCAGGTGCTGGGTAACCTCCTGGAAAATGCGGTGCGCCACGGTGAGGGAACGGTCACCATTGAGGTCGGTCCGGCAGCGGCTGCGACCGGCACCGATGCGACCGGTACGGACGCGACGACACCGGAGGGGACGACCGTCACCGTGAGCGACGAGGGCCCCGGCATCCCGGAGGAGTCGATGAGCCGCGTCTTCACCCGCTTCTGGCGGGGCAGCAAGCGCGGCGGCACGGGCCTGGGCCTGTACATCGTCAAGGGCATCGTCGAGGCACACGGCGGCACGATCACGGTCGGCCGGGCCCCCGCCGGCGGCGCACAGTTCCGATTTAGCCTGCCCGTCGCGGCTCCCGCCTTCATGGCGTAAGGCGGTCGGCGACGGGCTCCCCGCCAGGGGCGAGGCCCGGCCGCGTCGGCCGTCCCCCTTAGACTTGACCTTTGGCACCTTTGGCGCACCAGCATCGCGGGCGAGCCGAGGCGACGCGAGCCAAGCCAAGCCAGTCCACCGGAAGCACGGGAAGAGATGTCCGCACCCAATAAGTCGTACGACCCTGTCGAGGTCGAAGCCCTGAAACCGGAAGAGATCGCCGCCCGGCTGGACGAGGCGCTGGCCGCCATCGCCGCCGCGGACTCTCTGGAGGCACTGCGTGAGGTGAAGGCCGCGCACGCCGGCGACCGCTCGCCGCTCGCCCTGGCCAACCGCGAGATCGGCGCCCTGCCCCCGCACGCCAAGGCGGACGCCGGCAAGCGCGTCGGCCAGGCCCGCGGCCGCGTCAACCAGGCCCTCAAGGTCCGCCAGGAGGAGCTGGAGGCGGAGCGTGACGCCCGCGTGCTGGTCGAGGAGGCGGTGGACGTCACGCTGCCCTACGACCGCGTCCCGGCCGGCGCCCGGCACCCGCTGACCACCTTCATGGAGCGGGTCGCCGACGTCTTCGTCGCGATGGGCTACGAGGTCGCCGAGGGCCCCGAGGTCGAGGCCGAGTGGTTCAACTTCGACGCCCTGAACTTCCTGCCGGACCACCCGGCGCGCCAGATGCAGGACACCTTCTTCGTCCAGGGCAACGGCACCCAGGGCGACGAGTCCGGTGTCGTGCTGCGCACCCACACCTCGCCGGTGCAGGCCCGCACGCTGGTCGACCGCGAGCCGCCGGTCTACGTCGTCTGCCCGGGGCGGGTCTACCGCACCGACGAGCTGGACGCCACGCACTCCCCGGTCTTCCACCAGATCGAGCTGCTCGCCGTGGACGAGGGCCTGACCATGGCCGACCTCAAGGGCACCCTCGACCACATGGTCCGGGCGCTGTTCGGTCCGGACATGAAGACCCGGCTGCGGCCGAACTACTTCCCGTTCACCGAGCCGTCCGCCGAGATGGACATGGTCTGCTACGTCTGCCGTGGCGAGTCCGTGGGCAACCCCGACCGGCCCTGCCGCACCTGCTCCAGCGAGGGCTGGATCGAGCTCGGCGGCTGCGGCATGGTCAACCCCAAGGTGCTCATCGCCTGTGGCGTGGACCCGGAGAAGTACAGCGGATTCGCGTTCGGGTTCGGCATCGACCGGATGCTGATGTTCCGGCACAACGTGGAAGACATGCGTGACATGTTCGAAGGCGACGTCCGGTTCACCCGGCCGTTCGGGATGGAGATCTGATGCGGGTCCCGCTTTCTTGGCTGCGGGAGTACGTCGACCTGCCGGCCACGGCAACCGGTCGTGACGTACAGGAAAAGCTCATCACGGTGGGCCTGGAGGTCGAGACCGTCGAGCGCCTCGGCGAGGGCCTCAAGGGCCCGCTCGTCGTCGGCCAGGTGCTGACCATCGAGGAGCTGGAGGGCTTCAAGAAGCCGATCCGCTTCTGCACCGTCGACGTCGGCGACGCCAACGGCACCGGCGAGCCCCAGGAAATCGTCTGCGGCGCACGGAACTTCGCGGTCGGCGACAAGGTCGTCGTCGTGCTCCCCGGCGCCGTCCTGCCCGGCGACTTCAAGATCTCCGCGCGCAAGACCTACGGCAAGAAGTCGCACGGCATGATCTGCTCCGGCGAGGAGCTGGGCATGGGCGACGACGGCACGCATGGCATCATCGTGCTGCCGCCCGAGTACGAGGTCGGCACCGACGCCATCGCGCTGCTGGAGCTCGTCGACGAGGTGCTGGACATCGCCGTCACCCCGGACCGCGGCTACTGCCTGTCGATGCGCGGTGTGGCCCGCGAGACCGCCACCGCCTACGGGCTGCCGTTGCGCGACCCGGCGCTGCTGGACGTCCCGCCGCCCAACGCCGGCGGCTACCCCGTCAAGGTCGCCGACCCGATCGGCTGCGACCGCTTCACCGCCCGTACGGTCACCGGTCTGAACGTCGAGGCCCGCTCCCCGATCTGGCTCCAGCGCCGCCTCCAGAAGGCGGGCATGCGCCCGATCTCGCTCGCCGTCGACATCACCAACTACGTGATGCTGGAGCTCGGCCAGCCGCTGCACGCCTACGACCGCGCCACCGTCGACGGCCCCATCGGCGTCCGCCGCGCCACGCCCGGCGAGAAGCTGACCACTCTGGACGGCACCAAGCGGGTGCTGGACGCCGAGGACCTGGTCATCACCGACAACCGCGGCCCCATCGGCCTCGCGGGTGTCATGGGCGGCGCCAACACCGAGATCGCCGGTGCGGTGGCCGACCCGGAGACCGGTGAGCTGCGCGGCACCACCGACATCGTGGTGGAGGCCGCGCACTTCGACGCGATCGCCATCGCCCGTACGGCCCGCCGGCACAAGCTCTCCTCGGAGGCCGCCAAGCGCTTCGAGCGCGGGGTCGACCCCGAGGCCGCCTCCGCCGCGGCGCAGCGCACCGTCGATCTGCTGGTGCTGCTCGGCGGCGGCACCGCCGAGGACGGCGTCACCGAGATCGTCTCGCCGCGCGGACCGCGCACGATCTCCGTCGCCGCCGACCACCCCGACAAGGTCGCCGGTGTGGAATACGGCCGGGAGACCGTCGTGCGCCGCCTCCAGCAGGTCGGCTGCGACGTCTACGGACAGGACGAGCTGGTCGTCACCGTGCCGTCCTGGCGGCCGGACCTCTCCGACCCCAACGATCTGGCCGAAGAGGTCATCCGGCTGGAGGGCTACGAGAACCTCCCCTCCACCCTGCCGAAGCCGCCGGCCGGCCGCGGGCTGACCGAGCGTCAGCGGCTGCACCGCCGGGTCGGCCGCGCGCTGGCCGGTGCGGGCTACGTCGAGGCGCTGAACTACCCGTTCACCGGCCCGCAGATCCTCGACCAGCTGGGCATCGAGCAGGACGACCCGCGCCGGGTCGCCGTCACGCTCGTCAACCCGCTGAGCGACGAGGAGCCGGATCTGCGCACGACCCTGCTCCCGGGGCTGCTGGGCGCGCTGCGCCGCAACCACGGCCGGGGCACGCACGATCTCGCGCTGTTCGAGACCGGCCCGGTCTTCCGGCCGACCGGCGACGAGAAGCCGGCCGCCCGGCTGGTGGTCGAGCGCCGGCCCAGCGACGACGACATCGCGTCGCTGGACGCCTCCCTCCCGGACCAGCCGCGGCGCGCCGCCGTGGTCCTGGCCGGCGGCCGCGAGCAGGCCGGTTGGTGGGACGGGGGCCGCCCGGCGATCTGGGCGGACGCCATCGAGGCGGGCCGTATCGTCGCCCGTGAGGCGGGCGTCGAGCTGATCGTGCGTCAGGACCAGCACGCGCCGTTCCACCCGGGCCGCTGCGCGGCGCTGCTCGTCCTCGTCGACGGCGAGGAAGTCCTCGTCGGCAACGCCGGTGAGCTGCACCCGCGGGTCATCAAGACCCTGGCCCTGCCCGAGCGCACCTGCGCGATGGAGATCGACCTGGACCGCATCGAGCGGGCCGCCGCAGGACCGCGGCGCGCCCCGCGGATCTCGGCCTTCCCGGTCGCGACACAGGACGTGGCATTGGTCGTCGACGGCGCCGTCCCGGCGGCCGAGGTCGAGACCGCGCTGCGCGCCGGCGCCGGCGCGCTCCTCGAATCGCTGCGGCTGTTCGACGTCTTCACCGGCGAGCAGCTCGGCGAGGGCAAGAAGTCCCTGGCCTACGCGCTGCGCTTCCGCGCCGAGGACCGCACGCTGACCGCCGAGGAAGCCTCGGCGGCCCGCGACGCCGCGGTCGCGGCGGCGGTGGAGCGCACGGGGGCCGTGCTGCGCGGCTAGCAGAACTGCCCTGAGATCCGGGGGTCGTGCGCATACCGCGCACGGCCCCCGGAGCCGTTTCCGGGCCCGTACGCCCTCACCCGTTCGGGTGGGATACCGGACAGGCCCGCCGCACCGGCCCCGGACGCCGCAAGAATCGAGGCGGTCGAGCTAGGGGGACCATCGCCATGATCCGGGCCTGGGCGAGGGGCGGCGCATCCGCGGGTGCGGCGCGGGTCCGGCGGGCCCTCGTCCTGGTCCTGCCCGGTGCCTGGGTCCTCGGCGTGGTGCTCTGGGAGCTGTGCCGGCCGAGCAGCGGTCAGCTGCTCCAGCTGCTGGCCGCCGCGCCCGCCATCGCCTGCGCCGGCACCGGCCGCCGCCAGTGCGTTCTGCTCGGCGGGGTGTGCGCGCTGCTCGCGATGCTGCCGTTCGGCGTGGTGGAGCCCGCGGACCCGCTCGGCAACCGGGCCGCGACCTGCGGGGCGATCCTCGCGGTGGTCGGCGCCAGCTATCTGACGGCGGGGCGCCGTCGGCGGCTGCTGCGCGAGCTGGCGCGCAGCCGGGAGGTGGCCACCGCCACGCAGCGGGTGCTGCTGCGGCCGCTGCCGTCCCGTGTCGAGGGGCTGACGCTGGCCGCCGACCATCTCTCCGCGAGCGAGGGCGCCGTCGTCGGCGGGGATCTGTACGAGGTGGCGGCGACCCGGTACGGCGTACGGGCGGTGATCGGGGACGTCCGCGGGCACGGCCTGGCGGCCCTCGGCTCCGTCGCGGCGCTGCTCGGCAGCTTCCGCGAGGTGGTGCACGACGAGCCTGAACTGGCCGGTGTGCTGCGCAAGTTGGAGCGGGCGCACGGCCGGCAGCTGTGCGAACGGGCGGGCGGCGGGCAGGCGGCAGACGGGGCCGCGGAGGAGTTCGTGACGCTGCTGTTGGTGGAGGTGGCCCGGGACGGCGCGGTGACGGCGCTGAACTGCGGGCACCCGTGGCCGTACCGGATCGGCGGCGGGGCGCCGCGGCCGGGCCCGGAGGTCGCCCCGCTGGCGTCCGTGGAGCCGCTGCCGCCACTGGGGCTCTTCCCGCTGCCCGACGCGCTGCCCACCGTCGGCTGCGGCCGACTGGCGCCCGGCGAGGCGCTGTTCCTGCACACCGACGGCGCGGCCGACGCACGCAACGGCGCGGGCGAGTTCTTCCCCCTGGAGCACGAGCTGAGCGTGGCCGTGGGAGCGGCGGACGGCGCGCCCTCGCGGGTGGTCGCCGGCGTGCGGGAGGCGCTGCTGCGGCACTGCGGCGGGCGGCTGACCGACGACGTGGCGCTGGTGGTGCTGCGCAACGACCCGCCGCGGGTACCGGCGCAGCCGCCCGCGGGTACGCCGACTCCCGTTGCCGTCACACCCCCTATGAAGCGCGGTTCACTGCGCTGAGGGCGCCGCTGACCCCCACGGGACGTTGCGCCTCGGTGGGGGAGGTGGGGGAGGCGATGCACCGGGCCGAGAGGGGCATGTGAGGCAGCTCACGCCCGGGGACTGCATAGCGGGACATGGGTCAGTGCCTTTCTAGGGGCGTAGGGGAGTGATCGAGGCGAGGGATGGCATTGATGGGGCAGGTGCGGGCCGATGCGTTCGACCGGTTCGTCGCGGCTCGTTGGTCGGCACTGCTTCACCTGGCGCATCTGCTCACCGGTGGAGATCGGCATCGGGCCGAGGATCTGCTGCAGGAGGCGCTGGTCAAGCTGTGGTTTGCGTGGCCGAGGGTGGCCGAGCAGGCGCCGGAGGCGTATGTGCGCCGGGTGTTGGCACGTGCGGCGGCTCGCTCGGCGCGACGTCGCTGGTGGGGCGAGCGTCCGGTGGAACGGTTGCCGGAGCTTCCCGCGTCCGGCGATGTGGCCGCGGCCGTGGAGGAACGGACGCGGTTGGAGGCCGCGCTGGCATTGCTGCCGGTGCGGCAGCGCGCCGCGGTGGTGCTGCGCTACTACCAGGACCTGTCCGAGGTGCAGGTTGCCGAGGCGCTGGGGTGTCCGGTGGGCACCGCACGGTCCCTTACGTCACGGGGCGTGACGCGGTTGCGGCAGCTCCTGGGTGACGCCATCGAGCCGGTGAAGTGAAAGGAGACATCATGGAAGACTTCGAACACGAACTCGCGCGGATGATGCGCGATACCCAGGCAGACACCCCCTTTGAGGACCAGCACCGGCAGCGGCTGCAAGCCGGGGTCCGCGCCCGTCGGCGTGCTCGGACGGTCTGGATGGCCACCGGCTCGGCGCTGACGATCGCCGGGCTCGGCGTCGGGCTGGAAGTCCTGCCGAGCGCTTCCGCTCAAGGCGGGCCCACCATTCCTCATCACCAACCCACCTCCACGACCGCGCCGGTCCCCCTCCCGTCCCGCACCTGCACGACCGTGCCGGTCCCCTTTCCGAGCCACACCTCAACGACCGTGCCGGTCCCGATCCCCACCCGCATCTGCGCGACCACGCCGGTCCCGATCCCGACGCAGACCGCAACGACCAAGTAGCGCCGCCAGGTTCGGGCTATGTCGCAGGAGCGGATGCCCACGCCGGCGGCAGCACCTGTCTGACGGAACACGATCACCAGAGTCTCCACATCAGCGACAAGAGGCGCTGTCACGCTGCCTGTTGGCCCCATCACGACCGCGCAGAGTCGTGTTCTTCACAGGCAGCCGGCCACTGAGACGGTCCCGCTGGAGCAGGCGCCACAACCAAGAGATCGCCATGCGGTTCCGCCGTCGAAGACGTGCCCAGCGCCGCGAGCTCCATGACGTCACGTAAGTCCTGGCTGCACTCAGAAACCTACAACTCGACCCTGACTCTTACCCGTGCGCCCTGTGGCACCGATTACTTCAGGCGCCGAATGACCGTACCCCGGAGAGCCGCCATTAACGGGTGCTCCGACCATCGGGACGGAGGTAACTCGGCGGATGAGGGCAGTCGTCGGCAATCAGTGCACATGCCCTCCCGTCAATTTGCGAGAATAAGGACGACTTGGAAAAGTGCTTACCGTTTTCGTCAGAGTTTTCACAGCGCCCGATCTTCGCAAAAAGATACTCTTCACGCTGGGGATCTTGCTTCTCTATCGGTTGGGGCAGAACGTCCCGGTCCCCGGCGTGGATTACCGAAGCGTCACGCAGTGCATCAAGGAGGGTGTCGGCAACGACGGCCTCCTCGGCCTGATCGACACGTTCAGCGGTGGTGCGCTATTGCAGCTCACCATCTTCGCCCTGGGGATCACGCCGTACATCACGGCGAGCATCATCCTTCAACTGCTGACGGTGATCATTCCGCGCCTGGAGGCGCTGAAGAAGGAGGGCCAGGCGGGCACTGCGAAGATCACCCAGTACACCCGGTACCTGACGCTGGGCCTGGCGGTGCTCCAGGGCGCCGCCTTGGTGGCCAAAGCCCAAAGCGGTGGACTCTTTTCCACCTGTCGGGTCCGCACCCAGATCGTCCCGGACACCTCGTTCTTCCGGACCGCCGTCATGGTCATCACCCTGACCGCCGGCACCGCCGTGGTGATGTGGCTCGGAGAACTCATCACCGACCGCGGCATCGGCAACGGCATGTCTCTCTTGATGTTCACCTCTCTCGCCGCCGGTTTCCCGGCCAACCTGTGGGGGATCAAGAAGTCGGGCAAAATCCTGAGCGGCTGGGGCGAGTTCGCCATGGTGATCACGGTCGGCCTCTGCATGGTGGGCCTCGTGGTCTTCGTCGAGCAGGCGCAGCGCCGGATCCCGGTCCAGTACACGAAACGAATGATCGGCCGCCGTTCCTACGGCGGCACTTCGACCTACATCCCGCTGAAGGTGAACCAGGCGGGTGTGGTACCCGTCATCTTCGCCTCGTCACTGCTCTCCATCCCCGGTTTGATCGATCTCGGCGGCAACTCGACGTCGGGATGGGCCCGGTGGATCGCCACCAATATCGCCAGGGGTGACCAACCGATCCATCTGACGCTTTACTTCCTGCTGATCGTGTTCTTCGCGTTCTTCTACGTCGCCATCTCCTTCACCCCCAAGGAAGTTGCCGACAACATGAAGACGCATGGCGGGTTCATCCCCGGTATCCGGGCAGGCCGACCCACGGCCGACTACCTGGGTTACGTGCTCAACCGGATCACCTGGCCGGGAGCGCTCTACCTGGGGCAGATCGCCCTGGTGCCCACAGCGGCACTGGTGCTGTTCAACGGCAGCAATTTCCCGTTCGGCGGCACGAGCATTCTCATCATCGTGAGCGTCGGACTGGAGACCGTGAAGCAGATCGAGAGCCAGCTCCAGCAGCGCAATTACGAAGGGTTCCTGCGCTGACGCGCATCCGGGTACCGGTCGGCCCAAGGTGTGCTCGCTCCCCGGGATTCTGGGCATTCCGGAGGACGGGGTACTCATCGGCTCCGCCGGCGTCCGGGCGCGGCACGGCTGTTGGCGTTGCTTCAGGTGAACTCACCTTGAAGCAACGCCAGTTGGCGGCATCCGCCTGCCCCCTCAGTACGGCTAGAGCCCCGACTAGTACGGGTAGAACCCCGACCCGGACTTGCGGCCGAGCCGTCCCGCATCCACCATCCGCGCCAGCAGCGGGGGAGCGGCGTACAGAGGCTCCTTGTACTCCTCGTACATCGAGGCGGCGACCGAGGCCACGGTGTCCAGGCCGATCAGGTCCGAGAGCTTGAGCGGGCCCATCGGGTGGGCGCAGCCCATTTCCATGCCGTTGTCGATGTCCTCGCGGCTGGCGATGCCCGACTCGAACATCCGGATCGCGGAGAGGAGATACGGGATCAGCAGGGCGTTGACGACGAAGCCGGAGCGGTCCTGGGCGCGGATGGCGTGCTTGCCCAGGACGTTGTGGACCAGCGCCTCGGCGCGCTTGATGGTCTCGTCGCCGGTGGTCAGGGCGGGGATCAGCTCCACGAGCTTCTGCACCGGGGCGGGGTTGAAGAAGTGGATGCCGATGACCTGGTCGGGGCGGGAGGTGGCGACCGCCAGCTTGACCAGGGGAATGGAGGAGGTGTTGGACGCCAAGATGGCGTCCTGGCGGGTGACGACCTGGTCGAGGACCTGGAAGATCTCCGTTTTGACCTGCTCGTTCTCCACCACGGCCTCGATGACCAGATCGCGGTCGGCGAACTCCCCGAGGTCGGTGGTGAAATTCAGCCGGCCGAGCGTGGCATCGCGTTCCGCGGGCGTGATCTTGCCGCGTTCGGCGGCCTTTTCGAGCGAGTTGGTCAGGCGGGTGCGGCCCAGTTCCAGGGCTTCGCCGGTGGTCTCGGCGACCATCACATCCAGCCCGGCGCGGGCGCACACCTCGGCGATGCCGGCGCCCATCTGGCCGCAGCCGACCACGCCGACGCGTGCGATATCGGTGAAAGTGTCGCTCACCTCGTGCCTTTCGCTGATCTTCGGGACCCTGCGGTACGCCGTAAGGGTCCGACGCCCGCTTCGGCCCCGACGTTACTCCGCGCGGCGGCGTGCCACGGGCGCCGGGGCGGGCATCCTGAGCCCTCAGGATGGGACAAAGGGAGCAATCCCCTGTCTTTTCATGAGAGGGATCATGAGACGGATCACACAACGGGTCACACAACGGATCACCCGGCGGGGATTCGCGGCGGGCGCGCTCGGTGCGGCGTCGTCCCTGCTCGTCCCGGGTGGCGGGGCCCTCGCGGCACAGGCGGCGGGTCCGCCGGCCCGGGCGCGGCGGACCGGGGTGCGGGGCATGTGGCTGGCCACCGTCGCCAACCTCGACTGGCCCACCCGGCCGGGCCTTGCCCCCGCCCAGCAGCGGCGCCAGCTGCTCGACCTCTTCGACGCGGCCGTCGAACGCCGGCTGAACACGGTGTTCTTCCAGGTCCGGTCGGCCGCCGACGCCCTGTGGCCCTCACGGTTCGAGCCGTGGGCGCAGTCCCTGACGGGTGAACAGGGCAAGAACCCGGGCTGGGACCCGCTGGGCTTCGCGGTGAGTGAGGCGCACCGGCGCGATCTGGAGCTGCACGCCTGGTTCAACCCGTACCGGATCTCCAATCACGCCGAGGCCGCCCGGCTGGCGCCCGGCCATCCCGCCCGCCGGCATCCGGACTGGGTGATCCCCTACGGCGGCAGGCTCTACTACAACCCCGGCCTGCCCGAAGTCCGCGGGTTCGTGCAGGAGGCGATGCTGGACGCGGTGCGCGGCTACCCCGTCGACGGGGTGCACTTCGACGACTACTTCTATCCGTATCCCGTGGCCGGGCAGCGCCTCGACGACGATGCGGCCTTCAAGAAGCACGGCGCCGGGTTCCGGGACCGGGCGAGCTGGCGGCGGGACAACGTCGACCGGATGGTGCGGGAGATGAAGCAGAAGGTCGCGGCGATCGGGCGGCCGGTGCGGTTCGGCGTCAGCCCGTCGGCGATCTGGCGCAACAAGTCCACCGACTCCTCGGGCTCGGACACCCACGGGCTCCAGGCGTACGACGCCCTGTACGCCGACACCCGCCGCTGGGTGCGCGAGGGGTGGATCGACTACATCGTGCCGCAGATGTACTGGAACATCGGCTTCCCGGCGGCCGACTACGCCAAGCTCGTGCCCTGGTGGGCGCAGACCGTCACCGGCACCGGCGTGGACCTCTACCTCGGCGAGGCCCTCTACCGGGCGGGCGATCCGGAGCAGGCCACGCCCTGGCAGGACCCGGCCGAACTCTCCCGGCACCTGACGCTCGCCCGCCGCTACCAGCAGGTCGGCGGGCATGTCTACTTCTCGGCGCGGGACGTGGTGCACGACCGGGCCGGTGCGCTGGCCCGGATCGTACGGGACCACTACGGCGGCGCGGTGCGGCCGTAGTGGCCGGTGGCCGCTGGCGGGCCCCGGTGGTCGCCGGAGTGCGTCAGCGGTCGCTGATGTCGGTGGCCTTGAGGTGACGGACGACGCTGTCGGGCCCGGGGGACATGATCGTTTCATGCCCGTCCTCGGCGCGGACGCGGTAGGGCGGTTCGCCGTTCGTGCCCAGTACCTCGACGATTTCCACGGCGTGATCGTGCTGCCCGACGATTCTGCCGTGCACGACCAGCCGGTCGCCCCTGCTTGCGTGCATCAGAGGTCCTCCCGCTTCGGGCGGCCGCGGACCGGGGCGGCCGGCGGTGCACTCCGGCCGGATGGTGGCGCGACCAAGGGTTTACCTGCTTGACGGGCCGGATGACGGTCCGGACGGCGCTACGTGCCATCGCGGCAAGTTTACGTCCGCGGGCCGCTCGCGCACCCGGCAGCGGACCCGCGGCTGCGCTGCGTCAGCCGCGGGTCCGCTGGGTGACCGCGATGCACACCAGCACCGCCACGGCCGCGACGGGCGCCTCCGGCGGCAGGTGCTCGCCCAGCAGCAGCACCGACCACACCAGGGTCAGCAGCGGCTGCGCGAGCTGGAGCTGGCTGGCCTTGGACACGCCGATGGCCGCCATCCCGCGGTACCAGACCACCAGCCCCAGGAACTGCGAGCCGAACGCCAGCCACAGCAGACCGCACACCGCGTGCACGGTCAGCCGCAGCGGTTCGCTCGCCAGCGCCACCGCCGCCCCCACGGACGTCAGCGGCAGGGCCAGCACCAGCGCCCAGCCGATCACCTGCCAGCCCGGCAGATGGCGGGCCAGCCGGGCGCCCTCGGTGTATCCGGCCGCGCACACCAGCAGCGCCGCGAACAGGAACAGATCGCCCTTGCCGGGCGCCCCGCCGCTCTGCTGCACCGCGAAGCCGATGACGACGACGGCGCCGGCCAGCGAGGCGATCCAGAAGGTGCGCGAGGGCCGCGCCCCGGTCCGTACGGCGGAGAAGGCGGCGGTGGTCAGCGGCAGCAGGCCGACCACCACGGCCGCATGCGAGGTGGTGGAGGTCTGGAGCGCCAGCGTCGTCAGCAGCGGGAAGCCGAGGACCACACCGCCCGCCACGACGGCGATACCCGCCCAGTGGCGTCGCTCGGGCACCCGCACCCGCAGGACGAGCAGACACCCGCCGGCGAGGACGGCCGCGAGCACGCTGCGCAGCATCACCACCGTCCACGGGCCCATGCCCTCCAGGGCCCAGGCCGTGCCGGGGAAGGTGAGGGAGAAGGCGGCGACACCGAGCGCGGCGAGCAGGGCACCGCGAGCCGGGGCGGTCGAGGCGACCGGGTGGGACGGGGGGATGTCGGCGGCGGCCGCTCCGGGGGCGGTGCCGGCGGTGGGCGGTGCGGTGGCGGCCGATACGGTGCCGCTGCCCTCGACCGCTGCCCCTACCGCTATCCGTTCCGTGGCGATAGCGCTATCGTTGTGTCTCATGCATGAGCGTAGCAGTGTCGCTGACCTGGCCGCGAGTCTTCGCGACGAGCTGAACCGCTACTCACCCGGAGAGAAACTCCCGTCGAGCCGCGCCCTGATCGAGCGGCACCGCGTGAGCCCGGTGACCGTCTCCCGGGCGCTGGCCGAGCTCGTCGCCGAGGGCCTGGTCGTCACCCGCCCCGGCGCCGGCGCCTTCCGCGCCGCACCGCGCCCCGAGGCCCCGCGCCCCGTCGACACCTCCTGGCAGGAGATCGCCCTGAGCGCCGAACCGGGCGGCGACCAGGTGCCCCGCAGCGTCGACGCCACCGGCGTGCTGGCCACGCTCGCCGCCCCCGCCCCCGGCGTCATCGAACTCCACAGCGGCTATCTCCACCCCGACCTCCAGCCCGAACGCGCCCTCGCCGGAGCGCTCGCCCGCGCCGGACGGCGGCCCGGCGCCTGGAACCGCCCCCCGGTCGAGGGCGTCACCGAGCTACGGGCCTGGTTCGCCCGGGAGATCGGCGGCCCCGGCGGCGCGCTCGCCACCAGCGACGTCCTGGTCACCGCCGGCGGCCAGAGCGCGCTGACCTGCGCCCTGCGCGCGGTCGCCGCGCCCGGCGCGCCCGTCCTGGTCGAATCCCCGACCTACCCCGGCATGCTGGCCGCCGCCCGCGCCTCCGGCCTGCGCCCGGTCCCGGTACCGGTGGATGCGGACGGTGTGCGCACCGATCTCCTCGCCGACGCCTTCCGGGCCAGCGGGGCGCGGCTGTTCGTGTGCCAGCCGCTGTTCCAGAACCCGACGGGCACGGTGCTGGCGGCCGAGCGGCGGCGCGAGGTGCTGCGGGTGGCCCGCGCGGCCGGGGCGTTCGTGGTGGAGGACGACTTCGCCCGGCGCCTGGTCCACGACGGCGCGCCCGCCCTTCCGCCGACCCTGATGGCGGACGATCACGACGGCACCGTCGTCCATGTCTGCTCGCTGACCAAGGTCACCTCGCCCAACCTGCGGGTGGGCGCCCTGGCGGCCCGCGGCCCGGTCCTCGACCGGCTGCGCGCCGTCCAGGTCGTCGACAGCTTCTTCGTCCCCGGGCCGCTCCAGGAGGCCGCCGTCGAACTGGTCGGCTCGCCCGCCTGGACCCGCCATCTGCGGCTGATCGCCGGCGAACTGGCGGCCCGCCGCGACACCCTGCTCGCCGCCCTGCACCGTCATCTGCCCGCCCTCGCCGGCAACGCCCTGTTCGTCCCGCCCGGCGGCTACCACCTGTGGCTGCGCCTCCCGGACGGCACCGACGAGATCGCGCTGACCGGAGCGGCCCTGCGGGCCGGCGTCGCCGTCGCCGGCGGCCGCCCCTACTTCGCCGCCGAACCGCCCGCCCCGCACCTCCGGCTGGGCTTCGCGTCCGCGTCCGGCGCCGCCGAACTCACCGAAGGGGCACGGCGGTTGCGCCGGGCCTGCGACGAGCTGGGCATCGCGGTGGAGTGAGCCGGGCGGGGCCACCGGTGAGGGGTTGCCGGTTCGACGCGTACCGGGGCGGCCGGTCCCGCGCCCCGCCCGCCGGTTCGACGCCGCCCCCGCCCGTCTGCCAACCTCCCGGCATGACCGCTCCTCCGCTCGAAGCCCCCGACGGCTACGAGATCTCCACCGACCCGGCCCGCCTGGACGCCGACCTTGTCCACCACTGGCTGTCCACCGACGCCTACTGGTCCGCGGGCCTGCCCCGGGCGCAGTACGAGCGGGCCGTCGCCGGGTCGCTCAACTTCGGTCTGTACGAGACCGGTTCGGGGCGACAAGCGGCGTATGCCCGGGTGGTGACCGATCGCGCCACCTTCGCCTGGCTCTGTGATGTCTACGTCGCCCGCGACGACCGCGGCAAGGGCCTGGGCACCGCCCTGGTGGAGGCCATAGCCGACCATCTGGCGTCCTGCGGGCTGCCCCGGATCACACTCGCCACCAAGGACGCGCACGGGGTGTACGAGAAGATCGGCTTCCGGCCGCTGGCCGCCCCGGAGCAGTGGATGACGATGGGGCTGATGGACCCCGGACCCCTCGGCATCTGATCAAAAGGGTCGACCGGAGCGGCGATGCCCCTACCATCGGCGAATGCACGTTCGTCTCAAACTGCTCGCCGCCGCCCGCAGCTCCACGCTGCTCGAGAACCGGTTCGACGACGACCGCCCGCTCGACGCCGCCGGCTGGCACGAGGCCGAGCGCGCCGCACCCGTCCTGTGCCGGCTCGCCGCCGCGGAGCTGCGCTACTGCTCGCCGTCGGCGCGCTGCCGGGAGACCGGGGAGGTCCTCGGCCTCACCCCGCTCGCCCAGCCGGCCCTGCGCGACTGCGATATGGGCCGCTGGCGCGGCCGCACCCTGGCCGAGGTCACCGCGGCCGAACCGCGCGCCGTCGACGCCTGGCTCGCCGACCCCCGCTCCGCCCCGCACGGCGGCGAGTCGCTGCTGGCCTTCATCACCCGCATCGGCACCTGGCTCGACACCCGGCCCCCGGGGGACGGCGCCGGCCTGGTGGCCGTCGCCGAGCCCAACGTCGTCCGCGCCGCCCTGGCCTATGCGCTCCAGGCGCCCCCGCACACGTACTGGCGGCTCGACGTCCAGCCCCTCTCGGTGACGACCCTGCGGGGGCGCGCGGGCAACTGGAGCCTCGCACTGGAGGCGTGAACCCGGCGCCGGTACGGCCGGTGGCGAGGCGGACCCCGGCCCGGGGCCGCGCTCATCGGTGCCCGGCCACGATTCCCGTCCATGACGCCGGCCGCAGCGCATCGCCCCTGGTCAGCCAGGCGTTCGCGGCCTCCACCCGGCCGCCGACGCGCAGTTTGGCGTAGGCGTGCTCCAGGTGTTTGTCGACGGTGCGGGGGCTGATGTCCAGCCGGCGGGCGATCTGCTGGTTGGTCAGGCCGTGCGCGAGCAGGGCGAGGACGGCGGACTCGCGGCGGGTGACGTCGTAGCGCTGTGGCGGCGGCGGGGCGAGGCGGCGCAGGACATGGGCGAGGCGGGTGCGCAGCAGGGCGGCGGTGAGGACGTCGTCGTCGGTGAAGTCGGAGCCGCTGCGGTTGATCGCCAGGCAGATGCTGCGGGGTGTGCCGTCCGCGTAGCCGCCGGCGAAGGACATCGCGAGCTGCCGCTCGGCGCCGAGGGGCCGGTAGACCTCGTGGTACGCGGCCAGCGCGTGGTAGGCGCGGTCGCTCTGGAGGGTCGAGCGGCGCAGCGGGGTTCCGGTGGCCGCCGAGGTGTGGGCGACCAGCGGGTCGGCCGCTGCGTCGCGGTCGAAGGCGGCCAGGGCGTCCGGCGTCAGCAGATCCGCGGGCAGGGTGCGGGGGCGGTGCGTGGGGTCGGGGTTGGGCGCCCAGACGATGCTGTCGCCCGGTACGGCGCCGAGCAGCAGCGGGAGCAGGGCCGGAACAAGGTTCTCCTCGTCGACGGCATCGATCAGGAGGTCCACGACGTCGAAGATGCGTCGCAGACCGGCCTCCGCGGCCGCGCTCATGCATCCAGCGTGGGCAGCGGCGCGGGGTCGCGTCAAGATGCCGTTCGGCCCACCGGCGGGGCGGCTTCACCGCCGTGGAAACGGACGCGGGGGCCGTGCGCGGGGCCGTTGGCGGGGGCCGTCCGTGAAGGTTGCCGCCCGGCCGGCCGGGGGAAGACCGGCCGGGGGCGTCGGCCGCGCATGGCGGCCGACGGCGTGAACGCGGTTGGCCGGACCGCTCCACTTCACTCCACCAGCCGGAACGGCTCCCGCGCCATACGGGATTCCCCGTATGCGAGGGCCCGGCAGGTGTGCTGACATTCCCGATATTCCGGGCCGACACTGGAGGGGAGGAGGTGCGCCATGCGGAAGATGGTCGACTGCCGGGATCACCCCAGCGAGATGCACTGCACCCTCGTGATCGCCGGTGAGGAGGAGGAAGTGGTCCGCGCCGCCACCGAGCACGCCGTGTCCGTCCACGGCCACACGGACAGCCCCGAGCTGCGCGCCCAGATCCGCTCCGCCCTCAAGGACGAGGCGGTGCAGCACGCCTGACCGCCGTGGGGTGCGCAGGGGTCCGGCACCGACGGGGTGCGCGAGGGGTTCCGGCGCCGCGGACGGTGGGTCGGCCGCGGCGCCGGGCACGCGCCCGAAGAGCGATTGCATAAAACTGCCGCTGTCCGTATAGTCATGCCATCGAGGAGGAGGGTCCATGACGGTACGAGCAGCAGTGGCCGGAGCGAGCGGATACGCGGGAGGTGAGGTCCTGCGTCTGCTTCTGGCGCACCCCGAGGTCGAGATCGGCGCGGTGACCGGGCACTCCAGCGCGGGCCGACGCCTGGGTACCTTGCAGCCGCATCTGCACCCGCTGGCCGACCGGGAGCTCGTGGCCACCTCGGCCGAGGCGCTGGCGGGCCATGACGTCGTGTTCCTCGCGCTGCCGCACGGCCAGTCCGCCGCGGTCGCCGAGCAGCTCGGGCCCGATGTGCTCGTCGTCGACTGCGGCGCCGACTTCCGGCTGAAGGACGCCGCCGACTGGGAGACCTTCTACGGTTCGCCCCACGCGGGCACCTGGCCGTACGGCCTGCCGGAGCTGCCCGGAGCCCGCGCCGCGCTCCAGGGGGCCAAGCGCATCGCGGTCCCGGGCTGCTACCCGACCGCCGTCTCGCTTGCCCTCTTCCCCGCCTACCAGGCCGCCCTCGCCGAGCCCGAGGCCGTCATCGTCGCGGCCTCCGGCACCTCCGGCGCGGGCAAGGCGCCCAAACCGCATCTGCTGGGCTCCGAGGTCATGGGCTCGATGAGCCCGTACGGCGTCGGCGGCGGCCACCGGCACACCCCCGAGATGATCCAGAACCTGAGCGCCGCGGCCGGCGAGCGGGTCGGCGTGTCCTTCACCCCGACCCTCGCGCCGATGCCCCGCGGCATCCTCGCCACCTGCACGGCCAAGGCCCGGCCCGGGGTGGACGCCGCCGCCGTACGGGCCGCGTACGAAAAGGCGCTGGCCGACGAGCCGTTCGTCCGGCTGCTGCCGGAGGGGCAGTGGCCCTCGACCGGCGCCGTGTACGGCTCCAACGCCGCCCACCTCCAGGTCACGCTGGATGCGACGGCCGGACGGATCATCGCGATCAGCGCCATCGACAACCTCACCAAGGGGACCGCGGGTGGCGCCGTCCAGTCCATGAACATCGCCCTCGGTCTCGACGAGACCACCGGACTTTCGACGATCGGAGTCGCGCCGTGAGTGTGACGGCAGCCAAGGGATTCACGGCGGCGGGCATCGCCGCCGGCATCAAAGAGAACGGCAACCCCGACCTCGCCCTCGTGGTGAACAACGGGCCGCGCCTGGCCGCCGCCGGAGTCTTCACCTCCAACCGCGTCAAGGCCGCACCGGTCGTCTGGTCCGAGCAGGTCCTCAAGGGCGGCCGGGTCTCCGCCGTCATCCTCAACTCCGGTGGCGCCAACGCCTGTACGGGTCCGCTGGGCTTCCAGGACACCCACGCCACCGCGGAGAAGGTCGCCGAGGTGCTGGCCGGCCACAGCGCGGGCGAGGTGGCCGTCGCCTCCACCGGGCTGATCGGCCTCCGGCTCCCGATGGACAAGCTGCTGCCCGGAGTCGAGCAGGCGGCGGCCGAACTGACCGACCACGGCGGCGAAAAGGCCGCCATCGCCATCAAGACCACCGACAGCGTGCACAAGACCGCACAGGTCACGACCGAGGGCTGGACGGTCGGCGGGATGGCCAAGGGCGCCGGCATGCTCGCCCCGGGTCTGGCCACCATGCTCGTGGTGCTCACCACCGACGCCGACGTACCGGCCGACGCCCTGGACACCGCGCTGCGCGCCGCGACCCGCACCACCTTCGACCGGGTCGACTCCGACGGCTGTATGTCCACCAACGACACCGTTCTGCTGCTGGCCTCCGGCGCCTCGGGCATCGTCCCCGACCAGGACGCCTTCGCCGAGGCCGTGCGCACCGTCTGCGCCGACCTCGCCCGCCAGCTCATCGGCGACGCCGAGGGCGCCAGCAAGGACATCCGCATCGAGGTGATCAACGCCGCGAGCGAGGACGACGCCGTCGAGGTCGGCCGGTCCATCGCCCGTAACAACCTCCTCAAATGCGCCATCCACGGCGAGGACCCCAACTGGGGCCGGGTGCTCTCCGCGATCGGCACCACCTCCGCCGTCTTCGAGCCCGACCAGCTCAATGTCGCCATCAACGACGTCTGGGTGTGCAAGAACGGCTCGGTGGGGGAGGACCGCGACCTGGTCGACATGCGCTACCGGGAGGTCCGCATCACCGCCGACCTGGCCGCGGGCACCCAGTCCGCGGTCATCTGGGCCAACGACCTCACCGCCGACTACGTCCACGAGAACAGCGCGTACTCCTCATGACCACGACCCGTAAGCACACCGCGCTCCCCAAGGCCCGCACCCTCATCGAGGCGCTGCCCTGGCTGACCCGGCATCACGGCAAGACCGTCGTCATCAAATTCGGCGGCAACGCCATGATCGACGAGGAGCTCAAACGCGCCTTCGCCCAGGACGTCGTCTTCTTGCGGCACGCCGGGCTGCGCCCCGTCGTCGTGCACGGCGGCGGCCCGCAGATCAGCGCGCAGCTGGATCTGCTGGGTCTGGAATCGGAGTTCAAGGGCGGCCTGCGGGTCACCACGCCCGAGGCGATGAACGTCGTACGGATGGTGCTGGCCGGCCAGGTCCAGCGTGAGCTGGTCGGGCTGCTCAACGAGCACGGCCCGCTCGCCGTCGGCATGACCGGCGAGGACGCCCAGCTGATGACCGCGACCAAGCACTTCGCCGAGGTCGACGGCGAGCGGGTGGACATCGGCCGGGTCGGTGAGATCACCGCCATCGACCCGGGCGCGGTCGAGGCGCTGCTGGACGACGGCCGGATCCCGGTCATCTCCTCCATCGCCCGCAGCAGCGACGACGGCGACGACTTCGGCGTCTTCAACGTCAACGCCGACACCGCCGCGGCCGCCCTGGCCGCCGCCCTCGGCGCCGAGACCCTGATGGTCCTCACCGACGTCGAGGGCCTCTACGAGGACTGGCCGCACAGCGACGAGGTGATCTCCCGCCTGACGGCCGCCGAACTGGAAAAGCTGCTGCCCGACCTGGCCAGCGGCATGGTCCCCAAGATGCAGGGCTGTCTGCACGCCGTACGCAACGGCGTGCACACCGCCCGGGTCATCGACGGGCGGGTCCAGCACTCGATCCTGCTGGAGATCTTCACCGACGAAGGAATCGGCACGATGGTCGTGCCGGACGCGGACACCGACACCGAGACGACCGAGGGGACGGCATGAACGGGGCGGCACACGGCGGGGGACCGGCGGACAACGCGGGACTGACCCGGCGCTGGCAGGGCGCGATGATGCACAACTTCGGCACCCCGCGGCTGCCGCTGGTCCGCGGCGAGGGCGCCGTGGTGTGGGACGCCGACGGCAACTCCTACCTCGACTTCCTCGGCGGTATCGCGGTCAACTCCCTGGGCCACGCGCACCCCGCGATCGTCCGGGCGGTCTCCGACCAGGTCGCCACCCTCGGCCATGTCTCCAACTTCTTCGTCGCCGAGCCCACCGTGGCCCTGGCCGAGCGGCTGCTGGCGCTGGCCGGCGGCCGCCCCGGCCGGGTCTACTTCTCCAACTCCGGCGCCGAGGCCAACGAAGCCGCCTTCAAGATCGGCCGGCTCACCGGACGCACCCATATGGTCTCCACGGCCGGTGGCTTCCACGGCCGCACCATGGGTGCCCTGGCCCTGACCGGCCAGCCCGCCAAGCAGGCCCCGTTCGTCCCGCTCCCCGGCGACGTCGACTACGTCCCGTACGGGGACGCCGAAGCCCTCCGCGCCGCCGTCACCACCGACACCGCCCTGGTCATCCTGGAGCCGGTCCAGGGCGAGAACGGCGTGGTCGTCCCGCCGCCCGGCTACCTCCGGGCCGCCCGCGAGATCACCGCGGCCACCGGCACCCTCCTCGTCCTCGACGAGATCCAGACCGGCATCGGCCGCACCGGCCACTGGCTGGAGTCCCAGGCCCAGGGCGTCGAGGCCGATGTCGTCACGCTCGCCAAGGGGCTGGGCGGCGGCCTCCCGATCGGCGCGACGCTGGCCTTCGGCCCGGCCGCCGACCTGCTGAGCCCCGGCTCGCACGGGTCCACCTTCAGCGGCAACCCGGTCGTCTGCGCCGCCGCCCTCGCCGTCCTGGACACCATCGACAAGGACGGCATCCTCGACAACGTCAAGCGCGTCGGCGAGCGCCTGCGCAGCGGAATCGACGCACTGGGGCACCCATTGGTCGGTCAGGTCCGCGGTGCGGGCCTGCTCCTGGGTATCGTCTTGACCGAGCCCCTCGCGCCCCAGGTGCAGCAGGCGGCTCAGGACGCGGGCCTCCTGGTGAACGCGGTCGCGCCGGACGTCATCCGGCTCGCCCCGCCCCTGATCGTCTCCGACGAGCAGGCGGACACGTTCCTCCGGAAGCTCCCCGCCGTCCTTGGCACGGCCCGCCAAGGGGCCGACGGGGAACAACGATCCGGAGACTGACACCAACGATGACCGAGCCGCAGGAGACCGGGTCGCCCAACGGCGGCGGCCCGGCGGTACCGCAGACCCGCACCGCCCGCCACCGCCGGATCGTGGACATCCTCAACCGGCAGGCGGTCCGCTCCCAGAGCCAGCTCGCCAAGCTGCTCGCCGACGACGGCCTGTCCGTCACCCAGGCGACGCTCTCGCGCGATCTGGACGAGCTGGGCGCGGTCAAGATCCGCAACACCGGCGGCGAGCTGATCTACGCGGTGCCCAGCGAGGGCGGCGACCGCAAACCGCGCGCCCCGCTGGGCGAGTCCGCCAAGGAGGAGCGCATGCGCCGCCTCTCCGGCGAACTCCTCATCTCCGCCGAGGCGTCCGCCAACCTCGTCGTGCTGCGCACCCCGCCCGGCGCCGCCCAGTTCCTGGCCTCGGCCATCGACCAGGCCGAACTCCACGACATCCTCGGCACCATCGCCGGCGACGACACCCTGCTGTTGATCAGCCGCGATCCGGCCGGCGGACAGGCGCTGGCGGACCATCTCCTGCGGCTGGCCCAGGGCGCGCACTGACCCTTCCGGCCCCGCCCTTCACCCTCTGTGTAGATCTATGTGCATATAGTGACCGACGGTGCGGTGGTGAGCCCCGTACGTCCTGCTGCGGGCGCCGCCGTACGGCCATGCGCCGCCGGAACGCGGCGTCACCATCCTCTGCGTCGGCCGGGGCCGGTCCGCAGGAAGGAGCACTGCACAGTGAAGCTTCGGCGGAAGGGCGGGCCGCGCAGCGCGGCGGCCGGCACGGCGGTCCTCTGCGGCGCCCTGGCCCTGGCGGGCTGTTCGGGCAGCAGCTCCGAACCCTCCGGCAGCGCGCCGGTCAGCACCGCCGCGGGCGGTATCGCCTGCGGCAAGGCGGCCACGCTGAACGCCTCGGGCTCGACGGCGCAGCAGTACGCCATGAAGTACTGGATCAAGACCTACACCCGGGCCTGCCACGACACCACGATCAACTACGACGGCAACGGCTCCGGGGCCGGCCAGAAGGACTTCCTGCACGGCAAGACCGCCTTCGCCGGATCGGACTCCCCGCTCAGCGCCGACCAGGTGACCCAGTCCAAGAAGGTCTGCACCGGCGGCGGCCACGCGATCCACCTGCCGGCTGTCGCCGGACCGATCGCGGTCGCCTTCCACCTCCCCGGCGTCGACCGGCTGATCCTCGACGCCCCCACCCTCGCCAAGATCTTCAACGGGCAGCTCACCAAGTGGAACGATCCGGTGATCGCACAGCTCAACAAGGGTGCCAAGCTGCCCGCCATGCCGATCAGGACGTTCCACCGCGCCGACTCCTCCGGCACGACGGACAACTTCACGGCCTACCTCGCCGCCGTGGCCCAGGGCGCCTGGCCGTACGCGCACAGCAAGGAGTGGCCCGCCAAGGGCGGTCAGGCCGTCACCGGATCCTCCGACCTGGCCACCCAGGTGCAGCGGACCGAGGGCGCGATCGGCTACGTCGACCTGCCGTATGCCGTCGCCCGCATGCTGCGCACGGTCTCGGTCGACACCGGCGCCGCCACCCCCGCCGACGCCAATGTGATCGCGTCGTCCCATGCGATCTCCGGCGCCAAAACCGTCGACACGGGCAATGACGTCCTGCTGAAACTCGACTACGCGACCAAGGCGCCGGGTGCCTACCCCATCAATGCGGTCACCTACGAAATCGTCTGCAACAAGGGCAACAAACCGGCGACCTGGCCCGCCACCAAGGCGTTCCTGACCTATATCGCCAGCCCGAAGGGGCAGCAGAACCTGACCTTCCAGGGCTATGCGACGCTGCCGGCGGCCGTGGTGAACAAGGTCCGCAGCGAGATCGGCACCCTGTCGTGACCCGGGGTGGGGCGCCGTAACCCGGCGTGGGCCCACGTCACGCGGCATGGGAAGACCCACGTCACGCGGCATGGGAAGACCCACGTCACGCGGCATGGAAAAGGCCCGCCGATCTGGGATTTCTCCCGTATCGGCGGGCCTTTGTCGCACCGTCGGGACGACAGGATTTGAACCTGCGACCCCTTGACCCCCAGTCAAGTGCGCTACCAAGCTGCGCCACGTCCCGGTGCTCGTGCCGGCCGGAAGAATCCCGGCCGGGGCGTGCAGAAGAAAAATACCCTGTCCCCGGCCCTGATTCCAAAGCGGGGCCTCTTCCGGCCGATTCCGGGCATCCCGGCGGGCGCCGCCGGGCCGTGTTTGGATGGGGTATGACCCGAAAGTCCCGTAATGCCGGTTCCTCTCATGGTGGTGCCCGTTCTGCCGGTATCCGTGTGCGCCGGGTGTACGACCCTCCGGAGCCGGACGACGGCGCCCGGGTGCTGGTGGACCGGCTGTGGCCACGGGGGCTGTCGAAGTCCGATGCGGCGCTGGCCGAGTGGTGCAAGGACGCGGCGCCCTCGTCGGAGCTGCGGCGCTGGTACGGCCATCAGGAGGAGCTCTACGACGCCTTCGCCGAGCGCTATCGCGAGGAGCTGGCCCAGGAGGCGGCGCAGTCCGCCCTGGAGCGGCTGCGGGAGCTGGCGGCGGACGGGCCGCTGACGCTGCTCACCGCGACGAAGGACGTGGAGCGAAGTCATGTCCGGGTACTCCTCGACCTCCTGCGCGAGGACTCCTGATTGCTTAGGGCGCTCCGTGCGGCAGTCCGTGCGGAAACGCGCCCTGCGCCCCTCCCGGCGCCCTGTCCGCGCGTCGCTGACCTGCGCCTTCATCGATCCATTGACGAAACATACGGTGGAGTGCATACTTATACCCATCAGCGTATGCACGTAAGGAGAATCCCGTGACCGAGCGCGTCGTACTCGCCTACTCGGGCGGCCTGGACACCTCTGTCTGCATCGGCTGGATCGCCGAGGAGACGGGCGCCGAGGTCATCGCCGTTGCCGTGGACGTCGGCCAGGGCGGCGAGGACCTGGACGTCATCCGCAAGCGCGCGCTCGCCTGCGGCGCGGTGGAGGCGGAGGTCGCCGACGCCAAGGACGAGTTCGCCGATGAGTACTGTCTGCCGGCGATCAAGGCCAATGCGCTGTACATGGACCGCTACCCGCTGGTCTCGGCGCTCTCCCGGCCGGCGATCGTCAAGCATCTGGTCGCCGCCGCCGAGAAGCACGGCGCGACCACCGTCGCCCACGGCTGCACCGGCAAGGGCAACGACCAGGTCCGCTTCGAGGCCGGTATCTCCTCCCTCGCCCCCGACCTCAAGTGCATCGCCCCCGTCCGGGACTACGCGATGACCCGGGACAAGGCGATCGCCTTCTGCGAGGAGAAGAACCTCCCGATCGCGACGACCAAGAAGTCGCCGTACTCCATCGACCAGAACGTCTTCGGGCGGGCCGTGGAGACCGGCTTCCTGGAGGACATCTGGAACGCCCCGATCGAGGACGTCTACGAGTACACCCAGAACCCGGCGACCCCCCGCGAGGCCGACGAGGTCGTCATCACCTTCGAGCAGGGTGTCCCGGTCGCCCTGGACGGCAGGAAGGTCACCGTCCTGGAGGCGATCCAGGAGCTCAACCGGCGGGCCGGCGCCCAGGGCGTCGGCCGGATCGACATGGTCGAGGACCGCCTCGTCGGCATCAAGTCCCGCGAGGTCTACGAGGCGCCCGGCGCCATCGCGCTGATCACCGCGCACCAGGAGCTGGAGAACGTCACCGTCGAGCGCGAACTGGCCCGCTACAAGCGGCAGGTCGAGCAGCGCTGGGGCGAGCTGGTCTACGACGGCATGTGGTTCTCCCCGCTCAAGCGGGCCCTGGACGGCTTCATCGCCGAGGCCAACCAGGCCGTCTCCGGCGACATCCGGATGACGCTGCACGGCGGCCGCGCGGTCGTCACCGGCCGGAAGTCCGACCAGTCGCTCTACGACTTCAACCTGGCGACGTACGACACCGGCGACACCTTCGACCAGTCCCTCTCGAAGGGCTTCATCGAGCTCTTCGGGATGTCCAGCAAGATCGCGTCCAAGCGCGACCTGGCCTGAACCCCTCTCGTTACGCACGACAGCCGCCTCCTCGCCCTCGCGGCGAGGGGGCGGTGCCGCACATCCCACCCTCCGAGGAGCAGCAGTGAGCAGCAACAGCGGTGACGTCCGGCTCTGGGGCGGCCGTTTCGCCGCCGGACCAGCGGACGCCCTGGCCCAGCTGTCGGCATCCGTCCACTTCGACTGGCGGCTCGCCCCGTACGACATCGCCGGATCCCGTGCGCACGCCCGGGTCCTGCACAAGGCGAATCTGCTCACCGAGGACGAGCTGACGCGCATGATCGCCGGGCTCGACCAACTGGAGGCCGATGTCGCCGACGGCTCGTTCACCGGCACCATCGCCGACGAGGACGTCCACACCGCCCTGGAGCGCGGGCTGCTGGAGCGGCTCGGCCCGGACCTCGGCGGCAAGCTGCGGGCCGGCCGGTCCCGTAACGACCAGGTGGCCACGCTCTTCCGGATGTATCTGCGCGACCACGCCCGGATCATCGGCGGGCTGATCGCCGACCTCCAGGAGGCGCTGGTCGGCCTCGCCGAGGCGCACCCGGACGTCGCCATGCCCGGCCGGACCCACCTCCAGCACGCCCAGCCGGTGCTCTTCGCCCACCATGTGCTGGCGCACGTCCAGTCGCTGTCGCGGGATGCGGAGCGGCTGCGGCAGTGGGACGAGCGGACCGCCGTCTCGCCCTACGGGTCGGGCGCGCTGGCCGGCTCCTCGCTCGGCCTGGACCCCGAGGCGGTCGCCGCTGACCTGGGCTTCGAGCACGGCAGCGCGGGCAACTCGATCGACGGTACGGCCGCGCGGGACTTCGTCGCCGAATTCGCGTTCATCACGGCGATGATCGGCGTCAACCTCTCCCGTATCGCCGAGGAAGTCATCATCTGGAACACGAAGGAGTTCTCCTTCGTCACCCTCGACGACGCCTTCTCCACCGGCTCGTCGATCATGCCGCAGAAGAAGAACCCGGACATCGCCGAGCTGGCGCGCGGCAAGTCGGGCCGGCTCATCGGCAATCTGACGGGCCTGATGGCCACGCTCAAGGCGCTGCCGCTCGCCTACAACCGCGACCTCCAGGAGGACAAGGAGCCGGTGTTCGACTCCTGTGACCAACTGGAGGTGCTGCTCCCGGCGTTCACCGGCATGATGGCCACGCTGACGGTGCACCGCGAGCGGATGGAAGAGCTGGCCCCGGCCGGGTTCTCGCTGGCCACCGATATCGCGGAGTGGCTGGTGCGGCAGGGCGTGCCGTTCCGGGTGGCGCACGAGGTCGCGGGCGAGTGCGTCAAGGAGTGCGAGGCGCACGGCATCGAGCTGGACCAGCTCACCGACGAACAGTTCGCCAAGATCTCGCCGCATCTGACGCCCGAGGTCCGCGGCGTCCTCAACGTCCCCGGCGCGCTGGCCTCGCGCAGCGGCCGCGGCGGCACCGCGCCCTCGGCGGTCGCGGTCCAGCTGGCCGAGGTCCGGGCCGATCTGGCCGCACAGCAGGAGTGGGCGGCGGCCAAGCGGAAGTAGCACGCAAAGGCAGCCTTCAGGCGGCCCCCGTCCGGTCATCGGGCGGGGGCCGCCGTCGTTCGCCGTGGATCCCGCTCCGGGCCCGAGCGACCCGCCCGATGAGACAATGATGTCTCATTCGGCTAGTCTGTGTCTCATGGCTGTGGATCGCGAACAGGTACTCACCCAGGCCGCCGCGCTGCTCGCCCGGCGGTCGACGACCTCGATGGACGAGATCGCCCGCGCCGCCGGCATCAGCCGGGCCACCCTGCACCGGCACTTCGCCGGGCGCGATGCGCTGATCCGCGCCCTGGAGCAGCTCGGCATCGAACAGTTCACCCAGGCCATGGACGCCGCCCGGCTCGACGACGGACCCGCCCCCGACGCACTGCGCCGACTGATCACCGAAGCCGAACAGGTCGCCGGCGTGCTGGCCTTCCTCTTCACCGAGAACCAGCTCTTCGAGGGCGAGGAGGTCAACGCCGGCTGGGCCCGCCTCGACGCCCGCCTGCACGCCCTCTTCCGCCGCGGCCAGGAGGAGGGCGACCTCCGTATCGACCTCAGCGCCGCCTGGCTGACCGAGGCGTTCTACGGCCTGATCGGCGCGGCCGCCTGGGCCGTCCACGAAGGGCGCGTCGCACGGGGCGAACTCAATCATTCGATCGCCGAGCTGCTGCTCGGCGGCATCCGACGGAGCATGGAGAAATGACCGAGACCGCAGCGTTCGGACCGGCCGGTTCGGCCCATGTGGACGATCAGCCCCGCCCGGGCCGCTGGCTCGCCCTCGCCGTCCTCGTCCTCGCCGTCCTGCTGGTCGGCGTCGACGCCACGGTCCTCGGCCTGGCCACCCCGTTCCTGAGCGAGGATCTGAAGCCGTCCGGCACACAGCTGCTGTGGATCGGCGACATCTACTCCTTCGTCATCGCCGGCCTCCTGGTCTCCATGGGCAGCCTCGGCGACCGGATCGGCCGCAAGAAACTGCTGCTGATCGGCTCCGTCGCCTTCGGCGGGCTGTCGGTGGTGTGCGCGTACTCCACCACCCCGGAGATGATGATCGCCGCCCGCGCCCTGCTGGGCGTGGCCGGTGCGACGCTGATGCCGTCCACCCTGGCGCTGATCCGCAACCTCTTCCACGACCCCAAGGAACGCAGCCTCGCGGTCGGCATATGGGGCGCGATGGCCTCGGCCGGCACCGCCGTCGGCCCGGTCCTCGGCGGCTTTCTGCTCGGCCACTTCTGGTGGGGCTCGGTCTTCCTGATCAACCTTCCGGTGATGGCCCTCCTGGTCGTCGTCGGCATCAGGGTGATCCCCGAATCCCGCCATCCCGATCCCGGCCCCTGGGACATCCCCAGCGTCGCACTGTCCCTGGTGGGCATCGTGGGCGTCGTCTACGCCATCAAGGAGGCGGCGGTCCACGGCTACCGCGCCGACATCCTGGCCGCCGGCCTGATCGGGCTGCTCGCGCTGTTCGTCTTCGTACGCCGCCAGCTCAGCCTGGACTCCCCGCTGCTCAACATGAAGCTCTTTCACCACCGGGGCTTCTCCGGCGCCGTACTGGCCGACCTCCTGACCATCCTCGGCCTGTCCGGGCTGGTCTTCTTCCTCTCCCAGTTCCTCCAGATGGTCCAGGTGCGTTCGCCGCTGAACGCCGGGCTCACCGAACTGCCCGCCGCGGTCGGCGCGGTCGGCGCCGGACTCGCCGCCGGGCATGTCGCCCGCAGACTGTCCGTACGCCTCGTGGTGGCCGGCGGCCTCGCCATCGTCGGGCTGTCGCTCGTCGGCTCCACCACCCTGCACGCCGACACCGGCACCGCCTCGATCGGCCTGATCCTCTTCGTCGTCGGCGTCGGCGCGGGCTTCTCCTTCACCGTCACCGCCGATGTGATCCTCTCCAGTGTCCCCAAGGAGGAGGCCGGCGCCGCCTCGGCGGTCTCCGAGACGGCCTACGAACTCGGCTCGGCCCTCGGCATCGCCCTGCTCGGCTCCATCGTCACCGGCATCTACCGCGACTTCCCGGCGCCCCCCGGCATCCCCGCCGGTACCGAGGCGGCCGCCCGCGAATCGCTCGGCGGCGCCATGGAGGCCGCCAAGGACCTCCCCGCCCACCAGGCCACCGCCCTGGTGAGGTCCGCTCAGCACACCTTCGTCGAGGGCCTGGACATCGCCGTCGGAGTGAGCGCCGTGGTGCTGCTGGGCGCGGCCGTCGCCGCATGGATCCTCCTGCGGGGCCAGGAACTGGGCAACACCCCGGCGCCGCCGGAGCCGGCCGCGGACGCCGAGCGGGAGCCGCAGCCGGAGACGCTGGGCGGCGGGGGCGCCTGAGGGCCGCGCCCCCTCGCCTGACGGTCCGACACCTACCGGAACGGCCGCCCCGCCGCGCCCCCGCCCGGCGACATCCGGGTCATGACCGGCCCCGACGGGCGTGTCCTCCAAGGCGCCGTGCCATGCACGCGCCATGATCCACAACGACACGCCCTGGGGGCGACTGTCCCCGGTCGTTCACGCCCGGTAGGTGCCCCGGCGGCCGGACGCCCCGCACGGCTCGCTCGACTCTCCCGTCGTCCCCCCACGGTCGGCCCGCTCAGGAGAGAGACGCAGTGCGCGACATCGGACGACGGTACTTCTTCACCGCCGCGGGGGCCCTCGCCACCGCAAGCGCCATCGGCAGCAACGCCTACGCCACCGGACACGCCCGCGACGCGGGCACCGCCGACGAATACGTCGATGTGCAGTTGCTCAACATCACCGATCTGCACGGCTATCTCCAAGGCGCGCCCGGCGCACACTCCCGCATCACCGGAGCGGGCGGTGCGACCTACACCGTCGGCGGCGTCGCGTACATGGCGGCACATCTGGAACGGTTGCGCGCCGACCACCGCAACTCCCTCTTCTTCGCCCCCGGAGACCTCTTCTCCGGCTGGGAGTTCGATGCCGCCTCCCTCGCCGACGAACCCACCATCGAAGCGCTCAACGCCCTGGGGCTGGACTTTGCCTCCGCCGGAAACCACGAATTCGACAAATCGGCGACGTTTCTGACCTCCCATATCGGAAAAGGCGTCCCCTATCCCACCGTGGACCGCGACGACTTCTTCGAGGACTCCACCGGCCACCGCTTCCGCGGCGCGAATTTCCCGTACTACAGCGCCAATATGGTCTGGAACGAAAGCGGCAAGACCGTCCTGTCGCCGTACAACATCGTCTATGTCGACGCCGGCCGCGGCCGCACCCTGCCCATCGGCTTCATCCACCTCACGGCCCTGGGCGCCGAGACCTTCCCCGGCTCCTACCAGCCCGGACTGCGCACCCTCGACGAACTGGAAACCGCCAACCGCTGCGCCGCCGAGCTGAAATCACGCGGCGTCAACGCGATCGTGCTCAGCATGCACGACGGCGCCGTCGCCGGCAGCGACTTCTCCAGCGGCAGCAACCCCTCCGGCCCCGCCTACGAACTGGCGCTGCGCGTCACCTCGGACATCGACGCCATCGTCACCGGCCACTGGCACTGCGCCTTCACCATGATGCTGCCCGACCCCCAGGGCAACCCCCGCCCGTTCGTCGAGGCAGGCTGCTACGGCCAGTTGATCAACGAGATCAATCTGCGACTCGACCCCGTCACCGGCGAGGTGATCCGGCCGCTGACCACGGCCACCAACCACCCCAACACCCGCGAGGTCACCCCCCATCCCGAACTGCGGTCCATCGCCGACTACTGGGCGGGCTACGCCACCCGCCGCGCCGCCACCCCCCTCGGCACCCAGTCCGCCTCCTTCACCCGCCGCCGCAACGCCGCGGGCGAGAGCAGCATGGGCGATCTGGTGGCCGACTGGGCGCTCTGGGCGGGCGGGCAGCCGCACGGCCCGATGGACGATGCGGGCGGCAACCCCAACATCCCCGCCGAACTCGCCGTCATCGCCGTCGCCCCACGCGTCGGCCAGGCCATCATCGCCGGCGACCTGGTACGCGACGAGGCATCGGGCGGCATCATCACACTCGGCCGCGCCTGGAACGCCGTCGGCTTCGGCGACCCGATCATGACGGTGACCGTCACCGGGGCCCAGATCCACGACGCGCTGGAGGAGCAGTGGGCCCCCGCCGCCGACGGGGGCCTGAGCTTCGCGCCGCTGGCCGTCTCCGCCAACGTCCGCTACACCTTCGACGCCGCCGGTCCCGTCGGCCGCCGCGTCGACCCCGCCGAGGTCTTCATCGGCAACGCCGCACTCGATCCGGCCCGCAGCTACCGCCTCGCCGCCCCCTCGTACACCTTGATCAACCAGGACGGCTACAGCGCCTTCTCCGGCTTCACCGCCCCCGTACGCCACACCCGCGACTTCGAGAGCTTCGTGGAATTCCTCCGCACCCAGAAGCAGCTGACGCCCGCCCCGCTCAACCGGGTCGCGGTGAAGAACGCGGAGGTACCGGGCGCCCGGATCGGCAGCGTCCCCGAACACTTCCAGCAGCAGTCCGACGGCGGCAAGGTCCCGCGGCCCGAGGCGGCGCTGCGCACGGCGCTGACCGGAGGGCCCGAAGGCCAGCGTTCGCCGGGCGGTTTCCGGGTGCCGTGCTGAATCCTGTGCTGAATTCCGTGCCGAACACCGTGCCGAAAAGCGGAACGCAAAGGGCCCCGTCCGGAAAGCGGACGGGGCCCTGCGGCGCGGAGGGGGAAGCCGGGTCAGGCGGCGGACCGGGCCTTGGTGGCGTAGATGTCGACGTACTCCTGGCCGGACAGGTCCATCACATCGCTCATCACCTCGTCGGTGACGGCCCGCAGGACGTAGCGGTCGCGGTCCATCCCGTCATAGCGGGAGAAGTCCAGCGCCTCGCCGAAGCGGATGGTGACCGGGGCAAGCCGCGGCCGGCCCTTGCCGCCGGGCTGCACCTTGTCCGTGCCGATCATGGCGAACGGGACGACGGGGGCGCCGGTCATCAGCGCGAGCCGGGCGATGCCGGTGCGGCCGCGGTAGAGGCGGCCGTCGGGGGAGCGGGTGCCCTCGGGGTAGATGCCGAACGCCTTGCCCTCCTCCAGGACGCGGCGGCCGGTCATCAGCGCCGCGACCCCGCCGTGCCCGCCGTCCCGGTCCACCGGGATCATGCCGGCGCTGGTGAAGAACCAGGCCATCAGCCGCCCCTTGAGGCCCTTGCCGGTGACGTACTCGTCCTTGCCGATGAAGTAGACCGGGCGCTTGACGACCAGGCTCAGGAACAGCGAGTCGATGAAGGTGACGTGGTTGCCGGCCAGGATCACCGGGCCGGTCTCCGGGATGCGCTCCATGCCCTCGACCTTGGGGTGGTACAGGACACGCATGAGGAATCCGAGAATCGCCTTCAGCACAATGCGGGACAACGGGTCCTCCGGTCGTGACGGGTCAGCGTCGGGGCAGCAGGGAATCTGCAGCCAAGGACGATACTCGCGGGTCATCTGCGTGCGCACATCGGGTTCACACGGTCGATACGGAGAGTTGACCCACGGTTGATGTGGGTCACCGCGTATGCGCTGTGCTGTTGCCGTAAGTCACCCCCGCGTGCTTACGATCTGCGGTGGTTTGGCAGGTACGAGTCAGGCCACCCCCACCTCAAGGAGCATACGCACCATGCAGAATCGGCAGCAGCCAGGACGGCGGACACTGCTGGGGGCCGCGGCCCTCGGCACGGGCGCGGCGGTGTTCGGCGGAGCCGGGCAGGCCAGTGCCCGCCAGCTGGGCGGGGCGCAGGCACAGGCCCGTGTGTCGCGGGACGGCGGGGTGCCGCAGGAGCTGCCGGTGCCGCTGGTGGTCGGCCACCGCGGCGCGAGCGGCCACCGCCCCGAGCACACCTTCGGCTCGTACGAGCTGGCGCTGGCGATGGGCGCGGACGTCATCGAGGCGGGTGACCTCGTACCGACCAAGGACGGCCATCTCATCTGCCGTCACGAGAACGACATCTCCGCCACCACCGATGTCGCGGACCACCCCGAGTTCGCCGACCGCAAGACCACGAAGACGGTCGACGGCAAGAAGATCACCGGCTGGTTCACCGAGGACTTCACGCTCGCCGAGATCAAGACCCTGCGCGCCAAGGAGCGCATACCGGACATCCGGCAGCACAACACCCTCTACGACGGCGTCTGGCAGATCCCGACCTTCGAAGAGGTCCTGAAGTGGGCCCGGAAGAAGGAGCGCGAGCGCGGAGCCCCGGTCTGGCTGCACATCGAGACCAAGCACCCCACCTACTTCCGCAAACTGGGCCTGGACCTGGAGGAGCGGGTGGCCAAGCTGCTGCACCGGTACGGCCGCAACAAGAAGAACTCCCCGAACTTCCTCCAGTCCTTCGAGCCCAGCAGCATCCAGCGGCTCGGCCGGCTGGGCCTGGACTGCCCCAAAGTGGTGCTGCTCGACGAGCCGAGCGTGCGGCCCGCGGACTTCGTCGAGGCCGGCGACCCGCGCACCACGGCCGACCTGCTCAAGCCGGAGGGGCTCAAGTGGATCGCGGGCTTCGCCCAGGGCATCGGGCCCTGGCTGCCGCAGATCATCGCGCAGGACAAGGACGGCAAGCTCGGCAGGCCCACCACGCTCGTCCGCGACGCGCACGCCGCGGGCCTGGCCGTGCAGCCGTACACCGTGCGCAACGAGAACAGCTTCCTGCCGCTGGACTTCCGCGTCGGCAAGAACCCGGGCGACTACGGCAACTCCCTCGCGTACTTCAAGGCGCTCTTCGCGACCGGCATCGACGGGCTGTTCTCCGACGACCCGGACACCGCGCTGCTCGCCGCCGAGGAGTTCCGTAAGAGGTGACACCCGCGGAGCGCCGCGCCCCACCGGGAATTTCCCTCATATCTCATCTGAGTTGGGAATGTCACACAGGAGCATCAGGCCGGTGGGGATTGCCACTGCCACTTTCCGGGGAACCCGGAAACACGCAGCGAACCGAATAAGGGGAGGCATACGCGCATGGGCACCAGCGTGACCATCTCTGCGGCGTCCGACCAGGATGCCGAACACATCCTCAAACTCCAGTACCTCTGCTACCAGTCGGAGGCCGCGCTGTATGACGACTACGGCATCGAGCCGCTCACCCAGACGCTCGCCGCCCTGCGACGCGAACTGGACGAGGGATGTGTGCTGGTGGCCCGGCTCGGCGGGGAGGTCGTCGGATCCGTACGCGGCACCGTCGACGCGGACGGGACGGCGAGGATCGGCAAGCTGATCGTCCACCCGCGCATGCAGCGGCACGGGCTGGGCGGCCGGCTGCTCGCCGCCGTCGAGCAGCGGCTGGCGGCCGAGCGTTCCGCCAAGCGCTACCGCCTCTTCACCGGTCATCGCAGCGAGGGCAATCTGCGGCTCTACCGCAGCCACGGCTATGTGCCCGTCGGGACCGAGCGGCTCAGCCGCACGCTGAACGAGATCACGCTGGAGAAGGAACTGGCGACGGCCGACGTCTACGTCGCCGGTGCCTGACCCCCGGACCGGTGCGTGGGCCCGCTGTGGGGGCGGGCCCGCGCACCGTTTGCTTGTCCGCCGGGGGGCTACGCCGCCTCCGTGCGGGCCCGGCGCAGCCACATCAGGCCGGTGACGGGGAGGGCGACGGGGATGAAGAGGTAGTCCATGCCGTAGTCCGACCACACGGTGGCGTCGGGGAAGGCGGACGGCTCGACCAGCGTCCAGGTGCCGATGCCCAGCACCCCGATCAGCTCCAGCGCACAGGAGACGGCCGCCGCCTTGCGGGCGCCCTCGCCGCCGCGGACCAGCGAGAAGAGGATGAAGCCGTAGACGACCGCGGAGACGGCCGAGAGGCTGTACGCCAGCGGCGCCACGTGGAACTGGGCGATCACCTGGTAGAGGGAGCGGGACGCGGCCGCGACGGTGAAGACGCCGTAGAGCGTGACCAGGAGCCGGCCGGGGCCGCTGCCCAGGGACTGCTTCGCCGGAGCCGAGGCGGCCTCCGCGGCCGTGGACGTCGCGGATGTCGTGGTGTCAGGCACTGCCGCCTCCCCAGATGTCGAAAAGCCGTACTTCCAGCACCGCCAGCACGATGCCGCCCGCCGCAACGGTGGCCGAACCCCAGCGGGTTCGCTCGGACAGCGACATGAAACCGGTCGCCGGGATGCAGGCCGAGGCCCCCAGGAGATACGCCACGAAGATCGCGGTGCCCTGGTCCGGCGACTGCCCGCGCGCCAACTGCACGCACCCTATGACCAGTTGGGCGATGCCGAGCAGGGACACCAGGGCCATGCCGATGAAGTGCCAGTCCTTGGTGGGCTGGTCGCGATAGGTGGCCCAGCCGCACCAGGCGGCCAGGGCGAGAGCGGTCGCGGCGATCGCGACGGTCAGGGCGTCGATCACCGCGAGCTCCGCGCGGTGCTGCGGTGCACCGGGGGGTTGTGGGGCATGGGGCGATGCTAATCGGCGGCGGGCGGGGGAGTGCGCCCGGCCCCGGCACGGCACGCCCGCCCGTAAGGCCCGGCCGCGGCCCCCGCCCGCCGCCGGGCGGCCGGGCGTGGCCTTGACCACAGCACCCGGGTTGGGGGAGCGGGTCACGGACGGCGCCGCGGCCGGGCTACCGGCGGTATCCGCGCAGGCCACGGGCCGGGCGGCACAGGGCCCCGCCGGGGAGCGGGCCGCCGTCCACGGACCGGTCGGCCATGTCCGCTATGCGGACGGGCTTGATCCGGCCACGCAGCCGTCTGGTTTACTTGCCGCCATGACCACGACGAGCTGCCGCATCCGCGCGACCGAGGCGATCACGACGCCCGGTGCTCGTTGCCTGTGTCGAATGTGTGACCGCTGAGGGCCCCCGTTTGAGCCTCGCGCCCCGAAGCGAGACCCTCCCCCGCGCTCCTACGGAGCAGGGGACTCCTCATGAGCCGTACGTCAGCGACGACACCGGCCGCCCCGCGTCACCGGAACCCGAAGCCGGGCCCCAGGCCCCCCGGGTACCCCTCTGCCGCACTCGCAAGAATGCCCCGTGCCCGGCGGGCGAGCCGCCCGGCACTCGACAGTGACGGAATTCCCTGTGATCACCACAACGGGCCTGACCAAGGTCTACCGTTCAGGAGACCGCGAAGTCACCGCCCTGGACGGCGTCGACCTGCACGTCCGCGAGGGCGAGGTGTACGGCGTCCTCGGCCAGAGCGGCGCCGGTAAATCCACCCTCATCCGCTGCCTGAACCTCCTGGAGCGCCCCACCTCCGGCACGGTCACCGTCGCCGGCCAGGAACTCACGTCCATCGCGGGGCGCGGCATGCGCGCAAGCGCCCGGCTCCGTGCCGCCCGCAGCCACATCGGCATGGTCTTCCAGCACTTCAACCTGCTGTCCTCGCGCACCGTGCAGGACAACGTCGAACTGCCCCTGGAGATCCTCAAGGTCGACCGGCGCGAGCGCTCCCGCAAGGCCCTCGAACTGCTCGACCTGGTGGGCCTGGCCGACAAGGCCGGGGCCTACCCCGCCCAGCTCTCCGGCGGCCAGAAGCAGCGCGTCGGCATCGCCCGCGCCCTGGCCGGCGACCCCAAGGTGCTGCTCTCCGACGAGGCCACCAGCGCCCTGGACCCGGAGACCACCCGCTCCATCCTCCAGCTGCTGCGCGACCTCAACCGCCAGCTCGGCCTGACCATCGTCCTGATCACCCACGAAATGGACGTCGTCAAGACCATCTGCGACTCGGCCGCCCTGATGAAGAACGGCCGCGTGGTGGAAGCCGGCACGGTCGCCGAGCTGCTCGCGACGCCTGGCTCCGAGCTGGCCCGCGAGCTGTTCCCGGTGGGCGGCGAGCCCTCCGGCGAGGACCGCACCGTCGTCGACATCACCTTCCACGGCTCGGCCGCCACCCGCCCGGTGATCTCCGAGCTGGCCCGTACCTACAACGTCGACATCTCCATCCTCGGCGCCGCCATGGACACCGTCGGCGGCAAGCAGATCGGCCGGATGCGCATCGAACTGCCCGGCCGCTTCGAGGAGAACGTCGTGCCCATCGGCTTCCTGCGCGAGCAGGGACTCCAGGTGGACGTGGCCGCGGAGGCCGAGCCCGCCGCCGCCGCGATCCCGGCCCCCGCCGCCACGCTCGAGAAGGAAGGCGCCAAGTGAGCTGGAACGAGATGCAGCCGCTGCTGTACGACAACACGCTCGACACCCTCTTCATGGTGTGGTGGTCGACGTTCTACGCCGTGCTGATCGGCATACCCGTCGGCGTGCTGCTGCATCTGACCGAGCGCGGCGCGCTGCTCCAGAACGTCGTGGTCAACAAGGTGCTCGGCGCGGTCGTGAACATCGGACGGTCCTTCCCGTTCCTGATCCTGATCGTGGTGCTGATCCCCTTCACCCGCATCCTGGTCGGCGTCTCCATCGGCCCCACCGGCGCGGTCGTCCCGCTCGCCATCGCCGCCATCCCCTTCTTCGCCCGCCTCGTCGAGGCCGCACTGCGCGAGGTGGACAAGGGCCTGGTCGAGGCCGCCCAGGCGATGGGCGGCGGCACCTGGACCATCGTCTTCAAGGTCCTGCTCCCGCAGGCGCTGCCCGCGCTGATCGCGGCCGTCACCACCACCGTCATCACGCTGATCGGCTACTCCGCGATCGCCGGTGCGGTCGGCGGCGGCGGCCTGGGCAACATCGCCTACACCTATGGCTACCAGCAGTACGAGACCTCCCTGATGATCACCACCGTCGTGGAGCTGATCCTCCTGGTCACCCTCGTCCAGCTGCTCGGCGACCTCGTCGTCCGCCGCCTGGCCTCCCGCGGCACCCGCGCCTCCTCCTCCCTGCGCGTCGGCCTGCGCCGCGCCCGCAGCGAGGAGCCGGCCGCCGTCACCGAGGCCGCCTGACCCCCACACCGCACCACCCCCACGAGCCCGGACCCTTTGCCGGGCGGACCACCCACGCGCCACCGGCGCGTGAACGTGAACAAGAAAGAGGCACTCTTCGTGCGCACCCTCATCAAGATCACCGTGGCGGCCACCGCCGCCTCCGCCGTCGCCTTCGGCACCGCCGCCTGCTCGGCCCCGTCCGACACCACCGCGAGCGCCAAGGGCGACAAGAACGCCCCGCTCGTCGTCGCCGCGAGCCCCACCCCGCACGGCACCATCCTCGACTTCGTCAAGAACAAGCTGGCGGCCAAGGCCGGGCTCAAGCTCGTCGTCAAGCCGTTCAACGACTACAAGATCCCCAACAAGGTCACCGACGACGGCCAGGTCGACGCCAACTTCTTCCAGCACAAGCCGTTCCTGGACACCTTCAACAAGGAGAACGGCACCCACATCGTGCCCGTCCAGAACGTGCTCATCGAGCCGCTCGGCGTCTACTCCAAGAAGATCCACAAGCTGTCGGAGCTGAAGTCCGGCTCCACCGTCTCGGTGCCCAACGACCCCTCCAACGAGGGCCGCGCGCTCAAGCTGCTCGCCGACAACGGTGTGATCACCCTCAAGCCCGGTGTCGGCTCCGACGCCAAGCTCACCGACGTCAAGGACGACAAGGGCGTCAAGATCACCGAGCTGGAGGCCGCCCAGACCGCGCCGCGCATCGACGACGTCGACGCCGCCGTCATCAACGGCAACTTCGCCATCGGCGCCCACCTCAAGCCCTCCAAGGACGCCCTGGCCCTGGAGAGCGCGAAGAACAACCCCTACGCCAACTTCCTGGCCGTCAAGAAGGGCCGCGAGAACGACCCGCGGATCAAGAAGCTGGCCAAGCTGCTGAACTCCCCCGAGGTCAAGAAGTTCATCGAGGACACGTACAAGGACGGCTCGGTCATCCCGGCCTTCGGTCCCGCAAAGAGCTGACCTGCACCGCAGCCCCTACGGGCCCCGGACCGCGCCGCCGCGGACCGGGGTCCGGCTGCGTGGCACATCCCCCGGCGGATGCTGCATGCTGGTGCCCTCGAAGACGGTCAAGACGCCCCTGACCTCACGTGACCCCACATCACGGCGGCCCGTGACGGCCCGGAGCACTACAGCCAACGGCGTTGGAGCAGCGGCATGACATCCACCTTTCCGGACATCTCCCTCAGCACGGAACGGCTGGTGCTGCGACCTCTCGACGAGGACGACATCCCCGCCCTGGCCGACATGATGAACGACGAGCTGGTCGCCGCCTGGACCGCGCTGCCCCAGCCCTACACCCGGGACGCCGCCCGCACCTGGGTCACCCGGTACGCCCCCGCCGAACGCACCGCGGGCCGCGGCCTCGACCTCGCGGTCAGCGAATTCCTCACCCAGCGCCTCGTCGGCGTCGTCCAGCTGGGCAACACCGACTGGCGGGTGCGCTCCACCGAGATCTCGTACATCATCGCCTCCTGGGCCCGCGGCGAGGGCTACGCCTCCGAGGCCACGCTCGCCTGCGCCCAGTGGCTCTTCGAGGACCAGGGGTTCGAGCGCCTGGAGCTGCGCACCGCCGCCGGCAACACCGCCTCCCAGCAGGTCGCCCAGAAGGTGGGCTGCATCAGCGAGGGAGTGCTGCGCAACGCCTGCATAGCCCGCAGTCGTACGGAGGACGGCGGCTGGACCGACATCCGCACGGACCAGATCGTCTGGAGCCTGCTGCCCGAGGACCTCGAAGGCGTACCCGCCCAACGGGTGGACGCCAACGGATTCGCCTACCCCGGGTGGAACTGACCCCGCGCCGCGACCGGCCCGTGCCCGACGGGGTACCCTCGGCCCGCCGCACCCCTCGCCACCAGCGAGGACACCCCCGCGGGGCACCCGCGGCGCCCCCTCCCCCCACCCCAGCAGCCCCAGGAGACTGACGCGCATGGCCGACCGGGTCACGGTGATCGGATGGGACGGCTCCGCACTGACCGCCGCCGCCCGCTCCGCCCTCGGCGCCGCGACGCTCGTGGCCGGCGCCGCCCACCATCTCGCACTGCCCGAAGTCCCCCCGCACGCCGAACGCATCCGCCTGGGCAGTCTCACCCTCGCCGCCCGCCGCATCGCCCAGCACCGCGGCACCGCCGTCGTCCTCGCCGACGGCGACCCCGGCTTCTTCGGCGTCGTCCGCACCCTGCGCGCCCCCGAATACGGCCTCGAGGTCGAAGTGGTGCCCGCCGTCTCCTCCGTCGCCGCCGCCTTCGCCCGCGCCGGCATGCCCTGGGACGACGCCCAGGTCGTCGTCGCCCACAGCCGCGATCTGCGCCGCGCGGTCAACGTCTGCCGCGCCCACACCAAGGTCGCCGTCCTCACCTCACCCGGCGCCGGCCCCGCCGAACTCGCCCTGCTGCTCGGCGGCGTCCACCGCACCTTCGTCATCTGTGAGGAACTGGGCACCGACCGGGAACGGGTGACCGTCCTCACCTCCGACAAGGTCGCCGACCACGTCTGGCGCGACCCCAACGTCGTCATCGTCATCGGCGGTTCACCCGCCGGCGCCGCCGCCCAGGGCACCGGCTGGATCGCCGCCCACGAGGCCGGCCACCCGGCAGGCCCCCGCGGCTGGGGCCTGCCGGCCGCCGCATACGGCGGGGCCCTCGGCGAAGGCGAGTCCGGCCAGCTGCGCACCGCCCAACTGGCCCGCCTCGGGCCGCGGGTGGGCGACCTGGTCTGGGACATCGGTACGGGCAGCGGCGCGGCCGCCGTGGAGGCCGCACGCTTCGGCGCGGCCGTCATCGCCGTGGACGCCGACCCCGAAGCCTGCGCCCGCACCGCCGCCCTCGCCCGCCGCTACGGCGTCCAACTCCAGGTCGTGGCCGGCCGCGCACCGCAGATCCTCGAAGACCTGCCCGAACCGGACGTGGTCCGCATCGGCGGCGGGGGAACGGCCGTCGTCACCGCCTGCGCCGACCGCCGCCCCGAACGGATCGTCACCCACGCCGCCACCCGCGACGAGGCCGAAGCACTCGGAAGGGCGCTCGCCGACGGGGGATATGACGTCGAATGCGCACTGCTCCAGTCCGTGGATTTGGACACCACGGCCTGGGTGGAACGTGAACGTTCCGTGGTCTTTCTGCTCAGTGGGTATCGCGTTTCTCACCCATGACCTGGAACGCAACCCGCGGGAGGTAGGCTGGCGGATCGTCGCGCCGCTGTTCCTCGTTCGGGTGAGTACGCCAATATCCGGAAATTGCCGTGGTTTTGGCGGAAAATAAAGCTCTAGAGGGCGGACGTGCCGCGCGGCGCGCTCGCTCGTTCTCGCTATCGGGGCGTCGGCGCGTCCCGGTCGAGCGCGTCGCACGAGCGGTTGGAAGGAGCACTAGCACATGGGCGAGGGGTACGCATGACCGACACCGGCCAGGTCCCGGGCGAGGGACAGCCGGAGAACGCAGGCGGGCATCCCGGGCAGCCGCAGCCGGCACCCGTTCCTTCCCCTGCCGACGCCGGATTGACGCAACAGCCGGACGCCTACCCCTTCGAAGGGGCCGAGGCCGCCGCCGATGACGACGATCTTCTGCTGATGCCGGGCGCCCAGGGCGCCTGGAGCGAGCAGCAGGCCCAGCCGATGCCGCAGCAGGCCGCGCCCGCGCACGGCGCACCCATGCCCACCCCCTCCGGCGACCACGAGAGCGGCGGCCGCGACTCCGGCGCGCACGACCTCAGCGCTGTCCGCATTCCGCAGCCCGCCGCACCGCAGCCCGCGCGCCGTCCGCTGCACATGGGCCCGCCGGTGCCCGACCCGACCGGCGGCGTGGTCCGCTCGCTGGCCGACCGCGGCCCCGCCGACGCCCCGTCACCGGCCCCCGGCCGCCACGCGGGACCCCCGGCCGCCGGGCCCGAATACCTCGACGCCCAGGCCGAGGCCGCCGCGCCCGCCGGAGCGCCGGCCGCGCAGCCCGTCGCCGCGCCGCCGTACGGTGGGCAGCCCTACGACGGCCAGCTCCACGCCGAGCAGTCCTACGGCGCCGCCGGTCAGGGCCCGTTGCCCGGCCCGCAGCTGGGGGAGATCCCCGCGCAGGTCCCGGCGCAGATGCCGCCGTGGGACGAGGCGTCGGCCCAGGCGGCCGCGGCCCCGCTCGCGGACACGGCCGTGCCCGCCCCTGCCGCGCCCGCCCCGGAGGACGCCCCGCTGCCCTCCGAACAGCCGCAGGTGCAGCCGATGCCGATGCCGGCCGCCGCGGATACCGCCGTGGCGGCCCAGGACGTGCCGGTTCAGGAAGTGCCGGTTCAGGACGCACCGGTTCAGGACGCACTGGTTGAGGACGCACCGGCCCAGGACGTTCCGGTCCAAGACGTACCGGTTCAGGACGCGGTGGCCGAGGCCGCCGGGGAGGCTGACGCTCCGGCAGCTGACGCCACGCCGGCCCAGGCGCCCGCGGACGCCGACGGCACGCCCCAGGCACCGGCCGCGCCCGAGCAGGCCCAGCCGGTGGCGGCGCCCGTCGAGGAGCAGCCGCAGGAGGCCGTGGCCCCGGCCGCGCAGGCCGACCAGCCGGAGCAGGGCGGGACCGTTGCGCCCGCGCCGGAGGCCGGACCGGCCGCCGAACCCGCCGTGGTCGTCGAGGCCCCCGAGACCGCCGCCCCGGTGGAAGCCGCCCAGGAGCCCCAGGCCCCGGCCGAAGCCCCGGCCCCGGCCCCCGCCGAAGCCGTCGCCACCGAAGCCGCCCCCGCCGACGCAGCCCCGGCCCCGCAGGCCGCCGAGCAGCCGCAGCCCGCCGAGCAGCTCCAGCAGGCCGAGCCCGCGGAGCCCGCAGCGCCCGCGGAGGCGGCCCCCGAGGCCGAGCCCGAGGCGGCCCCGACGGCCGTCGCCGCTCCCCAGGGCCCCATCGCGCTGCCCGCCCCGGAGAACAGCACGCCCCCGGAAGAGCCCGTCATAGAGCAGCCCGAGGCACCGGCCCCGGCCGCCGAACTCCCGCAGCCCGCCGAGGCCGAGGAGCCCCCGGCCGCCGAACAGGCCGCGCCCCAGGGCCAGGAAGCCCCGGCCGAGCCCGCCGTCGAGGCACCGGCCGAGACCCCCGCCGACCCCGCGGCCGAGCAGCAGCCCGCAACGCCCGCCGCCGAGGCCGCCACCGCTGCCGCCGCGACGGCCGCCCCGGCCGCACCGGAAGCCGAGGCCCCCGAGCAGCTCGCGCCCCCGGTGGACGAGGCCCCCGCCCCGCCCACCGAGGCCGCCCCCGCCGCACCGCAGCCCGTCGCCGTCCAGATCCCGGCGCAGGCGACCGCCGAACCGGTCCCCGATGCCGAGGACCGCCCCCACCAGCAGGACCCCGCCGAACTCGTCCAGCTCGGCGAGGAACAGGAGCACGACCAGCAGGACCGGGCCCAGGGCGACCAGAGCCAGGACCCGGACCGGAACGAGGAGCACCCCACGGACAACACGGCCGATACGGACGACCAGCCGCAGGCCGCCGACCGGGCCCCGGCGCCCGACGCCGAGCCCGCCGACGCCCCGGCCGAGGACGGCGAGCCCCAGGCCGCCGCCCCCGGGTACGAGGACTCCGAGCGCGCCGCCGTCCACCGCGTCATCCGTGAACGCCGCGACATCCGCAACGGCTTCCGCTCCGACCCGATCCCCAACGACGTCCTGCTGCGCGTCCTGGAGGCGGCCCACACCGCCCCCAGCGTCGGCCACTCCCAGCCCTGGGACTTCGTCGTCATCCGCTCCGACGAAACCCGCGAGCGGATGCACCAGCTCGCCATGACGCAGCGCGACGCCTACGCCAAATCGCTGCCCAAGGCCCGCGCCAAGCAGTTCCGCGAGCTGAAGATCGAGGCCATCCTCGAAACGCCGGTCAACATCGTCGTCACCGCCGACCCCACTCGCGGCGGCCGGCACACCCTCGGCCGGCACACCCAGCCGCAGATGGCCCCGTACTCCTCCGCGCTGGCCGTCGAGAACCTCTGGCTCGCCGCCCGCGCCGAGGGCCTGGGCGTCGGCTGGGTCAGCTTCTTCGACGAGCGCGAGATGGTCCGCGAACTGGGCCTGCCCGACCACCTCGAAATCGTCGCCTACCTGTGCGTCGGCTACGTCGACGAGTTCCCCGACGAGCCCGAGCTGCTCCAGGCCGGCTGGTCCAGGCGCCGCCCGCTGTCCTGGGTCGTCCACGAGGAGACCTACGGGCGCCGCGCCCTGCCCGGCGAGGACCCGCACGACCTCCTCCAGGAGACCCTCCAGGGCATCCGCCCGCTGGACGCCAAGGCGCTCGGCGAGGCGTGGGAGCGACAGAAGCGGATGACCAAGCCCGCCGGGGCGCTGGGCATGCTGGAGATCATCTCCGCGCAGCTGTGCGGACTGTCCCGCAAGTGCCCGCCGCCGATCCCGGAGCCCGCCGCCGTCGCGATCTTCGCGGGCGACCACGGCGTGCACGCCCAGGGGGTGACCCCCTGGCCCCAGGAGGTCACCGGCCAGATGGTCGCCAACTTCCTGGGCGGCGGCGCGGTCTGCAACGCCTTCGCCAACCAGGTCGGCGCCGAGGTGTGCGTCGTGGACGTCGGCGTGGCCGGCGACCTCCCCGCCACCCCGGGTCTGCTGCCGCGCAAGGTACGCCCCGGCACCGCCGACTTCACCCAGGGCCCGGCGATGACCCAGGAAGACGTCCTCAAGGCCATAGAGGTCGGCATCGAAACCGCCCGGGACCTCGTCGCGGCCGGCAACAAGGCGCTGCTCACGGGCGAGATGGGCATCGCCAACACCACCACCTCGGCCGCCCTGATCTCCGTCTACACCGGCGCCGACCCGGCCGAGGTCACCGGCCGCGGCACGGGCATCAACGACGAGACGCACGCCCGCAAGGTCGATGTCGTCCGCCGCGCCCTCGAACTCCACCAGCCCGACCCGTCCGACCCCATCGGCGTCCTCTCCGCCGTCGGCGGCCTCGAACACGCCGCCCTCGTCGGTCTGATCCTCGGCGGCGCCTCGCTGCGTACGCCGGTGCTCCTCGACGGCGTCAGCGCCGGCGCCGCCGCCCTGGTGGCCCGCGCCATCGCCCCCGAGGCGCTGGCCGCCTGCATCGCCGGCCACCGCAGCGCCGAACCGGGCCACGTCGCGGCGCTGACCAAACTCGGCCTGCGCCCGCTGATCGACCTCGACCTGCGCCTCGGCGAGGGCACCGGCGCCCTGCTGGCGCTCCCGGTGGTGCAGAGCGCCGCCCGCGCCATGCACGAAGTCGCCACTTTCGACTCCGCCGGAGTGACGGAGAAGAGCTGAGCGACCGAGCAGCGCCGAGCGGGGGAGCAGCGCCGACCGGGCCCTGGCCCGTACCGGCCGCCCCCGCATGACCCCCGGCCCGCAGCCCCATAGGCTGTGGGCCGGGGCGGTACCGCTCACCAGCCGCCCCGGGCCGTCCGCACCACCTCACCAGCCGCTCCAGAGCCGCAGCGACTGAGCCGGTCGTCGAATTCGCACCACCGCACAAGGAGCCGTATCACCATGGCCGAGCATGTCGCCGCACACGCCGCCTACCCCGTCGGACTGCGGCTGTCCGGCCGCCGCGTCGTCGTCCTCGGGGCCGGCCAGGTCGCGCAGCGCCGCCTCCCCTCGCTCATCGCCGCAGGTGCGGACGTCCTCCTGATCTCCCCCTCCGCCACCCCCTCCGTCGAGGCGATGGCCGACACCGGCGAGATCCGCTGGGAGCGCCGCCGCTACCAGGACGGCGACCTCGACGGCGCCTGGTACGCGCTCATCTCCACCGACGACCCGGAGGCCAACGCCGCCGCCTCCCAGGAGGCCGAGGCCCGCCGCGTGTGGTGCGTACGCTCCGACGACGCCGAGGCCGCCACCGCCTGGACCCCCGCCACCGGGCGCAGCGAAGGCGTCACCGTCGCGGTCCTCACCGGCCAGGACCCGCGCCGCTCCGCCGCCGTGCGCGACGCCATCGTCGAGGGCCTGCGCGACGGCAGCCTCGCCGCCCCGCACCACCGCCGCCCGCACACCCCCGGCGTGGCCCTGGTCGGCGGCGGCCCCGGCGACCCCGATCTGATCACCGTCCGCGGCCGCCGCCTCCTCGCCGAGGCGGATGTGGTCATCGCCGACCGCCTCGGCCCCCGCGACCTCCTGGCCGAGCTCCCGCCGCACGTCGAGGTGATCGACGCCGCCAAGATCCCCTACGGCCGCTTCATGGCCCAGGAAGCGATCAACAACGCCCTGATCGAGCACGCCAAGGCCGGCAAGGCCGTGGTCCGCCTCAAGGGCGGCGATCCGTTCGTCTTCGGCCGCGGCATGGAGGAGGCCCAGGCGCTGGCCGAGGCCGGGATCCCCTGCACGGTCGTCCCCGGCATCTCCAGCACCATCTCCGTCCCCGGCGCCGCCGGCATCCCCGTCACCCACCGTGGTGTCGCCCACGAATTCACCGTCGTCAGCGGCCATGTCGCCCCCGACGACGAGCGCTCGCTGGTCGACTGGCCCGCCCTCGCCAAGCTCCGCGGCACCCTCGTCGTCCTCATGGGCGTCGAGAACAGCGGCGCCATCGCCGCCGCCCTCATCGCCCACGGCCGCCCCGCCGACACCCCCGCCGCCGTCATCCAGGAAGGCACCACCGCCACGCAGCGCCGCGTGGACGCCACCCTGGCCACCCTGGGCGAGACCGTACGCGCCGAGGGCGTCCGTCCCCCCGCGGTCATCGTCATCGGCGACGTCGTCACCGTGGGCCCGGCCGCCACCCCCAAGTAGCCGCACCCGCCCCGCTCTTCCCACTCTTGGCACCTCCACACCGACAAGGCACGATCTCCCCGTGGCAGAAATCATCACCGTCGATGACCCGGACGACCCCCGGCTGGCCGACTACACCGGCCTGACCGACGTCGAGCTGCGCCGCCGCCGCGAGCCTGCCGAAGGGCTGTTCATCGCCGAGGGCGAGAAGGTCATCCGCCGTGCCCGGCACGCCGGCTACGAGATGCGCTCGATGCTCCTCTCCGCCAAGTGGGTCGACGTCATGCGCGATGTCATCGACGAGGTCCCGGCCCCGGTCTACGCCGTCAGCCCCGGCCTCGCCGAGCGGGTGACGGGCTATCACGTCCACCGCGGCGCCCTGGCCTCCATGCAGCGCAAACCGCTGCCCACGGCCACCGAACTCCTCGCCCGCACCCGCCGTATCGCGGTGATGGAAGCCGTCAACGACCACACCAACATCGGCGCCATCTTCCGCAGCGCCGCGGCCCTGGGCATGGACGCGGTGCTGCTCTCCCCGGACTGCGCCGACCCGCTCTACCGCCGCTCGGTGAAGGTCTCCATGGGCGCCGTCTTCTCCGTCCCGTACGCCCGTCTGGAGAGCTGGCCCCGCGACCTGGCAGCCGTACGGGAAGCCGGTTTCAAACTCCTCGCCCTCACCCCCTCCGACAAGGCCACCCCGATCGCCGAGGCCGCTCCCCACACCCTGGAGCGCGCCGCGCTGATGCTCGGCGCCGAGGGCGGCGGCCTGACAACGGGCGCCCTGCGCGCCGCCGACGAATGGGTCCGCATCCCCATGGCCCACGGCGTCGACTCCCTCAACGTCGGCGCGGCCGCCGCGGTCGCCTTCTACGCGGTGGCCACGGCGGACCATGCCTGACCAACCCCTGCCCCCCACGTCCGACGATCCGCAGGACGCGACAACGCGCGCCTCATGGGGGCGTATCGCATGCATCTGGGCGGTCGCCTTCGCCGCGCTGCACTTCTACTGGGCGCTGGGCGGCAGCCGGGGCCTGAGCGTCTCGGCGGGGCCCCTGGCCGAGACACGCCCCGCGTGGTTCGTGGCGGTGGGCCTGTGGGGTGTGGGGCTGCTGTGCCTTGTCGCCGGGGTGCTGGGATGGCTCCTCGCCCGACCGCGACCCCGCGGCCTGTTCGGACGGGCGGTCAGGGCCCTGGGGTGGTGTGCCTGCGCCGTGCTGCTGGCGCGTGGCCTCGCCGTCGAGGCGCTGCTGCTGACCGACCCGGCGGGCCACGAGGTCAACGTCAGCCCCGAACAGCGGCTGTGGACGCTGGTGCTGTGGAATCCCTGGTTCCTGATCGGCGGTCTCGTCTTCGGCCTGGCCGCACGGAAGTTCCGCGGAGCGAAGGGCACGGGCACCGGCGCCGCCTGACACCACGGCCTGCCGACGCCGAGCCGGTCACCCTCGCAGCCGGTGCGGGGAATCCCTGCCGAGCCCCCGCTAGGAGATCCGCTCGGAGCCCCCGTGCGACAGGCCCGCCACCGTCACCGCCCGCCGCTCTCCCAGCCCGCGGGCCGGGCCCTGGCAGCCCTGGGCCGCCGCGATGCCCAGCGCGACCAGCAGGGTCACGACCACGAAGACGATCACCCGCTGCCGCAGCAGCCGGCGGTCCGGGCCGGGGCGGCGGCCCGATGCCGTACGGACCGGGGTGCGCGCCCCGTTGCGTCCCGAGCCCCGGGCCGCCGGGACCCGGGCGCCGCGCCCGCCACCGGTCCGCGGGTTCGTGCCCTTGGCGCCGTGCGCGGCCTTCGTCCCGTGCGGACCGTGCGTGCCCCCCGTGCCCGAGGACGGTCCCGGGCCGGACGGCCGCGACGTCGCGTCGCGCGGCGCCGGAGGACGCGCACCGGGCGGCCGCGGCGTCGGAGTACCCCCCGTACGCCGCTCGGTGCGCTGCCGCGCGTACTCCTCGGCCCGCTGCCCCGAAGGCCGCCGCTCCAGCCGCTCCCAGCCCGCGACGCCCTCCGCGGGATCGCCGGACAGCCCGTGCGCCTCGCGGGCCGCGATCTCCTTGAGCCGCAGCGACAGCGACAGGGTGCTCGGCCGGTCCGCCGGATCCTTGGCCAGACACGTCGCCAGCAGCGGCGCCAGCGCATCCGGCACCCCGGCCAGCTGCGCCTCCTCATGGACGACCCGGTAGAGCATGACCTCCGAACTGCCCTGCCCGAAGGGCGAGTCCGCGGTGCAGGCGTACGCGAGGGTGGCGCCCAGCGCGAAGATGTCCGTCGCCGGCGTCACCGCCGCACCGCGCACCTGCTCCGGCGCGAGGAAGCCGGGCGAGCCCACCGCCGTACCGACATGGGTGAGCGTGCTGGCGCCCGTGGCCCAGGCGATGCCGAAGTCGATGATCCGCGGACCCTTGGGCGACAGCAGAATGTTGGACGGCTTCAGATCGCGGTGCACCACGCCCGCGTCATGGACGGCCAGCAGCCCCTCGGACAGCGCCGCCCCGATGGAGGCGACCTCCGCCGGGGACAGCGGACCCTCCTCGTTGACCTTGTCGTGCAGCGAGGGACCGGGGACGTACTGGGTGGCGAACCAGGGGCGGTCGGCGTCCAGATCGGCCGCGACCAGCCGGGCCGTACAGCCGCCGCGGATCCGCCGGGCCGCCGACACCTCGCGGGCGAACCGCGACCGGAACTCCTGATCCTCCGCCAGATCCGGGCGGATCACCTTCAGCGCCACCCGCTGCCCGCGCTTGTCCGAACCGAGATAGACCACGCCCATCCCGCCCGCGCCGAGCCGGCGGTGCAGCCGGAACGTCCCGACGACACGCGGGTCCTCGCGTCGGAGCCGCATCATCGCCATGTCCGTCGTCCCCTACCTGTGGTGGGGAGGCCCCACCCCGCTGCCAACCGTCTGACGTGGCACAGCTTACGGATTGACGGCTCGCTGTGCGCTAAGGCCGCGCATGCGTCGGCAAGTGGATTGTCGGTGGCGGGCGGGAGCCCTCAAGTGCGGGACGGAACCGGCCGTAGCGCGGCCCGACTTCCCGCGCGAGACCCCAATGATCCGTCACGGAAAGGAGTTTGACGCAACGAAAGGTGACCGGGCCGCAAGAGCCGCGGACGCCGGGGACACCACCGGGGCGTACGACGTGGTGGCGGGCAGGGCGGTGCGGAGGGGGGAGACGGCGGTATGCGGGGCAGTGGCCGAAGTGAGCGAAGTCACCCGAGAAGGGGTGGTTTCCGCGGAGTCCCCAGGTCCTGGCCCCGCTCCCGCCGCCGCGCTCTCCGTCCGCCATCGCCACCGGCCCTCTCCACCCAGCGGAGTACGCCGGATGGTGTGCCGTCATCCCATCGGAGGCCACAGAAGCGGTACGACGGCATGACGCCCGGGCGCCGACGGATGCTTAATGTGGTCTTCACGCGGCGGGCGGCACACTCGTCCCCCGAGGTCAGACGCCCGCCGCCCCAGACACGACAGGAGCGGGGCGATGGCGGACATCTCAGGGCGCACGGCCGGCGGCCGTAGCTCCGGCAGGCGCCATCCCCTGGTCGCCGTGGCGATGGCGGTGCCGCTGGCGGTCCTCCTGACCGTGGTCTTCGGCGGCTGGGATGCCGTCGTCACACAGGCGTCGTCCGTGGCCGGAATCCTGGGGCGCTGAACGGCGCCCCGGTCCTGGGAGAGCGGCCCGGGACAGGGACTTTCGGTCAACCCCGTGGGGACGGGGGTGCGGCGGACGGCAGGAATGGCCGGGCATCTGGGGAGATGCCCGGCCATCACGCTTTTGCGGTGGTCCGGCCGCGGTCCGGCTTCGGAGGCAAAAGCCGAGGGCCGGAGCGAAGTGCTCCGGCCCTCGGTTTCGGGTGTGGACGATACTGGGATTGAACCAGTGACCTCTTCCGTGTCAGGGAAGCGCTCTCCCGCTGAGCTAATCGTCCTCGGGGCCGCGGATCCGAAGATCCCCGGTTGCGTGCGCGATACTGGGATTGAACCAGTGACCTCTTCCGTGTCAGGGAAGCGCTCTCCCGCTGAGCTAATCGCGCGGGGGCCCGGTGAAGCCGGACCAGTGGACGATACTGGGATTGAACCAGTGACCTCTTCCGTGTCAGGGAAGCGCTCTCCCGCTGAGCTAATCGTCCTTGGAGGTGGAGACGGGATTTGAACCCGTGTAGACGGCTTTGCAGGCCGTTGCCTCGCCTCTCGGCCACTCCACCAGGAGTGAGGGGGTTCGGGAAGATCCCCCACATCGAGCGGACGACGAGACTCGAACTCGCGACATCCACCTTGGCAAGGTGGTGCTCTACCAACTGAGCTACGTCCGCAGGTGCGTCCCCCAGACTACGTCCCGGGAGCTGCCTGGCCTCCGGGGCGCTTCCGCGTCCCGGCGACGTGTTGAACTCTAGCGGATTCCGGGGCCAGTACAAAAACGCGTTTGTGCAGCGTGCTGCGCTGCTCGCTCGGCACGGGCGGCCGTCGGTCCCCCGCCATAGACTCACTGACGTGCGCGACTTCCCTCCCATGGCCCGCTTCGGCGGCCTGATAGCCACCGACCTGCGAGATGTCACATCCGATCCCGCGGCCCTGGACTCCACGGGCTGGTGGGCGGTGGTCGCCGACTTCGAAGGGGGTGTCGTCTGTGCCCGCTTCGGTGACGTACGGCCGGCCGGTCCCGCCGACGAGCCCGCGCCCGGCGGCTGGGCAGGCCCGGCCCGCGAGGACTGGCGCAGCTCCATGGACCGCGACGCCTACACCGCCGGGGTGCGCAGCGTGCGGGACTACATAGCAGCGGGCGAGGTCTATCAGGTGAACCTCTGCCGGGTGCTGTCCGCGCCGCTGCCCGACCCCGCGCGCAGCGATGTGGACGCGCTGTCCGCGGTGCTGGCCCACGGCAACCCCGCCCCCTACGCCGGTACGGTGCGGCTGCCCGCCCATGGCGTCGAGGTGGCCTCCGCCTCTCCGGAGCTGTTCCTGCGGCGCACGGGCCGTACGGTCGAGTCCGGGCCGATCAAGGGGACCGGCCGGACGGCCGCGGATCTGTCCGAGAAGGACCGGGCGGAGAACGTGATGATCGTCGACCTGGTCCGCAACGACCTGGGTCGGGTCTGCGCCACGGGCACGGTGACCGTCCCGGCACTGTGCGCCGTCGAACCGCACCCCGGCCTGGTCCACCTGGTCTCCACCGTGCGCGGCGAACTGGACGGGGCGCACGAGGCGAGCGCCTGGGCGGATCTGCTGGCCGCCACCTTCCCGCCCGGTTCCGTCACCGGAGCCCCCAAGTCCAGCGCGCTGCGGATCATCGACGAGCTGGAGACCGCGCCCCGCGGCCCATACTGCGGCGGCATCGGCTGGGTCGATGCGGACCGCCGCACCGGCGAGCTCAATGTCGGCATCCGGACGTTCTGGATCGACCGCGCCGCATCGGGCGGGCCCGTCCTGCGCTTCGGCGCCGGCGCGGGCATCATCTGGGACTCCGATCCGGAGCGGGAGTGGGCCGAGACCGAATTGAAGGCGGAACGGCTGCTCGCGGTAGCGTCGGGCGTGCACGAGGTGAGCGGAGGACGACGATGAAGATCTGGCTCGACGGGGGACTGCGGGACGCCGACGGTGCCCGCGTCTCGGTCTTCGACCACGGGCTGACGGTCGGCGACGGTGTCTTCGAGACCGTCAAGGCCGAGCGCGGACGTGCCTTCGCCCTCACCCGCCACCTCGAACGCCTGGCCACCTCCGCCCGGGGCATGGGCCTGCCGGAACCCGATCTCGACGAGGTGCGCCGCGGCTGCACGGCCGTCCTGGACGCCAACCCGATGGCGCTCGGCCGGCTGCGGATCACCTACACCGGCGGGCTCTCCCCGCTCGGCTCGGACCGCGGCGACAACGGCACCACGCTGGTCATCGCGGTCTCCGAGGCGCCCCGCCGCCCCGACACCACCGCCGCCGTCACCGTCCCCTGGACCCGTAACGAACGCGGTGCGCTCGCGGGCCTGAAGACCACCTCGTACGGCGAGAACGTCGTCGCACTCGCCCGCGCCAGCGAACTGGGCGCCTCCGAGGCGCTGTTCGCCAACACCGTCGGACAGCTCTGCGAGGGCACCGGCTCCAACGTCTTCGTCGTCCTGGACGGCGAACTGCACACCCCGCCGCTGCACTCCGGGTGCCTGGCGGGCATCACCCGCGCCCTGACGGTCACCTGGGCGGGCGCCAAGGAGACCGATCTGCCGCTGGACGTCCTGGAGCGCGCCGAGGAGATCTTCCTGACCTCCACCCTGCGCGATGTCCAGGCGGTGACCCGGATCGACGGGCGCCAACTGGCGGAGCGGCCGGGCCCGGTGACCGCCGAGGCCATGCGGATCTTCGACGAGCAGGCGGCCGCCGACACCGATCCCCGGTGAGACACCGCTGATGTCCCGGTGGTGACCGGCCCGCGGCGGCAGGGTAGGAAGTCCCCGTGACCACAACGCTGCGCCCCGCGGGACCCGAAGCACGCCATGAGGACGGGGGCCGGGCCCGTTCGTACGACGTCTGCGTCAACAGCCGCCGCGTCGGCGGGATCCGGCTGCGTACCGACGCCCGGTTCGGGCCGGTCGCCGGGCGGATCGAGGCGCTGGACATCGACCGCCCCGACCGGCACCGCGGCCGCGCCACCGTGGCCGCGCTGGCCGCCGAGGAGGTGCTGCGCGGCTGGGGCTGCCGGCAGATCGAGGTGACCGTCCCGGCAGCGTCCGAGGCCGTCGTACGGCTGGCCGCCGCCCTGGGCTACACCGAGCGCAGCCGCCGGATGACCAAGGCGCTGGACGCGCCGCCCGGGCTGCCCGAGGGCAGCCAGGAGCGCCGGATGGGCGCGGCGGAGTACCCGGCCTGGCGCGCGGCGGCGATCGCCGAGCACATCCGGGTGCAGACGGCTCTGGGCGTGCCCCGGGAGCGGGCCGAGCGGGCGTCGTACGAGGGGCACGCCGAGATGCTCCCGGACGGCCCGGACACCCACGGGCATGCGCTGCGCATCCTGCGGCACGACGGCGTGGACGTCGGCACGCTCTGGCTAGCGGTGGAGATCCCGGGACATCCGGGCGGCTACGTCGTCGACGTGCGGGTGGATCCCGCCCATCGCGGCCGGGGCCACGGCCGCACGCTGATGCTCGTCGCCGAGCGGCTGTGCCTCGCGGCGGGCCAGCCGGTGCTGGGACTCACCGTGTACGCGGACAACGCTCCGGCGCTGGGGCTGTACGAGGCGCTGGGCTACCGGCCGACCGCGTACGAGCTGTGGAAGCCGATCCTGTAGGGCATCGGCCCGCCCGGTGGCGTCCCCGGTGGCCCTGCGTCCTCCGGGGTCCCTGGCGTCCTGCGGTGCCCTTGTGCCCCTCGGTGCCCCGGCGGTTCAGTCCTGCCCGGCGGGGCGCTCGGCCAGCAGCCGGTCGGCGATCTGCTCGATGCGGGCGCGCAGCCCCTCCTGGCTCGTGCCGCCGTCCAGCCGCTCGCCGCCGATCACATACGTCGGGGTGCCGGTCACGCCGATGGCCTTGCCCTCCGCCTGGTCGGCGTCGACGATCAGCAGATGCCGCCCGTCGATCAGCGCGGTGTCCATCTCCTCGGCGTCCAGCCCCAGCTCCCCGGCCACCTTCAGCAGCAGCTTCTCGCCGCCCTTGGCCAGCTCCTCGGTACGCGCCAGTACCGCCTCGGCGTACGGCCAGCCCCGGCCCTGCTCGGTGGCCTCCTCGGCCGCCTGGGCCGCGGCGTAGGCGTGCTTGTGCTTGGCCAGCGGGAAGTGGCGCAGCCGGATGTCCAGCCGGTCGCCGTAGCGCTCGCGCAGCGCCCGCAGATCGTCGAGGGCGGCATGGCAGTCCGGGCACTGGAGCTCGCACCACACGTCGAGGACGGGGCGCGGGGGAGGAGTGGGGCCGGCGGAGGTGGCGTCGTTCATGCGGCCAGTCTTCCAGCCCGCCGGCGCCGCGCGCCCGGAGGTACCCCCGGCCGGGGGCCGGACCGGCACCCGGGGAGCAGGATCGGCACCTGGGAAGGAGGCCGACCCCGAGCCGACCCTGAGATCTCCCTGAGCTACCCCGAGATGTCCCTGAAGACCGGGCGGAACATGTCCGTTCGGGCGGCGGAGAGGGCAGGATGGAAGGGAGCGGATGACCGGACCGGTCATCCCCGTTCGACCATTCACCGGCAGGAGGACCGGATGCTGACCTCGACCGTCTGTGCCGCGGTGTCGGCGGCGGGCCTGGGCATCGCCGCGATCACGGCCTACCGCAAGCGGTTCCTGGCCGCGCTGCGGATCGCGGCGTTCTCGCTGATCCCCATCGGCCTGGTGATGACGGGCGTCATCGACTGGGTCACCAATATCGTCTTCAAGCCCACGGTCTGGGCCGGTTTCGGCCTGCTCGCGCTCTCGGCGCTCCTGCTCGCGATCAGCAGGAGGGTGGAGCGCCGCCGGGGCGGCATAGGCGGCCGCAAGGAGCGCAAGGCCGCCGCGGCGTCCGGAGCGGGTGCGGTGGCGCCGGCCGCCTCGGCGCCCTCCCTCACCAGTGGCCGGGGCGCGGACCGGCAGTCCGCGAAGGAGGCCGCGAAAGCCAAGGCCAAGGGAGCGAGCGGCGCACCGAAGGATGACTTCTCGGACATCGAAGCGATCCTGAAAAAACACGGGATCTGATGAACTCCCCCTGCTGAAGCGGATATTGGGAGCAGGAAGACGATCATCTGCGCCATGATGCGCGCGAGATGAACGATGAGTGCGCCCTGACCCGGGAGAACGCCCCGGCCCCCGAAACGCGCGGCTGCCTGTTCGCGCTGTCCCAGCCCCCGCTGATGCTGTTCCTGACCGTCATCGGCTTTCTGTTGCTCCTCGGCGCCGTACACGACCTCTACATCCTGTGAGCCGCCGGCGCGGTCGAGCGGTCGCCGGGTCGCTCAGCCGGCCGCGTCCCGCTGCCGGGCCCGGTAGGCCGCGACATGCAGCCGGTTGCCGCAGGTGCGGCTGTCGCAGTAGCGGCGGGAGCGGTTACGGGAGAGGTCGACGAAGGCGTGCCGGCAGTCCGGTGCCTCGCAGTGCCGCAACCGCTCGCGCTCCCCGGCGACGACGATGAACGCCAGCGCCATCCCGCCGTCCGCGGCCAGATGGTCGGCGACCGAGGCGCCCGGTGCGAAGTAGTGGACGTGCCAGTTGTAGCCGTCGTGATCGGTCAGCTGCGGGGTGGTGCCGGCCGAGGCGACCAGCGCGTTCAGCAGCTCGGCGGCCTCGCGGTCGTCCCGGGCGGCGAAGACCCCGGCCAGCCGCGAGCGCAGTTCCCGTACGGCCCGCAGATCGGCCTCCCCGAGGATGCCGACATCGCTGATGTTGTGGCGCCGTACGAACTCCTCGAGCGCCGGGAGGCCGGGGAGGGCGTCCGGGGCACCGGGCGCCTCGCCCTCCGGCGCGGTGTTGAGCAGATCGACCACTGCATCGAGCGCGCACCGGGTGTCATGAGTGATCAGCACGGTTCCGCTCCCTGGCCGAGTGGGGAGCGGGCGGACGCCGCCCCCGGTGTCGTTGCCGAATGGTCGCCGACTCTAGCGCCTCGAACAAGCCTGGGCGCCGCCTCCGCGGTGGGTCCGCGACGACGGCGCCGGAGCGTGCCGTATGAACTTGTCGGTCCTGCGCCGTCTCCCCGAGTCGGACGGTCGCGAGTGTGAGCGGGTGGTTGCAGTGGGCGGCTGTGGTGCGTCTCAGCTCTCCGCCAAGATGTGGGAAAGCTCGGTGTCGAGATCGAAATGCCGGTGTTCCGTACCCGGCGGTACGGCGGCGTCGGTCCTCTTCAGGAAGGATTCAAGAGCCCGCGCCGGGGCCTCCAGCAGGGCTTCGCCTTCCGGAGAGCTCAGGGCGATGCAGACAACACCCTGACCATGGCTCCGGGACGGCCATACGCGGACGTCGCCGGTGCCCGTGGGCCGGTGCAGGCCCTCGGCGAGGAGGTCGCGGGCGAAAACCCATTCGACGGTCTCCTCGGCTCCGGTGTGGAAGGTGGCATGGACGGCGTAGGGATCGGCCGTGTCATACCGCAGGCCCGCGGGTACAGGCAGTGAGGACTCGCTCGACACAACGAGGCGCAGGTGCAGCTCGCAGCTGACCGTGGTGTTCATAAGCGCCAGGGCCTTTCGCTCAGTGTGCGCTCGGGGATTCGCACGTCGGCGAAATCGACATGCCACCTACGGTGCCGTTGTAAACCCCTCTGACGGTTTTGGGTGGCTTCACGTACCTCTTACGGCGGATTGCGGGATCGTCCTCGGCGGTAATTCAGCGGAGGGAGTGCGTCCGGTACGTTGGCTTCATGAATACGGAGAGTAACGAGGGGTCGGAGGGTGGCGGGGAGGACACCGGTCCGGCGCTCGGTTCGCGGGCGCCGCACTTCATCCGGCGCTCCCGTGCGCTGCACCTGAGCTGGCAGGTCGGCGTCTTCCTCCTCGGCCTCGCGGTGGTGGTCGCCGGCGTGATCATGCTGCCGCTGCCCGGCCCCGGCTGGCTGGTGATCTTCGCCGGTATGGCGCTGTGGGCGACCGAATTCGTTTGGGCCCAGCTGGTGCTGCGCTGGACCAAGCGAAAGGTCACCGAGGCGGCAAAGAAAGCACTCGACCCGAAAGTGCGCCGCCGCAACATCATTCTCACGACCATCGGCGTGGTGATCATCGTCGCGCTGCTGGCGATCTATGTGGGAAAGTTCGGCCCCGTCCTGCCGTGGCACGTCGGCCAGTGACCCGTATGTGGTCAGAAGTGCCCGCCGACGTGCGGTAATGTTGGCCGTGCGCCGGGCGATTAGCTCAGTGGGAGAGCGCTTCGTTCACACCGAAGAGGTCACTGGTTCGAACCCAGTATCGCCCACCCCGGCACACGACCCGGAGACACGAAGTCTCCGGGTCGTTGCGGTATTTGGGCCCTCGCGTCGCCGCGGGGCGCACACTGGGATCATGCCCGCCTGGTCCAGCCGACTGCACCGCTACCGCTTCCGTAGCGAGTGGCTGCTCGCCGCCCCGCCCGCCGTCGTCTACGCCGTCCTCGAACGCGCCGAGGCCTACCCCCGCTGGTGGCCGCAGGTGCGCGAGGTGACCCCCCTCGACGAGCACAGCGGACTGGCCCGCTTCCGCAGCCGGCTGCCGTACGAGCTGTCGGTCGTGGCCACCGAGCGGATACGGGATCCGGGGGCGGGCGTGCTGGAGATAACGCTCCGCGGAGACCTGGGCGGCTGGGCGCGCTGGACGATCCGCCCTGGTCACGGCGGGACCCGGGTGGTCTTCGAGCAGGACGTCGAGGTCTGCAAACCGCTGCTGCGCTGCCTGGCGCTGCCGGGGCGGCCGCTGTTCCGGCTCAACCACGCGCTGATGATGCGCGCCGGGCGCCGCGGCCTGGCCGCCTGGCTGGCCCGGGGCTGAGCCGCCCCGGCCGGTCGGCCCGGTCACAGGAATTTGATGGAAGGCCGCGACGGGCTGTATTGTTCAGCTCGTTCGCGAGGGAAACCCGCAGACACCCGGGCGATTAGCTCAGTGGGAGAGCGCTTCGTTCACACCGAAGAGGTCACTGGTTCGAACCCAGTATCGCCCACCGGGATCAAGGACCGGGCCGTCAATTGGCGGCCCGGTCCTTTTCGTTGGCACGGATTCGTGGTGACGCGATCGGGGCGGGGAAGTCCCGGAAGGGGCCGCGCCTCGGCCATTTTCCGTATGGCCGAAAACCGGGTGAGCTCCGTTCAGGCCGCCGCGGGGAGCGCGGGCCGCAGCGGCCAATGGGGGTCGACCGGCTCGGGGGTGCCGCTGCGGGCGAACCACGCCTGGAGCCCACGGGCCTGCGCGGCGTGCCAGATCGCCTGGCGGGTGTGCAGCTCGCCCGGTTGCAGCCCCTCCAGCCGGGCGGCGAAGCGATGGCCCAGGGCCCGTACGACCCGCAGCGCGGCCACGGCGTCGGCGGCGGCCTCATGGGCGTCGGTCAGCTCGACCTCGTAGTGGGCGCACAGGTCGGTCAGGGTACGGCGGCCCTTGCGGTAGCGGTCGAGGTGCTTGTCCAGCACCCGGGGGTCGAGGACGCACAGCTGATGGGAGCCCAGCGCGGCGCCCAGCGAGCTGGCGCGGTGGCGCTTCAACTCGCGGTCCAGCAGGGTCAGATCGAACGGGGCGTTCATCACGACCAGGGGGCGGCCGGCCACCGACTGCGCGGCCAGCGCCCGCGCGACCTCCTCCAGCACCGGCGCCGGCCAGCGGCCGTGCAGCGCGAGATGGTCGGCGGTCAGACCGTGCACCGCGGTCGCCGCCTCGGGTATCTCCACGCCCGGATTGATCAGCCAGCGGGTGATCCGCGGGGCGGAGCGCGGGGTCTCCTGGACCACCAGGGCCGCGGAGACGATGCGGTCGTGCTCGACATCGATGCCCGTCGTCTCGGTGTCGAAGGCGGCGAGTGGACCGTCGTACCAGGGCGGCATCATCCCAACTCCTCGCATTGGTGGGGTGGATGACGACGCGGGCCATCCGAGCTGGTGATACCCGAGCCGACCGGTTCTCGAACCGTCGTTGTTTGACGCCCACTTGACACGGAGACAACCACAGGGACGGGCCGCCTCCGGATGCAGCGCCCGCCAGCCCCACGCATCGATCGGCACAGCCCGGAAGGCCCCCGCGATGACACTCGCGCAGCCGGAGCCGGGCGCTCAGCGGATCACCCCGCAGCGCGGCGCACTCGCCATGACTGCCTGCATGGAGACCCTCCAGGTGGGCTATCTGCACGCCGTCGCCGCCGCCTCCGGGTGCTCCCTGGCGCAGCCCTTCCCGGACAACGGAATCGACTGGCACGTCAGCCACGCCGCGCCGGACCACACCGTCGACGACGAGGTCACCATCAAGGTGCAGCTCAAATGCACCTACCAGACCGCCCCCTGCCCACCGGGCCCGACCTTCGCCTTCACCCTCGACAACGACCACCTGGTGAAGCTGGCCCGTACGCCCGTATCGGTGCACAAGATCCTGGTCGTGATGCTGGTGCCCCGCACCCGGGACGACTGGCTGCACGCCGGCCACGACCGCCTCGAACTGCGTCACTGCTGCTACTGGATCAATCTGGCCGGACACCCCGTGACCGGCCGGCGCAGGACCACTGTGCGGATTCCGACCACGCGGATCTTCGACGACCGAGCGCTCGTGGAGATCATGACGCGGGTCGGGGCGGGAGGGAGACCCTGATGTACCGGCCGACCGATGACCACTACGGGCACGACCACGACCTGCGGCCGCCGGATCCCGCGCAGCTCGACCCCGGGGTGCTCGCCGCGCTGCTCGCCCGGCACGGCTGGCGGCGCCGGGGCGGGGCCGCCGGCCACTACACCCGGTGGACGCCGCCCGGCGGGGCGGCCGGCGCCAGCCTGCTGGTGCCGCACGACCGCCGCTTCCCCGACAGCGGCGAGCTGCTCGCCGAGGCGCTGGCGGCGCTGGCGCACAGCGCCGCGCCGTCGGCCCGCGAGGTGCTGATGGGACTCGCGGTGCCCAGCGACGAGGTGCGCTGGGAACGGGAGATCCCGGACGACGGCTCGGCCGCCGCGCACTGGGTGGCGCAGGAGCGGCTGCGCGGCGCGGCCCGCTCGATGCTGATGGCCGGGGCCCTGGGGACGTACGCACGGGCCGGGTACTACGGCGCCCGGCACAAACGGCGGGCCGAGGGATTTCTGGCCGACGTCCTGGTCGGCCCGGTGTCCGCCGGGAGCCGACTGACCGCCTTCGTCCCGGTGCACGACGGGCGCGGTGCGGTCGCCGCCCTGCAACGGGCGCTGCACGCGGCCCGCGACGCCACCGACTACCAGCGTGCGACCGGCCGGATGGAAGCCTTCGACGCCGCCGTCGAGCTGGGCGTCTGCCATGAGCTGGCGCAGGCGCTGATCGCCCTGGTGCGGGACGCGGAGGGGGTGCGCATCTCGGTCGAGTGGTCGCCCGCCGCCGGCACCCCGGCCGGCTTCGCACCCCGCCCCGAGCCGGTGGAGTTCTCGCCCGGCGATCTGCCCGCGCTCCAGCAGGCCGCGCAGCGCTACGTACGGGACGAGCCCTCGCTGCCGGTGCGGGTGACCGGCGCGGTCGTCCGGCTGCGGCGGGAGCGGCCGGAGGGGCCCGGAACGGTGCGGCTGCGGGTGATCGCCGGGGCGGATGTGGTGCAGGTGCGGGTAGCGCTGGGGGAGGAGGACTACCGCATCGCCGGGCACGCCCATCTGGTCGGGCTGCCGATCCAGGTCAGCGGGCGGCTGGAGAGCCGGGGCGGGTTCCGGCGGATCACCGGAGGCCGCGAGGTCACCCCCGTACAGGTCGACGAGGCGGAGCGCGACCGGCTGCTCAAATCGCTCCAGGAGCATCTCGACGTCTTCGAGGAGGCGTGCGGCGGCGAGGACTGACCGAGGGAGGGGGCGAGGACTGACCGAGGGAGGAGGAAGGAACAGGGAGGAGGAGCGAACGGGGAGGACGGTGGAAAGGGAGGTTGTCCACAGGCACCGGAATCCGTTTCGCGGTCGGGTCGGGTGGCTCGGTACGATTCGCCTGCGCAGCAATCGCTGACGTGAAAGAGACATGAGTCAGGAGAGACCGGTGTCAGACGTCCGTGTGACCGTCCAACGCGATTCCGAGCGGGAAGAACGCGTGGTGACCACGGGCACTACGGCCGCCGACCTCTTCCAGGGCGAGCGCAGCATCGTCGCCGCGCGGGTGGCCGGGGAGCTGAAGGACCTGGCCTACGAGATCGCCGACGGCGACGAGGTCGAGCCGGTCGAGATCACCTCCGACGACGGTCTGAACATCCTGCGGCACTCCACCGCGCACGTGATGGCACAGGCCGTGCAGGAGCTGTTCCCGGAGGCGAAGCTCGGCATCGGCCCGCCCATCAAGGACGGCTTCTACTACGACTTCGACGTCGAGACCCCCTTCCACCCGGACGATCTCAAGCGCATCGAGAAGAAGATGCAGGAGATCCAGAAGCGCGGGCAGAAGTTCGCGCGCCGGGCCGTCAGCGACGACGCCGCCCGCGAGGAGCTGGTCGACGAGCCGTACAAGCTCGAGCTGATCGGCCTCAAGGGCTCCGCGGCGGACGCCGCCGAGGGTGCCTCCGCCGAGGTCGGCGCCGGGCAGCTGACCATCTACGACAACCTCGACGCCAAGACCGGCGAGCTGTGCTGGAAGGACCTGTGCCGCGGTCCCCACCTGCCCAGCACCCGGGTGATCCCCGCCTTCAAGCTCATGCGGTCGGCCGCCGCGTACTGGCGCGGCAGCGAGAAGAACAAGCAGCTCCAGCGCATCTACGGCACCGCCTGGCCGACCAAGGACGAGCTCAAGGCGTATCTGGAGTTCCTCGCCGAGGCCGAGAAGCGCGACCACCGCAAGCTGGGCGCCGAGCTGGACCTGTTCTCCTTCCCGGAGGAGCTGGGCCCCGGCCTCGCGGTGTTCCACCCCAAGGGCGGCGTCATCCGCAAGGTCATGGAGGACTACTCCCGCAAGCGGCACGAGGACTCGGGCTACGAGTTCGTGAACACCCCGCACCTCTCGAAGGAGCGCCTCTTCGAGATCTCCGGGCACCTGCCGCACTACGGCGAGGCGATGTTCCCGGCCATCGAGTTCGACGAGCAGAACTACCGCCTCAAGGCGATGAACTGCCCGATGCACAACCTGATCTTCAAGTCGCGGGGCCGGTCCTACCGTGAACTGCCGCTGCGTCTCTTCGAGTTCGGCACCGTCTACCGCTACGAGAAGTCGGGTGTGGTGCACGGCCTGACCCGCTCGCGCGGCTTCACGCAGGACGACTCGCACATCTACTGCACCAAGGAGCAGATGCCCGAGGAGCTCGACACGCTCCTGACCTTCGTGCTCGACCTGCTGCGCGACTACGGTCTGAACGACTTCGAGCTGGAGCTCTCCACCCGCGATCCCGAGTCCGACAAGTTCATCGGTTCGGACGAGGACTGGGAGGAGGCCACCGAGGCGCTGCGCCAGGCGGCCGAGAAGCAGGGCCTTCCGCTGGTCCCGGACCCGGGCGGCGCCGCGTACTACGGCCCGAAGATCTCGGTGCAGGCCACAGACGCTATCGGCCGGTCCTGGCAGATGTCGACACTCCAGGTCGACTTCAACCAGCCCAAGCGGTTCGGCCTGGAGTACACCGCGGCGGACGGCTCCAAGCAGCAGCCGGTCATGCTGCACCGCGCACTGTTCGGCTCGATCGAGCGGTTCTTCGGCGTGCTGCTGGAGCACTACGCGGGCGCGTTCCCGGCGTGGCTGGCCCCGGTGCAGGCGATCGGCATCCCGATCGGCGATGCGCACGTTCCGTACCTGGAGGAGTTCGCCCGGCAGGCGAAGGCCAAGGGGCTGCGGGTCGAGGTGGACGCGTCGTCCGACCGGATGCAGAAGAAGATCAGGAACGCCCAGAAGAGCAAGGTCCCGTTCATGATCCTCGCCGGTGACGAGGACATGGCGGCCGGTGCGGTGTCCTTCCGCTACCGCGACGGGTCGCAGAAGAACGGCATCCCGCGGGATGAGGCGATCGCCGAGATCCTGGACATCGTGGAGCGCCGCGTCCAGGTGTGACGCCCGACGTGACCGGTGCAAGGCCCCGGGGAGCCGCCCGCTCCCCGGGGCCGCCCGTTTTTCAGGCCTCCCCGTCCTGCCGGAAGCGCCGCACCAGCCAGGACGAGAACGAGCCGACCACCGCGCCGACCAGGGCCACCCCGACGAACATCAGGCCCACCCCGACCACCCGGCCGCGCGGGGTGACGGGGGTGGCGTCGCCGTAGCCCGTGGTCGTCAGGGTGGAGGCGGCCCACCAGACCGAGTCTCCGAAGGTGCGGATATCGGCGTGCGGGGCGTGGTGTTCGTCGTGGTAGACGGCGAGGGCGGCCGCGTAGCCCAGCAGGAGGGCCGTGAGGCCGGCGTAGGTCATCACCCGGGCTTCGAGGGCCAGTCGCGGGTGGTCGCGGCGGCGCTGCACCCGGTCGTAGGTGTCGATCATCCGCAGCGGCCGCAGCAGGGGCAGCACGGTCACCATCAGATCCAGCCAGTGCCGGCGCGCAAAGCGCAGCCGGTGGTCGCTGAGCAGCAGCCGGGCCAGATAGTCGGCGATGAACACGGCCCAGGTCACGGCGGTGACGATGGCCCAGAAGGCGTGCCAGCCGGGGGAGAGGTCGGGGACCAGAACGCGGACGGAGTAGGCGGCGAGGAAGAGCAGCGAGGCGGCCAGGAGGCCGGGCTCGACGGTGCGCTCCCACTGCCGCCGCCGCTGTTGTCTGTCCACCGCTTCAGCATCGCCGAGCGCCCGGCGACCTCCGCCCCAGCGACACGCTGCCAAGGGGCGACGCAATATGCTGGCCCGTATGACAAGCGAGCCGGAACAGCAGATCGGAGTCGGGACCCAGGACGCCTTCCAGCGCCTGTGGACGCCCCACCGGATGGCCTACATCCAGGGTGAGAACAAGCCGAGCGGCCCCGGGGCCGACGACGGCTGCCCGTTCTGCTCGATCCCCGAGAAGTCCGACGAGGACGGTCTGGTGATCGCCCGCGGCGAGCATGTCTATGCGGTACTGAATCTGTATCCGTACAACGGCGGTCATCTGATGGTGGTGCCGTTCCGGCACGTCGCGGACTACACCGAGCTGGACGAGGCGGAGACCGCGGAGCTCGCGGAGTTCACCAAGCGGGCGATGCGGGCGCTGCGCACGGCGTCCGGGGCGCACGGTTTCAACATCGGGATGAACCAGGGGGGCGTCGCCGGGGCCGGGATCGCGGCGCATCTGCACCAGCATGTCGTGCCGCGCTGGGGCGGCGACACCAACTTCATGCCGGTGGTCGGGCACACCAAGGTGCTGCCCCAACTCCTCGCGGACACCCGGGCGATGCTGGCTGCGGCCTGGCCCGCGTAGCGGACGGTTGCCCCGGCGACGGGCGAGGAGGCCGGGCGTCGGGCGGCGGACGCCGGGCGTCCGGAGTCACGACACGAGCCCGGCTGAATCGGGCATATCGCCTCAAATTCGGACGGTTGCCACTCTAATAGTGTGGTGACCTTTCTGGATCGTCGCTCTGTGCTGCGCACGGCCACCTCGGCGGCTGCCGCCGGCGTGCTCGCGGCGGGCTGCGCCCCGGGCCGTACGGACCGCACCGTACGGGACGTCGCCGTGCCGCACCCCGGCGCCCGGCCCCCGGCGCACGCCGCCCGGCCGCCCACCAGGCTCCCCGGCCGCCCCGTACAGATCGACCACGGGCCCCGGGACGGCCGGGCGGTCGCGCTGACCTTCCACGGCCGGGGCGATGCCCGCCTGGCCAGGGCCCTGCTGGGCGAGGCCGAACGGGCCGGCGCCCGGGTGACCGTCCTCGCGGTCGGCGACTGGCTCGACGAGCGGCCCGAGATGGCCCGCCGGATCCTCGACGGCGGCCATGAGCTGGGCAATCACACCATGCACCACCGCAATATCTGCGCCCTGCCGCAGGCCGCGGCGTATGCGGAGATCGCCGGCTGCGCGGACCGGCTGCGGCGGCTGACCGGCAGCATCGGCAGCTGGTTCCGGCCCTCGCAGGCCCGCCGGGCCACCGACCTGGTCACCCGCCTGGCGCGCCAGGCCGGCTATCCGCACGTCCTGTCCTACGACCTGGACTCCCTCGACTCCACCGACCCCGGCGCCCCGGCCGTCCGGCGCACCGTTCTGGACGGCATCGGGCCGGGTTCGGTCGTGAGCCTCCACCTCGGGCACGCCGGCACGGTTGCCGCACTGCCCCCGATCCTCGACGGACTCCGCCGGCGCGGGCTGCGCGCGGTGACGACAACGGAGCTAATGACCTGATGGCTGACCGGAACCGTACCCCCGCCCGTAGATCCCCCCGCCCCGGCCGCCGTACCGCACCGCTCGCCCTGGCCTGCGTCCTGCTGGCGGCGGGCTGTTCCGGCGGCGACTCCCCGGCCCCCGAGGACGGCCCGCGCCCCGCGCGCCCCTCGGCCGCCCGGGCCGCCGGACCGGGGCTGCCCGGGATGCCGCCCCTGGTGGACACCAGGGATCTGTACGCCGCGGACCGGCCCAACCGGCTGGCGCCGCAGGTACGCGACTTTCCGTCGCGGGTCTACGTGCCCAACACCGGCTCCGATTCGGTCAGCGTCATCGACCCCAAAACCTACAAGGTGATCGAGACGATCCCGGTGGGGGTGCAGCCGCAGCACGTCGTGCCGTCATGGGACCTGAAGACGCTGTGGGTCAACAACAACCGCGGGCACGACCTCACCCCGATCGACCCGGCCACCGGGAAGGCCGGAAAGCCCGTCAAGGTCCACGACCCGTACAACCTCTACTTCACGCCCAACGGGAAGTACGCGATCGTGATGGCCTCGATGGACCGTCAGCTGGTCTTCCGGGACCCGCACACCATGGCCGTCCGCAAGACGCTGCCGGTCAGCTGTGGGGGCGTCAATCACGCCGACTTCTCGCCGGACGGGCGGTACTTCATCGTCTCCTGCGAGTTCTCCGGTGAACTGCTCAAGGTGGACACCGAGAAGATGAAGGTGATCGGCCAGGAGAAGCTGCCGTTCGAGGGGGCGATGCCGCAGGACGTGAAGATCTCGCCGAACGGCAGGACCTGGTACATCGCCGACATGATGGCCGACGGGGTGTGGGTCCTGGACGGCGACCGCTTCACCACACCGCGGCTGCTGCCCACCGGCAAGGGCACCCACGGGCTCTATGTCAGCCGCGACTCCAAGACGATGTACATCTCCAACCGGGGCGAGGGCTCCATCTCGCTGCTCGACTTCGCGACCGGGGACCTCGTGGGGAAATGGCACATCCCCGGGGGCGGCAGCCCGGACATGGGCGGGGTGTCGGCGGACGGCAAGGTGCTGTGGCTGTCCGGGCGCTACAACTCGGAGGTCTACGCCCTGGACACCCGTACCGGCAGAACACTCGCCAAGATCCCCGTGGGCCAGGGGCCGCACGGGCTCGCGGTCTATCCGCAGCCGGGGCGGTACTCGCTGGGCCACACGGGGATCTTCCGCTAGGCGGGGCGGAAGTCGGGCGAACTCCCGGCCCTTTCCTAGGCGTTGTACTCGTCGGCCTTCTTCGGCTCCGCGCTCTGGACCATGCCGCTCAGCGCCAGCGAGCGGTTGTCGAAGCGCTCGATGTCCACGCCGTTCTCCTTCAGTACGCTCAGCGCGGCGGCGTGGACGACCCGCAGCACCGGGGTCGCGGCGCGCAGCGCGTCATCGGCCATGAAGCGGTGACGCCAGGGCTTGTCGGCCCACACATGGCGCAGCCCGAACGGCTCGGGGAGGGTGAGCTTGCCGCCGAGGAAGTCCAGCACCGGCGGGAACCAGGTGAGCGGGGCGCGGGCGGCGAGCCGGACGACCTCGTCGGAGTCGATGAGCGGGAGGGTGATCTTCTTGGTCTCCCAGAACCGGACGGTCTTGGCGACGTCCTTGGTCTTGGGCTCCGGCTTGGAGGTGAACAGGCCGTTGACCGGGCCGAGGGCGTGACCGGTCACCTCGATGCGCAGCGTCTCGTGCAGCACCGTGACGGTGATCATCAACGTGAGCACCAGCTGGCCGTCCCACAGGACGAACTGCACACCCAGGTAGTGGCGGTTGCCGGCGCCGAACTGCTGCTCGTTGCAGATCCGCTCTATCTCGTGGCCGCGGATCTGATACGCGTCGGTGTCCGTACCGTCCGGGCGGGAGACCGCACCGGCCTTCTCGCCGACCGGCGCGACGATCCAGTGGCGTACCGACGGCGCCGGGAAGCCGCCGGTGTGCAGCGGGGAGCGCTCCAGCAGGCGCAGCCGGTCGTGGATCACCCGCACGACGTCCCAGCTGCGGAACGGATGGATCTCGACGCCCTCCTGGGCGGGCCGCAGCTCCTCGGCCAGCTGCCAGCTGCCCCAGCGCGTGCCCATGCCGAGTATGCCCTTGGGGCCGGCGTAGAAGACGACATTGCTGCTCTGCTCGGCGGAGACCTTGGCGAGATTCTGGCGGAGGGATTCGGCGGCGGTCTGGTTCGGATCCTGGGGGACCGCCTCGGGGATCTTGGCCGCCACCCCGCCGCCCTCCAGCAGCCCCTGCCAGGCCCCCCGCATCGTCACCGCGGCCTTCTCGCAGATCTGCTTGGCCCACCACCAGCCGATGACGGGGGCGACGACCATGGCGCGGACGTACAGCGGCCAGAAGCCGGTCAGCGGCAGCTTGACCATGAAGTACAGCCCGACGACGCCCAGTACGGCCAGCAGCGCCCCGCCCAGCAGGGAGATGCCGCCGCCGTCCTTGGCGAGCATCTTCTTGAGCTGGAAGCCGCCCAGCCACAGCAGCACCCCGGGCAGGAACAGCAGCCCGAACAGCACCATGATCACGGACAGTTGGGCGTCGCGCTGCTTGCGCAGCCGGGTGGCCGACAGGCAGTGCTCGACGACGGTCTGCGGCTCGGTGCCGAAGGACTGGATCAGCGGCTTGCGGCCGCCGCCCAGCATCCGGACCTGGACGGCGCGCGAGAACGCCTCGCCGAGGTTGGGCTCGAACAGCGACAGTTTCGGCTTCTTGATGTCGGACTTCCCGGAGTCGGAGTCCGCCTCGGAGATCTTGGAGAGCTTGCAGTCGCGATAGGCGGCCGAGGCCAGTGCCTGGGTCGCCGCCGTCTCCCCGGCGCCCCCGGAGACCGGCACCTGCGCCCCCGGACTGAAATCAAAGCCGTCTGCCACTACCGCCCCCATCGCCGCACGCATCCGATGCTGCAGGCTCTTCCCGACTACCGCTCAGGGCATACCTGTTGAGCCGCCCACCGCATTCAGCGTACCGCCGCCGTCCAGCCCGCAGGGCCCGAGCCGGACAGCGGCGGACGCCGCCCCTCACGCGTGGCTATGCGCCGTTGGCGGCCTCGTCCCGTACCTTCTCCGCGAGCTGCGGCGGCATCGGTTCATGCCGTACGTAGCTGCGGGTGAAGCGGCCGGTGCCGTGCGACAGGGAGCGCAGATCGACGGCGTAGCGGCCGAGTTCGATCTCGGGGACCTCGGCGCGCACGAGGGTACGGCCCGCCCCGGACTGCTCGGTGCCCACCACGCGGCCGCGCCGCCCGGACAGATCGCTCATCGCCGGGCCGACGAAATCGTCCGGAATCAGTACGCTCACCTCGGCGACCGGCTCCAGCAGATCGATCCGGGCCGCGGCCGCGGCCTCCCGCAGCGCCAGCGCACCGGACTTCTGGAACGCGGCGTCGGAGGAGTCCACTGAATGCGCCTTGCCGTCGAGCAGTGTGACCCGGACGTCGACCAGCGGATACCCGGCGGCGACCCCGCGGGCGGCCTGCGCCCGCACGCCCTTCTCCACGGACGGGATGAACTGCCGGGGCACCGCGCCGCCCACCACCTTGTCGACGAACTCGATGCCCGAGCCGCCCGGCAGCGGCTCGACGGTGATCTCGCAGATCGCGAACTGGCCGTGCCCGCCGGACTGTTTGACATGGCGTCCGCGGCCGGAGGCCGCCTCGCCGAAGGTCTCCCGCAGCGCCACCTTGTGCGGCACCGTGTCGACCTGGACGCCGTAGCGGGAGCGCAGCCGCTCCAGCGCCACGTCGACATGCGCCTCGCCCAGGCACCACAGCACCATCTGCCGGGTGTCGGGATGGTGCTCCAGCCGCAGCGTCGGATCCTCCGCCACCAGGCGGGACAGTCCCTGCGAGAGCTTGTCGTCGTCGGCCTTGCTGTGCGCCTCGATGGCGACGGGCAGCAGCGGGTCCGGCATCGTCCAGGGCTCCATCAGGAGCGGCGCGTCCTTGTCGGAGAGGGTGTCGCCGGTCTCGGCGCGGGTCAGCTTGGCCACGCACGCCAGATCGCCGGCGATCGCCTGCGACAGCGGACGCTGCTGCTTGCCGAAGGGCGCCGACAGGGCGCCGATCCGCTCGTCGACGTCATGGTCCTCGTGCCCGCGGTCCTCCAGGCCGTGCCCGGAGACATGCACCGTCTCGTCGGGGCGCAGGGTGCCGGAGAAGACCCGTACGAGGGAGACCCGGCCGACGTACGGGTCGGAGGCGGTCTTGACCACCTCGGCCACCAGCGGGCCGTCCGGATCGCAGGCCAGCGCCGGGCAGGCGGTGCCGTCGATGCCGGTCACGGCGGGCGCCGCACGCTCCGCGGGGGTGGGGAAGCCGCCGGTGATCAGCTCCAGCAGCTCCACGGTGCCCAGGCCCTGCCGGGCGCCGTCGGTGGCCGGCGCGGCGGCCAGTACGGGATGGAAGGTGCCCCGGGCGACCGCCGTCTCCAGATCCCCGATGAGCGTCTTGACGTCGATCTCCTCGCCGCCCAGATAGCGGTCCATGAGGGTCTCGTCCTCGCTCTCGGCGATGATCCCCTCGATGAGGCGGTTACGCGCCTGCTCGATCAGCGGCAGCTCCTCCTCGGTTGGCGCGCGCTCGACCCGTTCCCCCGACGAGTGGTCGAAGACCCGCTGGGACAGCAGCCCGATCAGGCCCGTCACCGGGGCGTGCCCGTCGGCGCCCGGCGTGCCGTACAGCGGCAGATACAGCGGCAGCACCGCATCGGGGTCCTCGCCGCCGAAGGTCTCCTGGCACGACCGGACCATCTCGCCGAAGTCGGACCGCGCCGCCTCCAAGTGGGTGATGACCAGCGCCCGCGGCATACCGACCGCCGCGCACTCGTCCCAGACCATCCGGGTCGCCCCGGCCACGCCGTCCGCCGCCGAAACGACGAAAAGGGCCGCGTCCGCCGCACGCAGACCGGCCCGCAGTTCCCCGACGAAATCCGCATACCCCGGGGTGTCCAACACATTGATCTTGACGCCGCCCCAGTCGACGGGGACCAGGGAGAGCTGTACGGAACGCTGCTGGCGGTGCTCGATCTCGTCGTAATCGGAAAGACAGCCGCCGTCCTCGACACGGCCCGCCCGGTTGACCGCGCCGGATGCCAGCGCCAGGGCCTCGACCAGGGTGGTCTTCCCCGCGCCGCTGTGGCCGACCAGCACCACGTTCCTCAGGGCGGTGGGCCGGTCGGCCGTGGGTGCCCTTCCGGCGGCTCCCGGGTGTGTACTCGTCTTCTCGCTCATGTGTCTCGCCTCCAGGTCGACACTTTGCGGTGATTCGAGCTTTCCACCGCGGTCACCATGCGTCCATACAGGGCGCGGCCCACGATCGGGACGTCCGGCGCGATCCCGCCCCCGCCGACGCCCCGCGGCGCGCGCCCCGGCCCGTGCGCCGTACCTCGCGCCCGACGCCGCGGTGCGTTCGTGGTGGCCCGTGGCCGCCTGGCTACGATGGGCCCGCCGGTGGCCCCTTGACCGCGCGGCCCATATCGACCTCCGGGAAGGCCATGCTGAACAAGTACGCGCGTGCGTTCTTCACGCGTGTTCTCACGCCGTTCGCCGCCCTGCTCATCCGCCTCGGGGTCAGCCCGGACGCGGTCACCCTCGTCGGGACCGGCGGTGTGGTCGCCGGGGCCCTGATCTTCTACCCGCAGGGCGAGTTCTTCTGGGGCACGGTCGTCATCACCCTGTTCGTCTTCTCCGACCTGGTCGACGGCAACATGGCGCGCCAGCTGGGCCGCTCCAGCCGCTGGGGCGCCTTCCTCGACTCCACCCTCGACCGGGTCGCCGACTCGGCGATCTTCGGCGGGCTGGCCCTGTGGTACGCCGGGGGCGGCAATGACCTGGTGCTCTGCGCCATCGCCATCTTCTGCCTGGCCAGCGGGCAGGTGGTCTCGTACACCAAGGCCCGCGGCGAGGCCATCGGCCTGCCGGTGAACGTCAACGGCCTGGTCGAGCGCGCCGAGCGCCTGGTGATCTCGCTGGTCGCCTGCGGCCTCTCCGGCCTGCACGCCTTCGGGGTGCCCGGCGTCGAGGTCCTGCTGCCGATCGCGCTGTGGATCGTCGCCGTCGGCAGCGCCGTCACTCTCGGTCAGCGCGTAGTGACGGTACGCCGCGAATCGGCCGAGGCCGACGCCGCCGTCACCCAAGGGGGAAACACCGCATGAGTCCACGCAAGAGCCTCCTGCCCGGGATCAGCACCGACTGGCTCAGCGACACGCTGTACGCCCTGGGCTGGAGCACCGTCAAGAAGCTGCCCGAATCAGCCGCAGTCCTCCTGGGCCGGCAGATCGCCGACCTCACCTGGAAGCGCCGCGGCAAGGGCATCCAGCGCCTGGAGGCGAACCTCGCCCGGGTGGTCCCGGACGCCTCTCCCGAGCGCCTGGCAGAGCTCTCCCGCGCCGGCATGCGGTCGTACATGCGCTACTGGATGGAGTCCTTCCGGCTGCCGGCCTGGAGCAAGGAGCGCATAAGGACCGGCTTCGACCCCGAGGACGTGCACCACCTCACCGACGGCCTGGCGAGCGACCGCGGTGTCATCCTCGCGCTGCCCCATATGGGCAACTACGACCTCGCCGGTGTCTGGGTCACCACCAAGCTCAACACCCCCTTCACCACCGTCGCCCAGCGCCTCGAACCGGCCAGCGTGTACGACCGCTTCGTCGCCTACCGCGAGGGCCTGGGCATGGAGGTCCTGCCGCACACTGGCGGCGCCGCCTTCGGCACCCTCGCCCGGCGTCTGCGGGCCGGCGGCCTGGTCTGCCTGGTCGCCGACCGCGATCTGTCCAGCTCCGGAATCCCGGTCACGTTCTTCGGCGAGGAGACCAAAATGCCCGCCGGGCCCGCGATGCTCGCCCTCCAGACCGGGGCGATGCTGCTGCCCGTCACCCTCTGGTACGACGACGGCCCCGTCATGCGCGGCCGCGTCCACCCGGAGATCGAGGTCCCCCAGGCCGGCACCCGCACCGAGAAGGCCGCCGCGATGACCCAGACGCTCGCCGACGTCTTCGCCTCCGGCATCGCCGACCACCCCGAGGACTGGCACATGCTCCAGCGCCTGTGGCTCGCCGACCTCGAACCACGCGCCCCCGAAGTGCGCGCCACCGGAACGGAGAGCGCGGCGTGAAGATCGGCATCGTCTGCCCCTACGCCTGGGACGTCCCCGGCGGCGTCCAGTTCCACATCCGCGACCTGGCCGAACACCTCATCCACCTGGGCCACGAGGTCTCCGTCCTGGCCCCCTCCGACGACGAGACCCCGCTGCCCCCCTACGTCGTCTCCGCCGGCCGCGCCGTTCCCGTCCCCTACAACGGCTCCGTCGCCCGCCTCAACTTCGGCTTCCTGTCCGCCGCCCGGGTCCGCCGCTGGCTCCAGAACGGCGCCTTCGACGTCATCCACATCCACGAACCGGCCTCCCCCTCGCTCGGCCTGCTCTCCTGCTGGGCGGCCCAGGGGCCCATCGTGGCGACCTTCCACACCTCCAACCCCCGCTCCCGGGCCATGATCGCCGCATACCCGATCCTCCAGCCCGCCCTGGAGAAGATCAGCGCCCGCATCGCGGTCAGCGAATACGCCCGCCGCACCCTCGTCGAACACCTGGGCGGCGACGCGGTGGTCATCCCCAACGGCGTCGACGTCGACTTCTTCGCCCGCGCCGAGCCCAAGCCCGCCTGGCAGGGCCGCACCATCGGCTTCATCGGGCGGATCGACGAGCCCCGCAAGGGCCTGCCCGTCCTGATGAAGGCGCTGCCCGCGATCCTCGCCGAGGTCCCGGACGCCCGCCTCCTGGTGGCGGGCCGCGGCGACGAGGACGAGGCGGTCGCCCAGCTGCCGCCCGACCTGCGCTCCCGCGTCGAATTCCTCGGCATGGTCTCCGACGAGGACAAGGCCCGCCTGCTGCGCAGCGTCGACCTCTACATCGCCCCCAACACCGGCGGCGAATCCTTCGGCATCATCCTCGTCGAGGCCCTGTCCGCCGGAGCCCCCGTCCTGGCCAGCGACCTCGACGCCTTCGCCCAGGTCCTCGACCAGGGCGAAGCCGGCGAACTGTTCACCAACGAGGACGCCGACGCCCTCGCCGCCACCGCCGTACGCCTCCTGCGCGACCCGAAGCGGCTCGCCGAACTCCGCGACCGCGGTGCCAAGCACGTACGCCGCTTCGACTGGTCGACGGTCGGCGCCGACATCCTCGCCGTCTACGAGACCGTCGCCGCGGGCGCGGCCTCGGTGGCGACGGACGAACGCGTGGGGCTGCGCGCACGGTGGGGGCTGGCCAGGGACTGACCCCGGCCCCGACCGCCCGGCACCGCACGCGGCCCCCGGCACAGCGGCGTTCGGCCGGGCGACGCCCCTCGCCCAGGTAACGTCGCTCGCCGTGACCACCCTGATCTGGATCGCCGTCGCGATCGTCCTCATCGGCGTCTATCTGAGCTGGACCGCCGGCCGCCTCGACCGTCTGCACGTGCGTATCGACGCCGCGAAGGCCGCTCTCGACGCCCAGCTGCTGCGCCGCGCCTCGGTCGCCCAGGAGGTGGGGACCTCCGGCGTCCTCGACCCCGCCGCCTCCATCGTCCTCTACCAGGCCGCTCACGAAGCCCGGCAGGCCGAGGACGACCACCGCGAGGTCGCCGAGAGCGAGCTCAGCCAGGCGCTGCGCGCGATCCTCGCGGACGAGGCCCAGCTGACGGCCGTACGGGAGGCACCCGGCGGCGAGCAGACGGTCGCCGAACTCACCGCGGCGGTACGCCGGGTCCCGATGGCTCGCCGCTTCCACAACGACGCCGTACGCGCCGCCCGGGCCGTCCGCCGCCACCGGCTCGTGCGCTACCTCCGCCTCGCCGGCCACGCCCCGTTCCCGCTGGCCTTCGAAATGGACGACGAACCCCCGGCGATCCTGGACGACCGGTCCGCCGGCGCCTGACAATGGGAACCCGAGGGCGCCACCGCCCCGCGAAACCCCGGCCCGCAGCAGCACCCCACGGCTCCCGGCCGCCCCACTCCAAGCCGTGACGAGCCACCCACCTTGAATTGGCCCTTTCCTTAGCTCCCACGCAAACGGTTGTGTGGTCCGCACGCACAACCACCCGCAATGAGTGAGGTCAACCGTGTCCAGCACGCCCACCACGCCCCAGAACCCCGAGACCGGAACGGCACGCGTCAAGCGCGGTATGGCCGAGCAGCTCAAGGGCGGCGTGATCATGGACGTCGTCACGCCGGAAGAGGCGAAGATCGCCGAGGACGCGGGCGCCGTCGCCGTCATGGCCCTGGAGCGGGTCCCCGCCGACATCCGCAAGGACGGCGGCGTGGCCCGTATGTCGGACCCCGACATGATCGACGGCATCATCAACGCCGTCTCCATCCCCGTCATGGCCAAGTCCCGCATCGGCCACTTCGTCGAGGCCCAGGTCCTCCAGTCCCTCGGCGTCGACTACATCGACGAGTCCGAGGTCCTCACCCCGGCCGACGAGGTCAACCACTCCGACAAGTGGGCCTTCACCACCCCCTTCGTCTGCGGCGCCACCAACCTGGGCGAGGCCCTGCGCCGGATCGCCGAGGGCGCCGCCATGATCCGCTCCAAGGGCGAGGCCGGCACCGGCAACGTCGTCGAGGCGGTCCGCCACCTGCGCCAGATCAAGGGCGAGATCGCCAAGCTGCGCGGCTGCGACAACAACGAGCTCTACGCCGCCGCCAAGGAGCTGCGCGCCCCCTTCGAGCTGGTCAAGGAGGTCGCCGAGCTCGGCAAGCTGCCCGTCGTGCTGTTCTCCGCCGGCGGTGTGGCCACCCCGGCCGACGCCGCGCTGATGCGCCAGCTCGGCGCCGAGGGCGTCTTCGTCGGCTCCGGCATCTTCAAGTCCGGCGACCCCGCCAAGCGCGCCGCCGCCATCGTCAAGGCCACCACCTTCTACGACGACCCCAAGGTCATCGCGGATGTCTCCCGCAACCTGGGCGAGGCCATGGTCGGCATCAACTGCGACACCCTCCCCGAGGCCGAGCGCTACGCCAACCGCGGCTGGTAGGACGCGCGGACGGAACGCCGGCACACAGACGCAGGAACACAGACGCAGGAACAAGGACGTAAGAACGCAGATGACTGAGCTGAGCACCCCCACCATCGGTGTGCTGGCGCTCCAGGGCGACGTCCGTGAGCACCTCAAGGCGCTCACGGACGCCGGCGCCCAGGCGCGGCCGGTGCGCCGCCCCGAGGAGCTGGCCGACGTCGACGGCCTGGTCATACCGGGCGGCGAGTCCACCACCATGTCCAAACTGGCGGTCGCCTTCGGCATGCTCGAACCGCTGCGCGCGTTCGTGCGGTACGCCAAGCCGGTCTACGGCACCTGCGCCGGCATGATCATGGTCGCGGACAAGCTGCTGGACGCCCGCGAGGACCAGGAGACGCTCGGCGGCATCGACATGATCGTGCGCCGCAACGCCTTCGGGCGGCAGAACGAGTCCTTCGAAGCCGCCGTCGAGGTGGCCGGCATCCCCGGCGGACCGGTCGAGGGCGTCTTCATCCGCGCGCCCTGGGTCGAGTCGGTCGGCGCCGCGGTGGAGGTCCTGGCGACGTACGGCGGCCACACCGTGGCCGTGCGGCAGGGTAACGTCCTGGCCACGTCGTTCCACCCGGAGCTCACCGGCGACCACCGGGTCCATGCGCTGTTCGTGGAGATGGTGCGCGCATCGGCTGAGTAACACCGGGTGATCCAGCCCCGGTAGGATCGATGGCGTTCGTTTCGGAATTGGGTTACGCGAAGGAGACAGGCGGATGTCCGGCCACTCTAAATGGGCTACGACGAAGCACAAGAAGGCCGTGATCGATGCCAAGCGCGGCAAGCTCTTCGCGAAGCTGATCAAGAACATCGAGGTCGCGGCCCGTACGGGCGGTGCCGACCCGGACGGCAACCCGACCCTCTTCGACGCCATCCAGAAGGCCAAGAAGTCGTCGGTGCCGAACAAGAACATCGACTCCGCGGTCAAGCGCGGCGCGGGCCTGGAGGCCGGCGGCGCCGACTACGAGACCATCATGTACGAGGGTTACGGCCCCAACGGTGTCGCGGTGCTCATCGAGTGCCTCACCGACAACCGCAACCGCGCCGCCTCGGACGTCCGCGTCGCGATGACCCGTAACGGCGGTTCGATGGCCGACCCGGGCTCGGTGTCCTACCTGTTCAACCGCAAGGGCGTGGTGATCGTCCCCAAGGGCGGGCTGAGCGAGGACGACGTCCTGGGCGCGGTCCTGGACGCCGGCGCCGAGGAAGTCAACGACCTCGGTGAGTCCTTCGAGGTGCTCAGCGAGGCCACCGACCTGGTCGCGGTCCGCAGCGCGCTCCAGGAAGCCGGGATCGACTACGACTCCGCCGACGCCAACTTCGTCCCGACCATGCAGGTCGAGCTGGAGGAAGAGGGCGCGCGCAAGATCTTCAAGTTGATCGACGCGCTGGAGGACAGCGACGACGTGCAGAACGTCTTCGCCAACTTCGACGTGTCGGACGACGTCATGGCGAAGGTCGACGCCTGAGCCACGTCACCACGGCCGTACCGCACGGGCCGACGGGGAACACACCCCGTCGGCCCGTGGCGTTGTCGGGGCCGCCCGTTGTCAGACCCACCCGCTACTGTGCTGAGCAGGGGATCTCCGGTCCCCCATGGGGAAGACGGCGGACGAAACGGTACGGCACAGGGCCGGCGGCAACACGGCAAGAGGGGAGGGGCACCGTGAAGGTGCTCGGGGTGGACCCGGGGCTGACGCGTTGTGGTGTCGGCGTGGTCGAAGGGGTGGCCGGTCGGCCGCTGAAGATGGCCGGGGTCGGGGTCGTACGGACTCCGGCGGACGCCGACATCGCCGACCGCCTCGTCCTCATCGAGCAGGGCATCGAGTCCTGGCTCGACGCCCACCGCCCCGAATACGTCGCGGTGGAGCGGGTGTTCAGCCAGCACAACGTCCGTACGGTCATGGGCACCGCCCAGGCCAGCGCCGTCGCGATGCTGTGTGCCGCGCGCCGCGGACTGCCCGTCGCGCTGCACACCCCCAGCGAGGTCAAGGCCGCCGTGACCGGATCCGGGCGAGCCGACAAGGCGCAGGTCGGTGCCATGGTGACCCGGCTGCTGCGGCTGGACGCGCCGCCGAAACCGGCCGATGCCGCCGACGCCCTCGCCCTCGCCATCTGTCACATCTGGCGCGCCCCCGCGATAAACCGCCTCCAGCAGGCGCATGCCGCGGCCCGTCGCGCCGCTCCCGTCCGTACGCCGAAGGGCACCCGATGATCGCTTTTGTCTCCGGCCCGGTCGCGGCCCTGGCTCCCGATACCGCCGTCGTCGAGGTCGGCGGGATCGGCGTGGCCGTCCAGTGCACCCCGGACACCCTGTCCGGGCTGCGGGTGGGCGAGCACGCCAGGCTCGCCACCTCCCTCGTCGTCCGCGAGGACTCCCTGACCCTGTACGGCTTCGCCGACGACGACGAGCGGGGGACCTTCGAGCTGCTCCAGACCGCCAGCGGCGTCGGGCCGCGGCTCGCCCAGGCGATGCTGGCCGTGCACTCGCCGGACACCCTGCGCCTCGCGGTCGCGGGCGGCGACGAGAAGACGCTGACCGCCGTGCCCGGCATCGGCAAGAAGGGCGCGCAGAAGCTGCTGCTGGAACTCAAGGACCGGCTCGGCGCGCCGGTGGGCACCCGCCGCGCGGGCACCGCCGCCCCGGGCGAGGCCGGCTGGCGTGATCAGCTGCATGCCGCGCTGATCGGGCTCGGCTATGCCGCCCGCGAGGCGGACGAGGCGCTGGACGCGGTCGCCCCGCAGGCCGAGGCGGCGCTCGCCGACGGCGCCCGGCCGCAGGTGCCGCAGCTGCTCAAGGCCGCGCTGCAGGCCCTCAACCGCTCGCGATGACCCCCGCCGCACGGGCCGCGCGCCCCCGACCGTACGACCACCCCGGCGGCCCGGCCGCCCCGACCCCGCGAGGCAATCCGCAGTGAACTGGGACGAGACCGCACCGTCCACCGACGACGCCGCCACCGTGCCCGACCGCCTGGTGGCGGCCGACGCCGACGGTGAGGAGACCGCCGTCGAGGCCGCGCTGCGGCCCAAGGACCTGGAGGAGTTCGTCGGCCAGGAGCGGGTGCGCGAACAGCTCGACCTGGTGCTGCGGGCCGCCCGCGCCCGCGGCGCCACCGCGGACCACGTCCTGCTCTCCGGCGCGCCGGGCCTCGGCAAGACCACCCTCTCGATGATCATCGCGGCCGAGATGGGCGTCCCGATCCGGATCACCTCCGGCCCCGCCATCCAGCACGCCGGCGATCTCGCCGCGATCCTCTCCTCTCTCCAGGAGGGCGAGGTGCTCTTCCTGGACGAGATCCACCGGATGTCCCGTCCGGCGGAGGAAATGCTCTACATGGCGATGGAGGACTTCCGGGTCGATGTGATCGTCGGGAAGGGGCCGGGCGCCACCGCCATTCCGCTGGAGCTCCCGCCGTTCACCCTGGTCGGCGCCACGACCCGGGCCGGTCTGCTGCCGCCGCCGCTGCGCGACCGCTTCGGCTTCACCGGGCATATGGAGTTCTACGCCCCGGCCGAGCTGGAGCGCGTCATCCACCGGTCGGCGGGCCTGCTGGAGCTCGACATAGAGCCGGCGGGCGCCGCCGAGATCGCCGGCCGCTCGCGCGGTACGCCCCGTATCGCCAACCGCCTGCTGCGCCGCGTCCGCGACTACGCCCAGGTCAAGGCCGACGGCGTGATCACCCGCGAGACCGCCGCGCAGGCCCTGGACGTCTACGAGGTCGACGGCCGCGGCCTGGACCGCCTCGACCGCGCCGTGCTCACCGCCCTGCTCAAGCTGTTCGGCGGCGGCCCGGTGGGCCTGTCCACGCTGGCGGTCGCGGTGGGGGAGGAGCGCGAGACGGTCGAGGAGGTCGCCGAACCGTTCCTCGTCCGGGAAGGGCTGCTGGCCAGGACGCCCCGCGGCCGGATCGCCACCCCGGCGGCCTGGTCCCATATGGGGCTGGTCCCGCCGCAGCAGCAGGCGGGGGCGGGCGGGCAGCAGGGACTGTTCGGGCCGTGACGGCGCGGAGACTCGCCCGGCCAGGAACTGCGGTGCGATGCTGAGCGTTGTTCCTGTGGTGGGGACTCGCTTAGACTCCGCCGATGCCGTCCGTACGGACCGCATACCCACCCCCGTATATCAGACCGCGGACCAGCGGTCGTGCGAAGGATGTCCGTCCCGTGCCCAATAGTCTCGTGACTCTCCTCCCCTTCATCGTCCTCATCGGGGCCATGTTCCTGATGACCCGGTCGGCCAAGAAGAAGCAGCAAGCGGCGCAGCAGATGCGTAACGAGATGCAGCCTGGCACCGGCGTCCGGACGATCGGGGGCATGTATGCCACCGTCAAGGAAATCCACGAGGAGTCCGTCCTCCTGGAGGTGGCGCCGGGCGTGCACGCCATTTACGCCAAGAACGCCATCGGCGCCGTGCTCGCCGATGACGAGTACAACCGCATCCTGGACGGCGCCGACCCGATCAAGACCGACGAGCCGGTCGTTCCGGACGACGCCTCGTCGCTGACCGGCGACGCCGCGGATGAGGACACCGCGAAGGCCGAGAAGGCCGACAAGATCGACCTGGGCAAGGACGCCCCCGAGGCCGCGGCCGACAAGCCCGCCGAGGGAGCCGAGGCCGGCAAGGACGCCGCCGAGGCCGATGCGGAATCCGCCAAGGAGGACAAGAAGACCGGCGGCGACGACGCGAAGTAGTCCGCCCCCGGGGAACCGCGCTGTGCCGCGCCTACGGCGCACCGCGGTTCCCTGACGGTCTAGGCTCCGGCGGGGGGCACGTCCCCACAAGACTTCGTGGCCGCTCGGCAACACCCGAAGCCGAGGGGTTGGACAGGGAGATACGAGAAGGTGGCAGCACCGAAGAAGGGCCGCAGGGCGCCCGCTGGCCATGGGCATCCGGGTCGCACCCTGGTCCTGATCCTGGTCGTGATGATCGGGCTGGTCGGCGGGATGTTCTGGTACGGGCATCTCACGCCGCGGCTGGGCATCGACCTGGCGGGCGGCACCAGCTTCACGCTGGCGGCGCAGAACCAGCCCGGTAAGCCCAACGCGATCAACGAGACCAATATGAACACCGCCGCCGGGATCATGGAGCGGCGGGTCAACGGTCTGGGTGTGTCCGAGACCGAGGTCCAGACGCAGGGCAACGACCACATCATCGTGAACATCCCCAAGGGGACGGACGCGAAGCAGGCCCGCCAGCAGGTCGGCACCACCGCCCAGCTCGGATTCCGGCCGGTGCTGACCATTGCCCCGGGCACCAAGACCCCCGTGCCGAACCCCTCCAAGGGCCAGCAGGGCAAGAACGACCAGGGCAAGGGCGACAAGGCCGGCGGCAAGCAGGGCTCGCAGCAGAAGGTCACCTCCCCGTCGAAGCCCAGCGCCTCGCCGACCACGCAGGGCCGGCCCGTCACCGACGCGCTGAAGAAGGCGCCGTCCGCCAAGCCCACCCCCTCGGGTTCGGCCAAGCCCTCGCCGAAGCCGTCGCCGACCCCGCCGGGTCCCGGCGCCGGGATCGCGAAGCAGCTCGCCGCGCTGGACTGCTCCACCAAGCAGGGCCGCGCCCTGGCAGGCCAGCAGGCCGCCAACGCCAAGCCGTCCGATCAGGTCGTCGCCTGTAACCAGGAGGGCACGCAGAAGTACGTGCTCGGCCCGGTGGCCGTCGAGGGCATGGACGTCAAGGACGCCAAGGCGGCCTTCGACAGCCAGGGCGGCCAGGGCTGGATCGTCCAGATGGACTTCACCTCGGACGGCGGCAAGAAGTTCGCGGACATCACCGGCAAGCTCGCCGCCAAGGCGCCGCCGCAGAACCAGTTCGCGATCGTCCTGGACGGCGCGGTGGTCTCCGACCCGCGCGTCGACCAGCAGCTCAACGGCGGCAGCGCCACCATCTCCGGCGGCGGCTTCACCCAGCAGTCCTCCGAGGACCTGGCCAACATGCTGTCGTACGGCGCCCTGCCGCTGTCCTTCCACATCGACGACGAGACCACGGTGACCGCGGCGCTCGGCGGCGAGCAGCTGCACGCCGGTCTGCTGGCCGGTGCGATCGGCCTCGGCCTGGTCGTCCTCTACCTGATCGCCTACTACCGGGGCCTGTCGCTGGTCGCGCTGGCCAGCCTCACGGTCTCGGCGATCCTCACGTACACGATCATGACGCTGCTCGGCCCGGCCATCGGGTTCGCGCTGAACCTCCCGGCGGTCTGCGGCGCCATCGTCGCCATCGGTATCACCGCCGACTCCTTCATCGTCTACTTCGAACGCATCCGGGACGAGATCCGCGAGGGCCGCACGCTGCGCCCGGCCGTCGAACGCGGCTGGCCCCGGGCCCGCCGCACGATCCTGGTCTCCGACTTCGTGTCGTTCCTGGCCGCCGCGGTGCTGTTCATCGTCACCGTCGGCAAGGTGAAGGGCTTCGCCTTCACCCTCGGCCTGACCACCCTGCTCGACGTCGTCGTGGTCTTCCTCTTCACCAAGCCGCTGATGACGCTGCTGGCCCGGCGGAAGTTCTTCGCCAACGGCCACCCCTGGTCCGGTCTCGACCCCAAGCGCCTGGGCGCCAAGCCGCCGCTGCGCCGCCGTCGCACCGCCCCCACCCAGACGAAGGAGGCGTGAGATGTCCAAGCTCGGAAGCATCGGCGCCCGGCTCTACCGCGGTGAGGTCGGCTACGACTTCATCGGCAAGCGGAAGATCTGGTACGGCATCTCGATCCTCATCACCATCACGGCCTTGGTGGGCCTGGCGGTGCGGGGGCTGAACTTCGGTATCGAGTTCTCCGGCGGTGCGGTCTTCAGCACCCCGAAGACCTCCGTGTCGTCCGCAGAGGCCCAGCACACCGCCGAGTCGGCGGCCCCCGGCCACCAGGCCATGGTGCAGAAGCTCGGCAACGGCACGCTGCGCATCCAGATCAGCGGCCTGGACACCAAGCAGTCGCTGCCCGTCCAGGAGCAGATCGCCAAGGACCTCAAGGTCCCGGTCGACAACGTCAACACCCAGCTGGTCGGCCCGAGTTGGGGCGAGCAGATCGCCGACAAGGCGTGGCTGGGCCTGGGGATCTTCATGGTCCTGGTGGTGCTCTATCTGGCCGTGGCCTTCGAGTGGCGGATGGCGCTGGCCGCGCTGATCGCGCTGATCCACGACCTGACGATCACCGTCGGCGTCTACGCCCTGGTCGGCTTCGAGGTCACCCCGGGCACGGTCATCGGTCTGCTGACCATCCTCGGTTACTCCCTGTACGACACGGTCGTCGTCTTCGACAGCCTCAAGGAAGCCTCCAAGGACATCACCAAGCAGACCCGCTTCACCTACAGCGAGATCGCCAACCGCTCCATCAACGGCACCCTGGTGCGCTCCATCAACACCACGGTCGTGGCGCTGCTGCCGGTCGCCGGTCTGCTGTTCGTCGGCGGCGGGGTGCTGGGCGCGGGCATGCTCAACGACATCTCGCTGGCCCTGTTCGTCGGTCTGGCGGCCGGTGCGTACTCCTCGATCTTCATCGCCACTCCGCTGGTCGCCGACCTCAAGGAGCGCGAGCCGCAGATGAAGGCGCTGGCCAAGCGGGTCAGGGCCAAGCGCGCCGCGGCCGAGGCCAAGGAGGCGAGCCGCGCGGAGGCGGTGGACGACCCGCAGGACGACCCCGAGGACGGCGCCTCCGTCGTCGGACCGCGCCCCCAGCCCGACGCCCGCAACCGCGGTCGCGGCCGTCCGTCGGGCAAGCGCCGATGACCGCCCCTGCAGCGCTGCGCGAGCTGCTGCTCGGCCGGATCGCGGACGTCCCCGACTATCCGCAGCCGGGCGTGATGTTCAAGGACATCACCCCGCTGCTGGCCGACCCGGCCGCCTTCGGCGCGCTGACCGACGCCTTCGCCGATCTGTGCGCCCGGCACCGCGCGGACAAGGTCGTCGGCCTGGAGGCGCGCGGCTTCATCCTCGCCGCGCCCGTCGCCGTACGGGCCGGGGTCGGCTTCGTCCCCGCACGCAAGGCCGGCAAGCTGCCCGGGGAGACGCTCGGGCAGAGCTACGACCTGGAGTACGGCACCGCCGAGATCGAGATCCACGCCGATGCGCTGGCACCGGGGGAGAGGGTGCTGGTGATCGACGACGTGCTCGCCACCGGTGGCACCGCCGATGCCTCGCTCCAGCTCATCCGCCGTGCGGGCGCCGAGGTCGCGGGCGTGGCGGTGCTGCTGGAGCTCGGCTTCCTCGCCGGGCGGCAGCGGCTGGAGCCGGGCCTGAAGGGCGCTCCGCTGGAGGCCCTGATCACGGTCTGAACCGCAGCGCGGACCGTCGTACGCGGCAGGGGCACCCGGGAACATTCCGGGTGCCCCTGCCGCTGTGTCATGTACGGAACCAGGCCGCGCAAGAGCGCCGGGCCGCGGGTCGATACCATGGCACCCCGGCCTGTTCGTGGTCTCGGGGTCCGGAACCGCTTGAGGAGTGCTCTTGCCAGACGAGGCCCAGCCGCTCTCCCCCGGACTGCGTCCGAAGGGATCCACCGCCGCGCGCCAGGACGAGCCGAAGCCCAAGGACGCGGCGTCCCCCGCCACGTCCGGGGCCGGCAAGAGCGGCGCCACGCCCCGTCCGGCGGACGCGAAGAAGCAGGGCGCGACCGCGACCGGAGCCCGGCCCGGCACCGCCGCGCCCAAGCCGCCCGCCAAGGCCGGGCCGCCGGGAGCGCACGCCGCCTCCTCGGCGCCCAAGCCCGCCCCGTCCGCCTCCGCGGGCCGCTCCGGGACACCCAACCGCGTCCGGGCCCGCCTCGCCCGACTGGGCGTACAGCGCTCCAGCCCGTACAACCCGGTCCTCGAACCGCTGCTGCGCGCCGTCCGCGCCAACGACCCCAAGATCGAGACCGCCACGCTGCGCCAGGTCGAGCGGGCCTACCAGGTCGCCGAGCGCTGGCACCGCGGCCAGAAGCGCAAGAGCGGTGACCCGTACATCACCCACCCGCTCGCGGTCACCACCATCCTCGCCGAGCTGGGCATGGACCCGGCCACGCTGATGGCGGGCCTGCTGCACGACACCGTCGAGGACACCGAATACGGCCTGGAGCAGCTGCGTCGCGACTTCGGCGACCAGGTGGCGCTGCTGGTCGACGGCGTCACCAAGCTCGACCGGGTCAAGTTCGGCGAGGCCGCACAGGCCGAGACCGTCCGCAAGATGGTCGTCGCGATGGCCAAGGACCCGCGCGTCCTGGTCATCAAGCTCGCCGACCGGCTGCACAACATGCGCACCATGCGCTACCTCAAGCGGGAGAAGCAGGAGAAGAAGGCCCGCGAGACGCTGGAGATCTACGCCCCGCTCGCCCACCGCCTGGGCATGAACACCATCAAGTGGGAGCTGGAGGACCTCGCCTTCGCGATCCTCTACCCCAAGATGTACGACGAGATCGTGCGTCTGGTCGCCGAGCGGGCGCCCAAGCGGGACGAGTATCTGGCGATAGTGACCGACGAGGTCCAGGCCGATCTGCGCGCCGCCCGCATCAAGGCCACCGTCACCGGCCGCCCCAAGCACTACTACAGCGTCTACCAGAAGATGATCGTCCGCGGCCGCGACTTCGCGGAGATCTACGACCTGGTGGGCATCCGCGTCCTGGTCGACACGGTCCGCGACTGCTACGCCGCCCTCGGCACGATCCACGCGCGATGGAACCCGGTCCCCGGCCGGTTCAAGGACTACATCGCGATGCCGAAGTTCAACATGTACCAGTCGCTGCACACGACGGTGATCGGCCCCAGCGGCAAGCCCGTCGAGCTCCAGATCCGCACCTTCGACATGCACCGCCGCGCCGAGTACGGCATCGCCGCGCACTGGAAGTACAAGCAGGAGGCGGTCGCCGGCGCCTCCAAGATCCGTACGGATGTGCCGAAGAACGCCGGCAAGGGCCAGGACACGGTCAACGACATGGCCTGGCTGCGGCAGTTGCTCGACTGGCAGAAGGAGACCGAGGACCCGGGCGAGTTCCTCGAATCGCTGCGCTTCGACCTCTCGCGCAACGAGGTCTTCGTCTTCACGCCGAAGGGCGACGTGATAGCGCTCCCGGCCGGCGCCACGCCCGTCGACTTCGCCTACGCGGTGCACACCGAGGTCGGTCACCGCACGATAGGAGCGCGGGTCAACGGACGCCTCGTCCCGCTCGAATCGACCCTGGACAACGGCGACTTGGTGGAGGTCTTCACCTCCAAGGCGCCGGGCGCCGGACCGTCCCGCGACTGGCTCGGCTTCGTCAAATCGCCGCGCGCCCGCAACAAGATCCGCGGCTGGTTCTCCAAGGAGCGCCGCGACGAGGCGATCGAGCAGGGCAAGGACGCCATCGCCCGCGCCATGCGCAAGCAGAACCTGCCCATCCAGCGGATCCTGACCGGCGACTCCCTGGTCACCCTCGCCCACGAGATGCGCTACCCCGACATCTCCTCCCTCTACGCCGCCATCGGCGAGGGACATGTCGCCGCGCAGGGCGTCGTCCAGAAGCTGGTGCAGGCGCTCGGCGGGCAGGACGAGGCCACCGAGGACATCGCCGAGTCCACTCCGATCCGGCCGCGCTCCAAGCGCCGTTCCAGCGCCGATCCGGGCGTGGTCGTCAAGGGCGTCGACGATGTGTGGGTCAAGCTGGCCCGCTGTTGTACGCCGGTGCCGGGCGACCCCATCATCGGCTTCGTCACCCGCGGCAGCGGCGTCTCGGTGCACCGCGGTGACTGCGTCAACGTCGACTCGCTCTCCCAGCAGCCCGAGCGGATCCTGGACGTCGAGTGGGCGCCCACCCAGTCCTCGGTCTTCCTGGTCGCCATCCAGGTCGAGGCCCTGGACCGCTCCCGGCTGCTGTCGGACGTCACGCGGGTGCTGTCCGACCAGCACGTCAACATCCTCTCCGCGGCCGTCCAGACCTCCCGCGACCGCGTCGCCACCTCCCGCTTCACCTTCGAGATGGGCGACCCCAAGCATCTGGGGCATGTGCTCAAGGCCGTACGCGGCGTGGAGGGCGTGTACGACGTGTACCGGGTGACGTCGGCCCGCAGGCCGTAGCAGGCAGACGAAGGGCCCGGTACGGATCCCGTACCGGGCCCTTCGGCGTCCGATACCTCAGCCGCCGAACTCCTCCAGTCCCTTCAGCGCCTGGTCCAGCAGCGCCCTGCGCCCCTCCAGCTCACGGCCGAGCTTGTCCGCCTTGGCGGTGTTGCCCGCGGCGCGCGCCGTCTCGATCTGCTTCTCCAGCTTGTCGACGGCGTCCTGGAGCTGGCCGGTCAGCCCCGCCGCGCGGGCCCGCGCCTCGGGGTTGGTCCGCCGCCACTCGGCCTCCTCGGCCTCCTGGATGGCGCGCTCGACGGCATGCATCCGGCCCTCGATCTTCGGCCGGGCGTCGCGCGGCACATGGCCGATGGCCTCCCACCGCTCGTTGACCGATCGGAACGCGGCCCGCGCGGACTTCAGGTCCGTGACCGGGAGCAGCTTCTCGGCCTCGATGGCCAGCTCCTCCTTGCGGGTCAGGTTCTCCCGCTGCTCGGCGTCGCGCTCGGCGAAGACCTCGCTGCGCGCCTGGAAGAAGACGTCCTGCGCACCGCGGAAGCGGTTCCACAGGTCGTCCTCGTGCTCGCGCTGCGCCCGGCCGGCGGCCTTCCAGTCGGCCATCAGCTCGCGGTAGCGGGCGGCGGTGGCGCCCCAGTCCGTCGACTGCGACAGCGACTCGGCCTCCTTGACCAGCCGCTCCTTGGTCTTACGGGCCTCCTCGCGCTGCGCGTCCAGCGAGGCGAAATGCGCCTTGCGCCGCTTGGAGAACGCCGAGCGGGCGTGCGAGAAGCGGTGCCACAGCTCGTCGTCCGCCTTGCGGTCCAGCCGCGGCAGGCTCTTCCAGGTGTCGACCAGCGCCCGCAGCCGCTCGCCCGCCGCCCGCCACTGCTCGCTGGCGGCCAGCTCCTCGGCCTCGGCGACCAGCTTCTCCTTGGCCAGCCGGGCCTCGTCGCTCTGCTTGGCCTTCTGCGCCTTGCGTTCCTCGCGCCGCGATTCGACGGTCTCGACGAGCTTGTCCAGCCGCTTCCTCAGCGCCTCCAGATCGCCCACCGCGTGGTGCTCGTCGACCTGCTGCCGCAGATGGTCGATGGCGGTCTGGGCGTCCTTCGCCGACAGGTCGGTGGTCTTGACCCGGCGCTCGAGGAGGCCGATCTCGACGACCAGGCCCTCATACTTGCGCTCGAAGTAGGCGAGGGCCTCCTCGGGAGTACCCGCCTGCCACGATCCGACGACCTGCTCGCCGTCGGCGGTACGCACGTACACGGTCCCCGTCTCATCGACGCGGCCCCATGGGTCGCTGCTCACAGCGCCTCCTCCACATGATGCCGACGGGGGCGTGCGGCCCCCCGGCATCGTCCACAGTTTCTGTCCGGCAGAGCCGCGCCCTGGCCGGTCCGACGTGCTCTCTTGCGGGTGAGGGTGGCACCGCCGGGCGGGCACCCTGCCCCACCGCCAATCTAGGCGACCGGCGTCCGGCTGTCCGCATCCAGCACGACCGAAATTCCGCGGTTCGGCCTGGGGAGCAATAGGGATCGGGAGAAGGAGCGGCGTCTGGTGCGGTCGATCGCAAGGCGCCGGAAGGTCCTCGTAGCGGAGCTACTAGGGCATTTCGGCAACGCCGCGAGCGGCCGTGCCGGGCGCCGCGACGCCGATCCCTATTGCTCCCCAGGCCGTTAGGCCGCGGGCGGACGTGCGGAACGGCGGAAAGCCGCATGCCGGTCACCGGGGGTCAGCTCCTGGCGACCGTCGCCCTGTCGATGACGACGGTGGCGTTGGGCGCCGTACTGCCGATCTGCGGGTCCGGCCGCGACCCGGCCGCGGCGATCTTCTTCAGGACGTCCATACCGCCGGTGACGGTCCCGAACGGCGTGTAGTTCGCGGGCAGCGGGCTGTCCTTGTAGACGAGGAAGAACTGACTGCCGCCGCTGTTGCGGGTGTTGTCGTGCTTACCGTCGTAGCTGTTGGCCATCGCGACCGTGCCCGCCGGATAGACACCGCCCTTGATCTTCGGGTCCTTGAGGTTCTCGTCCGGGAGGGTGTAGCCGGGGCCGCCGGTGCCGGTGCCGGTCGGATCGCCGCACTGGAGGACGTAGATGCGCCGGTCGAGGAAGCGGTGGCACCGGCTGTGGTCGAAGAAGCGCTTGCCGGCCAGGAACGCGAAGGAGTTCACCGTGTGCGGTGCCCCGGCCGCGTCCAGCTTCAGCTCGATCTGTCCGCAGGTGGTGTGGAGGGCCGCGGTGTAGGAGGCGCCGGTGTCGATCGACATGGCCGGTTCCTTCTTCCACTTCGCCTTGGACGGGGCGCCCTTGGCGGGTGTCTGGCACGGATCCGGCGCGGCGGTGGACGAGGGATCGGCCGCCGCCCGGTCGTCGGCCCGGTCGTCGCCCATGAGCGCGGCCGACGAGAACGCGGCCACGCCCGCGGCCAGGGCCACCGCCAGGGCGGACGCGATGATCACGGTGCGCCGCCGAGCCCTGTGCTGCGCGGCGGTGCGCCGCTGCTGCTGGCGCGCGTACTTCTCCCGGGCGAGCTGCCGCCGCCGCTGATCCTTGCTGACCACCGGTCGTCTCCTTGTCCGATCATCGCTGGGCATCGAGTGGGTCGCGTTCCGGGCGTCGCGGTCCGGCCGTCGGGGGCCGTCGTCCGCCGTGGCCGTACCGTATACGGGTTCGCCCCCGCGGGAGTCGCGTCGGTAAGCTCTGGAGCTGCCGAGATGTTCCGGGAGCACTCCCGCGGACCGACCGCCACCGACCCTTAAGGACGAACGTGCTGATTGCCGGGTTCCCCGCCGGGGCCTGGGGGACCAACTGCTATCTGGTCGCCCCCGCCGCAGGCGAGGAGTGCGTGATCATCGACCCGGGCCATCAGGCGGCCCAAGGAGTCGAGGAGGCGCTCGCAAAGCATCGGCTCAAGCCCGTCGCCGTCGTCCTCACCCACGGCCATATCGACCATGTCGCCTCGGTCGTCCCGGTGTGCGGCGCGCACGACGTCCCCGCCTGGATCCACCCCGAGGACCGCTTCATGATGAGCGACCCGGAGAAGGCGCTGGGCCGCTCCATCGGTCAGCAGCTCATGGGGGAGCTGACCGTCGGGGAGCCGGACGACGTCAAGGAGCTGACCGACGGCAGCGCGCTGGAACTGGCCGGAATGGAGTTCTCCGTCGCGCACGCACCGGGCCATACCAAGGGGTCGGTGACGTTCCGGATGCCCGAGCAGGCGGATGTTCCGCCGGTCTTCTTCTCGGGCGACCTGCTGTTCGCCGGCTCCATCGGACGCACCGATCTGCCGGGCGGCGACCACGCCGAGATCCTCCGGTCGCTGGAGCGCGTATGCCTCCCGCTGGACGACTCGACCGTGGTCCTCTCCGGCCACGGCCCCCAGACCACCATCGGCCATGAGCGCGCCACCAACCCCTTCCTGCGGCAGGTGGCCGCCGGCCTCGGAGACGGCATCGCCGCCGCTCCACGACGAGGAATGTGACGAGACCTTCCGTGAGCACCTTTCAGGCACCCAAGGGCACCTACGACCTGCTGCCGCCGGATTCCGCCACCTATCTGGCGGTCCGCGAGGCGATCGCCGGCCCGCTGAAGAACTCCGGCTACGGCTACATCGAGACACCCGGCTTCGAGAACGTCGAGCTGTTCGCCCGCGGCGTCGGTGAGTCCACCGACATCGTGACCAAGGAGATGTACGCCTTCGAGACCAAGGGCGGCGACCGGCTGGCGCTGCGCCCCGAGGGCACCGCGTCCGTGCTGCGCGCGGCGCTGGAGGCCAACCTCCACAAGGGCGGCAACCTCCCCGTCAAGCTCTGGTACTCCGGCTCGTACTACCGCTACGAGCGTCCGCAGAAGGGCCGCTACCGCCACTTCTCGCAGGTCGGCGCCGAGGCGATCGGCGCGGAGGACCCGGCGCTGGACGCCGAGTTGATCATCCTGGCCGACCAGGCGTACCGCTCCCTGGGGCTGCGCAACTTCCGCATCCTGCTCAACTCCCTGGGCGACCAGGAGTGCCGCCCGGTCTACCGCGCCGCGCTCCAGGACTTCCTGCGCGGACTCGACCTGGACGACGACACCCGCCGCCGGGTCGACATCAACCCGCTGCGCGTCCTGGACGACAAGCGCGAGTACGTACAGAAGCAGCTGACCGGGGCGCCGATGCTGCGCGACTACCTGTGCGAGGCGTGCAAGGCGTACCACGAGCAGGTGCGCGAGCTGCTGACCGCGGCCGGGGTGGCCTTCGAGGACGACGAGAAGCTGGTGCGCGGGCTGGACTACTACACCCGCACCACCTTCGAATTCGTCCACGACGGCCTGGGCTCGCAGTCCGCGGTCGGCGGCGGCGGCCGCTACGACGGCCTGTCCGAGATGATCGGCGGGCCCGCGCTGCCGTCCGTCGGCTGGGCGCTGGGCGTCGACCGTACGGTCCTGGCGCTGGAGGCCGAGGGCATCGCGCTGGACATCCCCGCCGCGACGTCCGTCTACGCGGTCCCGCTCGGCGACGAGGCCCGCCGGGTGCTGTTCGGCGCGGTCACCGAGCTGCGCCGGGCCGGTGTGGCCACCGACTTCGCCTACGGCGGCAAGGGCCTGAAGAACGCCATGAAGTCCGCCAACCGCTCCGGTGCCCGGCTGGCGCTGGTGGCCGGCGAGCGGGATCTGGCCGAGGGTGTCGTCCAGCTCAAGGACCTCACCAGCGGTGAGCAGACGCCGGTGGCGCTGGACGCCGTCGTGGACGAGGTCCGGCGGGCGCTGGGCTGAGCCGGGCCGGCAGCGGCCGGGGTTGTCAACGGGCGGCGCGCGGATTCACACGGTCCGGGCGCCGCCCGTTTCTGCACCGCTCTTTATGCACAGCGAACGGTGGCCCGTCGGCGAGTTGAGGCAGAATGAACGGCGCGCCCGCGGCCTCGCGGGCCCGCCCGGCCCCTCTGCCCAGCGACCGACGGAACGGCGATATGACGATGACAGCGGCTGACGACGTGTCCACCGACGACCGGCCCGCCGGCGACGCGGGCACCATCGGATCGGGCCGCGGCTACGCCCTGCTCCTGGTGATCACCAGCGCGCTGGGTCTCCTGGCGGCGTGGGTCATCACCCTGGACAAGTTCGAGCTGCTCAAGAACCCGAACTTCCAGCCGGCGTGCAGCCTCAACCCGATCATTTCCTGCGGCAATGTCATGAAGAGCCCGCAGGCGAACGTCTTCGGCTTCCCCAACCCGATGGCCGGCCTGGTCGGCTTCGGCGTGGTGATGGCCATCGGCATGGGCCTGCTGGCCGGCGCCCGCTTCCGCCGCTGGTACTGGATCGGGCTGAACATCGGCACCCTGCTCGCCACGGTGTTCTGCATGTGGCTGATGTCCCAGTCGCTTTACGTGATCAACTCGCTGTGCCTGTGGTGCACGCTGACCTGGTGCGTCACCATCCTGATGTTCTGGTACACCACCGTGCACAACCTCAAGCACCGCATCATCCCGGCCCCCGACGGGCTGCGCCGGACCGTGGTGGAGTTCCACTGGGTCGTGCCGGTGCTCTGGTACGGCGTGATCGCGCTGCTGATCCTCACCAAGTGGTGGTCGACGTACTGGAGCACCCTGCTCTAGCGTCTCGCCGCGCCCGTGACTCTCGCGCCCCGGCCCGTCCCCCTGGACGGCCGGGGCGTTGTCAGTGGGGTGGCATAGGCTCGTCGACGTGGAGCCCGACCTGTTCACCGCCGCCGCCGAAGACCGTCAGGAGAAGGACCCCGCGGGGTCCCCGCTCGCCGTACGGATGCGTCCGCGCACGCTCGACGAGGTGGTGGGGCAGCAGCATCTGCTCAAACCGGGATCGCCGCTGCGGCGGCTGGTGGGGGAGGGGCAGGGAGGACCGGCGGGCCCGTCGTCCGTCTTCCTCTGGGGCCCGCCCGGCATCGGCAAGACCACCCTCGCGTATGTCGTCAGCCAGGCGACCAACAAGCGCTTCGTGGAGCTCTCCGCGATCACGGCCGGGGTCAAGGAGGTGCGCGCGGTCATCGACGGCGCCCGCCGCGCGTCCGGCGGCTTCGGCAGGGAGACCGTCCTGTTCCTGGACGAGATCCACCGCTTCAGCAAGGCCCAGCAGGACTCGCTGCTGCCGGCCGTCGAGAACCGCTGGGTCACCCTGATCGCCGCGACCACCGAGAACCCCTACTTCTCCGTGATCTCCCCCCTCCTCTCCCGCTCCCTCCTGCTGACCCTCGAACCGCTGACGGACGAGGATCTGCGCGGGCTGCTGCACCGCGCGCTGACCGACGAGCGGGGGCTGGCCGGCGCCGTCACCCTGCCCGCGGACACCGAGGCGCATCTGCTGCGGATCGCGGGCGGCGACGCCCGGCGGGCGCTGACGGCCCTGGAGGCCGGGGCCGGGTCCGCGATAGCCAAGGGCGAGCAGGAGATCACGCTCCAGACGCTGGAGGAGTCCGTCGACCGGGCGGCGGTGAAGTACGACCGGGCCGGCGATCAGCACTACGACGTCGCCAGCGCGCTGATCAAGTCCATCCGCGGTTCCGATGTGGACGCGGCCCTGCACTATCTGGCCCGCATGATCGAGGCCGGTGAGGACCCCCGGTTCATCGCCCGCCGACTGATGATCTCCGCGAGCGAGGACATCGGGCTGGCCGATCCGACGGCCCTGCCGACCGCCGTCGCCGCCGCCCAGGCCGTGGCCATGATCGGCTTCCCCGAGGCGCGGATCACGCTCAGCCAGGCCACCATCGCGCTGGCCCTGGCCCCCAAGTCGAACGCCGCGTATCTGGCGATCGACGCCGCCCTGGCGGACGTCCGCGCGGGCCACGCCGGCGCGGTGCCGCCCCATCTGCGCGACAGCCACTACCAGGGCGCACAGAAGCTCGGCCACGGCCAGGGCTATCAGTACCCGCACGATCTGCCCGGCGGTATCGCCGCCCAGCAGTACGCCCCCGACGAGGTCCACGGCAAGCGGTACTACACCCCCACCCGCCATGGCGCGGAGGCCCGTTACGCCGAGGTCGCCGAGCGCGTCCGGGCCCGTCTGAAGGGCACCCCGGGGGAGCCCGGGGGCGGCGAGTAGTCCGGCCGGGGCCCGACGACCGCGCGGCCCCCTACTGCGCGGCCGCCTCGAACAGGGTGTGCATGGCCCGGCGCAGCTCGGCCACGGAGCGCACCGACTCGGGGAAGTCGAAGCGGGCGTCGAAGGCGTGCCGTCCGGCGTCGGTGCCGCCGTCCGCCGGGGGACGCCCCCCGGACCCGCCGATGAACCGGACGCGCAGCCCGAAGCGGTCCAGCGCCACGGGGACGGCGCGGGCGGCCAGACCGCAGGCCGGGGAGCGGCCGTCGAGCAGGGCGCACAGGCCCTGGACCTGGTCGCTGTGGGCGGAGTGCAGATGCTGGAGCAGTTCGGCCTCGTGCTCGACCAGCGGGTCGGGTGCCGCGGCGGCGAACTCGTCGGGCTCGAAGGGCTCGGCGCCCCACAGGTCGTCCACTGCCCCCTCGCCGACCTCCAGGCGCAGCAGCATCCAGGCGGGCCGCCCGTAGAGCCCCGGCGCCGGGTCGGGCTGGAGGGCCTCGCCGATGCCGAGCAGCTCGCCCACGGGGTGCCGCTCGGCGAGCAGCCGGGCCGCCTCGGCGCGCTGCGCACCCCGCACGGGCGTCAGCCAGCCGGCCACCCAGGCGCGGCCGCGGATGCGATGGGGCACGGATACCGGTGCCACATCGGTGATCTCCATCACGGCCGCACAGTCGTCGTCCTGGGCGTGGGCGGCCGCCCGGGCCGCCGCCGAGTCGCCCGGAACCAGCAACAGCACGTCTCCGTCGGCCGTCACGGTGCGGCAGACCGGGTCGGACAGCCCCGTCCCGTCGGATTCCTCGACTCCTGGGATGCTCAGGGACGCCATACCATGGGACTCGACGAGGGTTCGTACGCGTTCGGCGGCAGTGGGCCGCTGGGCGTCTTCCACGGGACGCGGCTGACCCGCCTCGGTGCGTTCTGCGCCGGGCAGGGGGATCCCAGGTCGAAACATGCGTTCTCCTCGCGCTAAGGTAAGCCTCACCTAACTTACACGGAGGTCCGTTCCACGTGAACCAGTCGCGTCCCAAGGTCAAGAAGTCACGCGCGCTCGGCATCGCGCTGACCCCGAAGGCCGTCAAGTACTTCGAGGCCCGCCCCTACCCGCCCGGCGAGCACGGCCGCGGCCGCAAGCAGAGCAGTGACTACAAGGTCCGGCTGCTGGAGAAGCAGCGCCTGCGCGCCCAGTACGACATCAGCGAGCGCCAGATGGTGCGCGCCTACGACCGCGCCCGCAAGGCCGAGGGCAAGACCGGCGAGGCCCTGGTCGTCGAGCTCGAGCGGCGTCTGGACGCGCTCGTCCTGCGCTCGGGCATGGCCCGTACGATCTACCAGGCCCGCCAGATGGTCGTGCACGGCCACATCGCGGTCAACGACCGCAAGGTCGACAAGCCGTCCTTCCGCGTCCGCCCCGGCGACGTCGTGATGGTCCGCGAGCGCAGCCGCGAGAAGCACCCCTTCCTGGTCGCGCGCGAGGGTGGCTACGCGCCCGACGGCGAGACCCCGCGCTACCTGGAGGTCAACCTCCAGGCGCTGGCGTTCCGCCTCGACCGGGACCCCAACCGCAAGGAGATCCCGGTGATCTGCGACGAGCAGCTCGTCGTCGAGTACTACGCCCGCTGAGCCACGGCCCAGCCGCAGCGACACGCTCAGCCCGCCGTCTCCCCACCGCCGTTCGCGGAGGGGGAGGCGGCGGGCGTGTCTGTGCCGGGCGTTGCCCAGGTACGGGGTACGGACGGAGTGTCACGGCGCGATAAGGTCAAGGGTGCCTCTCGGGCGGGATACGCCGAGCGGGACGAGCCGAGCAGGTCGAGAGCCAGCCCCAAGCAGTCGGAGAGTGGTGCCAGCGTGTCCGGTGGAGAGGTGGCCGGGATCCTCGTGGCCGTCTTCTGGGCGATCCTTGTGTCCTTCCTCGCCGTTGCCCTGGCGAGACTGGCGGGGACCCTCAAAGCGGCCACCAAGATGGTGACCGAGATCTCCGACAAGGCCGTACCGCTGCTGGCCGACGCGTCCGCGACGGTCCGCTCCGCGCACACCCAGCTGGCCCGCGTCGACGCCATCGCCGCCGACGTCCAGGAGGTCACCGCCAACGCCTCCGCGCTCTCCTCGACCGTCTCCTCCGCCTTCGGCGGACCGCTGGTCAAGGTCGCGGCGTTCGGCTACGGAGTGCGCCGCGCGATCGGCAAGAAGGCCGCACCCGAGCCGAAGCGCACCGTCGTCGTCGGCACCTCCCTGCCCGGCGCCCGCCGCGGGCGCCGCAACCGCCGCTCCAAGGACTGATCACGCGATGTTCCGCCGCGCATTCTGGTTCACCACCGGCGCCGCCGCCGGGGTCTGGGCCACCACCAAGGTCCACCAAAAGCTGCGCAAGCTGCAGCCCGACAGCCTCGCCGCACAGGCCGCGGACAAGGCCGTCGAGACCGGACACCGGCTGCGCCAATTTGCATTGGACGTACGCGCGGGAATGGCGGACCGTGAAGAGCAGCTGAACGACGCGCTCGGCCTTCGCCCCACCGGCGAGGTCGCCGAGCTGCCTGCGCCGCGCTCCCACGCGGCGCTCGAAACGCCGTACCGAACCACGAGAACCCCGGGCCGCCCGGGGCTGACCGGACCGACTGGAAATGAGGACCACTGATGGAGTCGGCTGAAATCCGCCGCCGCTGGCTGCGCTTCTTCGAAGAGCGTGGGCACACCGTCGTGCCGTCGGCGTCGCTCATCGCGGACGACCCGACGCTGCTGCTCGTCAACGCGGGCATGGTCCCCTTCAAGCCGTACTTCCTCGGCGAGGTCAAGCCGCCCGCGCCGTGCGCCACCAGCGTCCAGAAGTGCGTGCGCACGCCGGACATCGAAGAGGTCGGCAAGACCACCCGGCACGGCACGTTCTTCCAGATGTGCGGCAACTTCTCCTTCGGCGACTACTTCAAGGAAGGCGCCATCACGTACGCCTGGGAGCTGCTGACCGGCTCGCAGGCCGACGGCGGCTACGGCCTCGACCCGGAGAAGCTCTGGATCACCGTCTACCTCGACGACGACGAGGCCGAGCGCATCTGGCACGAGGTCGTCGGCGTGCCCAAGGAGCGCATCCAGCGCCTGGGCAAGAAGGAGAACTACTGGTCCATGGGCGTCCCGGGCCCCTGCGGCCCGTGCTCCGAGATCAACTACGACCGCGGCCCGGAGTTCGGCGTCGAGGGCGGCCCGGCCGTCAACGACGAGCGGTACGTGGAGATCTGGAACCTGGTCTTCATGCAGTACGAGCGCGGCGCGGGCACCGGCAAGGAGGACTTCGAGATCCTCGGCGAGCTGCCCAGCAAGAACATCGACACCGGCCTCGGCCTCGAGCGCCTGGCGATGATCCTGCAGGACGTCCCCAACATGTACGAGACGGACACCCTGCGCGTCGTCATCGACAAGGCCACCGAGCTCACCGGCGTCCGCTACGGCGACTCGCACGACTCCGACGTCTCGCTGCGCGTCGTCGCCGACCACCTGCGCACGTCCACGATGCTCATCGGCGACGGCGTCACCCCCGGCAACGAGGGCCGCGGCTACGTCCTGCGCCGCATCATGCGCCGCGCCATCCGCAACATGCGCCTGCTCGGCGCCAGGGGCATGGTCGTCGGCGAGCTGCTGGACGTCGTCATCAAGACGATGGGCCAGCAGTACCCGGAGCTGCTTCAGGACCGCCGCCGCATCGAGACGGTCGCCCTGGCCGAGGAGGCCGCCTTCCTCAAGACGCTGAAGGCCGGCACCAACATCCTCGACACCGCCGTCACGGAGACCAAGTCCGCCGGCGGCACGGTCCTGGCCGGCGACAAGGCGTTCCTGCTCCACGACACCTGGGGCTTCCCGATCGACCTCACCCTCGAAATGGCCGCCGAGCAGGGCCTGTCGGTGGACGAGTCGGGCTTCCGCCGCCTGATGACCGAGCAGCGGGAGCGCGCCAAGGCCGACGCCCAGGCCAAGAAGAGCGGCCACGCCAACCTGTCCGCCTACCGCGAGGTCGCCGACCGCTCGGGTGCCACCGAGTTCACCGGATACAGCGCCACCGAGGGCGAGTCCACCGTCGTCGGCCTGCTGGTCAACGGTGCCTCGGCGCCCGCCGCCCACGAGGGCGACGAGGTCGAGGTGGTCCTGGACCGCACCCCGTTCTACGCCGAGGGCGGCGGCCAGCTCGCCGACACCGGCCGGATCAAGCTGGAGTCCGGCGCCGTCGTCGAGGTTCGCGACGTCCAGCAGCCGGTGCCCGGCGTCACGGTCCACAAGGGCGTCGTCCAGGTCGGCGAGGTGGTGCTCGGCTCGACCGCGTACGCCACCATCGACGTCAGCCGCCGCCGCGCCATCGCCCGCGCCCACAGCGCCACCCACCTCACCCACCAGGCGCTGCGCGACGCCCTGGGGCCGACGGCCGCCCAGGCCGGTTCGGAGAACTCCCCGGGCCGCTTCCGCTTCGACTTCGGTTCGCCGACCGCCGTGCCCGGCTCGGTCCTCACCGACGTCGAGCAGAAGATCAACGACGTCCTTGCCCGTGAGCTCGACGTCCATGCCGAGGTCATGAGCATGGAGGACGCCAAGAAGCAGGGCGCCATCGCCGAGTTCGGCGAGAAGTACGGCGACCGGGTGCGGGTGGTCACCATCGGCGACTTCTCCAAGGAGCTGTGCGGCGGCACCCACGTCCACAACACCGCCCAGCTGGGGCTGGTCAAGCTGCTCGGCGAGTCCTCCATCGGCTCCGGTGTCCGCCGCGTCGAGGCGCTGGTCGGCGTGGACGCCTACCGCTTCCTGGCCCGCGAGCACACCGTCGTCTCGCAGCTGACCGAGCTGGTCAAGGGCCGTCCGGAGGAGCTGCCCGAGAAGATCTCGGGCGTCCTGGCCAAGCTGAAGGACGCCGAGAAGGAGATCGAGAAGTTCCGCGCCGAGAAGGTGCTCCAGGCCGCCGCGGGGCTCGCCGAGGGCGCCAAGGACGTGCGCGGAGTGGCCCTGGCCTGCGGCCAGGTCCCCGACGGCACCTCCGCCGACGACCTGCGCAAGCTCGTCCTCGACGTCCGTGGCCGCATCCAGGGCGGCCGCCCCGCCGTCGTGGCCCTCTTCTCGGTCGCCAACGGCCGCCCGGTGACGGTGATCGCCACCAACGAGGCCGCCCGCGAGCGCGGTATCAAGGCCGGTGACCTGGTCCGTACGGCCGCCAAGACGCTCGGCGGCGGAGGCGGCGGCAAGCCGGACGTCGCCCAGGGCGGCGGCCAGAACCCGGCCGCCGTGCCCGAGGCCCTCGAGGCCGTCGAGCGCCTGGTCGCCGAGGCGGCCTGACGCGCGTGAGTGAGATGCGACGCGGCCGGCGTCTCGCCGTGGATGTCGGGGATGCCCGTATCGGGGTCGCCTCGTGCGACCCCGACGGGGTCCTCGCCACCCCGGTCGAGACCGTACCGGGACGTGACGTACCGTCAGCACACCGCCGGCTCAAGGCGATTGTCGACGAGTACGAGCCGCTGGAGGTCGTGGTCGGCCTGCCCCGCTCCCTCAGCGGGGGAGAGGGGCCGGCCGCGGCCAAGGTCCGGGCCTTTGCCCAGGAGTTGGCGCGGAACATCGCCCCCGTAGGGGTTCGGCTGGTCGACGAGCGGATGTCGACGGTCACCGCGACCCACGGCCTGCGGGCCTCCGGAGTGCGGAGCAAGAAGGGCCGTAAGGTGGTCGATCAGGCCGCCGCGGTGGTCATCCTCCAGAGCGCGCTGGAAACCGAAAGGACCTCCGGACAGCCTCCGGGGGAGAGCGTCGAAGTGGTCATCTGATCGCGATACGGTAACGTTCCGCGCGATGTGGCGCCGGTTCGAACAGCCGCGCGTGCAAGTAGAGGCGGATCGGTACACCGCAGTCGCGCTGCCGGGCCGGAGCGCACCGCCTCTCGGCTCTAGGGGATCGATGACCGAGTATGGCCGGGGCTACGGCTCCGAACCGTGGCATCCCGAGGACCCGCTCTACGGAGACCAGGGTTCCTACGGGGGCCAGGCACAGCAGCCCCAGTGGGACGGGCAGCAGTCCGTCCCGTACCCCCAGCAGCAGCACCAGGGGGGACACGGGAGCCAGGGCGGCCACGGCGGCTGGGACGGCTCACAGGGCGGGCAGCTGCCGTACGACCCCTATGACCCGTATGCCCAGCAGGCGCCGGCCGATCCGTACGGCGGTGCGGGCCGCCCCGCCTACGGAAACGGCCCGCAGGACCCCTACCAGGCACAGGACCCCTATCACGCGCCGGACCCCTACCGGCAGCAGGCTGCGGCGCATCCGCAGCACCAGCAGGTGCCGCATCAGCAGCAGTACCCGCCGCAGCAGTACGCCGCGCAGGAGTACGCGCCGCAGCAGTACGAGCAGCACGCCGGGGCGCCGTACGAGCAGCATGTCGAAGCGCCGTACGAGGAGGCCGCGGGCGACGACTGGCGGGCGGAGCCGGAGCCGCGGCGGAAGCCGGAGCCGGAGCACTCGTTCTTCGCGGACGACCGTGAGGACGACGACTACGACGACGAGCCGGACGAGCGCGGCGGCCGCGAGCGGCGCGGCAAGGGCAAGAAGGAGAAAAAGCGGCGCAGCAAGGCCACGTGCCTGGTCGCGGCGCTGGTCTTCGCCGGTGCGGTCGGTGCCGTCGGCTATTTCGGCTACGACTTCTTCATGGCCCATTTCGGATCGGCGCCCGACTATGCGGGCGAGGGCTCCGGCGCCGTGGAGGTCGATATTCCGGACGGTTCGCTGATTTCGGATATGGGACAGATCCTCGCGAAAAAGGGCGTGATCAAGAGCGCCGGTGCCTTCACGCAGGCGGCGTCCGCCGACGACAAGAAGTCGAGGTCCCTCCAGCCCGGTACGTATTCGCTGCGCATGCACATGTCGGCGGCCGCGGCCATGGACCTGATGCTGGACCCCAAGAGCCGCAACGGCCTGACGGTGCGCGAGGGGTTGCGGGCCCGTGCGGTCTATTCGCTCATCGACCAGAAGCTCAAGCTCAAGGCCGGCACCACCAAGAAGGACGCCCTCAGTCACCTCAAGGAACTCGGGCTGCCGTCCTGGGCGAATGACTCGCCGCAGATCAAGGATCCGCTGGAGGGCTTTCTCTTCCCGTCGACGTACAGCGTGGGCGGGAACACGAAACCGGTGGACGTCCTCAAGCAGATGGTGGGACGGGCCACCCAGGCGTATGGCAAGTACGACTTGGAGGCGGAGGCCCGGAAGTTCCATCTGAAGTCTCCGTTGCAGGTCATCACCGTCGCCAGCCTTACCCAGGCCGAGGGTATGACCCATGACGACTTCCGGAAGATGGCCGCTGTCGTCTACAACCGGCTTTCCCCGAGCAACACCGACACCAACCAGAAGCTCCAGTTCGACTCGACGTACAACTACCTGACGAACCAGAGCAAGGCCAATATCGGCTCGCACGAGATCAACAACGCCAAGGACCCCTACAACACCTATCTCTACCGGGGGCTGCCGCCCGGCCCGATCGGCAACCCGGGTGTCGAGGCGCTGAAGGCGACGGTCAATCCGGACACCACCAAGAGGTGGCTCTACTTCGTCTCCATAGACGACAAGAAAACTGATTTCGCCACGACTTTCGCCGAGCACGAAAAACTTGTTGCGGCGCGCAAGAAGTGGCAGCAAGAGCACCATCCGAGCGGGAACTGAGGCAGGGCTGTGTCGGTAACGAAGAAGGCGGCGGTCCTCGGATCCCCCATCGCGCACTCCCTCTCCCCCGTGCTGCACCGCGCCGCCTACGCCGAACTCGGCCTGAGCGGCTGGGAATACGGCCGTCACGAGGTGGACGAGGCGACGCTGGCGGAATTCGTCGGGAAACTCGGGCCCGAATGGGCGGGGCTCTCCCTGACCATGCCGCTGAAGCGCGCGATCATCCCGCTGCTGGACGAGATCTCCGACACCGCGTCCTCGGTCGAGGCGGTCAACACCGTCGTCTTCACGGCCGACGGACGGCGCATCGGCGATAACACCGACATTCCCGGCATGCTCGCGGCGCTGGCCGAGCGCGGGGTGGAGCAGGTCGAGCGGGCGTCCATCCTGGGCGCCGGCGCCACCGCCTCCTCCGCGCTGGCCGCGCTCTCGCGTATCTGCACCGGAGAGGTCACCGCGTACGTCCGCAGCACCGCCCGCGCCGACGAGATGCGCGGCTGGGGCGAGCGGCTGGGCGTCGCGGTGCGCACCGCCGCCTGGGAGGACGCGGCCGAGGCGTTCGACGCGCCGCTGACCGTCGCCACCACCCCGGCGGGCGCCACCGACGATCTCGCCGCCGCCGTGCCGGACCGCCCCGGCACCCTCTTCGACGTCCTCTACGAGCCCTGGCCCACCGCGCTGGCCGCCGCCTGGGCGGACCGCGGCGGCGCGGTGGTCGGCGGGCTCGACCTGCTGGTCCACCAGGCCGTTCTCCAGGTGGAGCAGATGACCGGCCGCGCGCCGGCCCCGCTGGCCGCGATGCGCCGGGCCGGCGAGGCGGCCCTCGCCGGCCGCTGAGCCGACCGGGCGGCCGGCCCCCGCCGCGCACCGACCAGCCCCCGGGCAGCCCGTTCCGCTCCCTGGACGGGGCGCCGCCCTGCCCGGGTGACGTGGGAGGATCAGGGGGAGACCGTACGCGGATGAGCAGTACACGAGGAGCACCGTTGAGCAGGTTGCGCTGGCTGACGGCGGGGGAGTCGCACGGCCCCGCACTGGTGGCGACGCTGGAGGGCCTTCCGGCCGGCGTCCCGATCACCACCGATCTGGTGGCGGACGCGCTGGCGCGCCGTCGGCTCGGCTATGGCCGCGGTGCCCGGATGAAGTTCGAGCGGGACGAGGTCACCTTCCTCGGCGGAGTCCGGCACGGACTGTCGCTGGGTTCGCCGGTGGCCGTGATGGTCGGCAACACCGAGTGGCCCAAGTGGGAACAGGTCATGGCGGCCGATCCGGTCGACCCCGCGGTGCTGGCCGAGCTGGCCCGTAACGCCCCGCTGACCCGCCCCCGCCCCGGTCACGCCGACCTCGCCGGTATGCAGAAGTACGGTTTCGACGAGGCCCGACCGATCCTGGAGCGCGCCTCCGCCCGCGAGACGGCCGCCCGGGTAGCCCTGGGCGCGGTGGCCCGCTCCTTCCTCAAGGAGGCGGCCGGTATCGAGATCGTCTCGCATGTGGTGGAGCTGGCGGCGGCCAAGGCCCCCTACGGCGTCTACCCCAAGCCCTCCGACGTCGAGAAGCTGGACGCCGACCCGGTGCGCTGCCTGGACGCCGATGCGAGCAAGGCGATGGTGGCCGAGATCGATCAGGCCCACAAGGACGGCGACACCCTCGGCGGCGTCGTCGAGGTGCTGGCGTACGGCGTGCCGGTGGGTCTGGGCTCGCATGTGCACTGGGACCGCCGTCTGGACGCGCGGCTGGCGGGCGCCCTGATGGGCATCCAGGCGATCAAGGGCGTCGAGGTCGGCGACGGTTTCGACCTGGCCCGGGTGCCCGGCTCCAAGGCGCACGACGAGATCGTCGCCACCGAGGACGGCATCAAGCGCACCTCCGGTCGCTCCGGCGGCACCGAGGGCGGGCTGACCACCGGTGAACTGCTGCGCGTGCGCGCCGCGATGAAGCCGATCGCGACGGTGCCGCGGGCTCTGGCGACGGTCGATGTGACCACCGGCGAGGCCGCCCAGGCGCACCACCAGCGCTCGGACGTCTGCGCGGTGCCGGCGGCCGGCATCGTCGCCGAGGCGATGGTGGCCCTGGTGCTGGCCGACGCGGTGGTGGAGAAGTTCGGCGGCGACAGCGTCGCCGAGACCCGCCGCAACGTGCGCGGTTTCCTCGACAACCTGGCGATCAAGTGACCTCGCCGGCCGTCGTCCTGATCGGCCCGCCCGGTGCGGGCAAGTCCACGGTGGGTGCGCTGCTGGCCGCGCGGCTCGGCGTGGGCTACCGCGACACCGACGCGGACATCGTCGCCACGGCCGGCAAGCCGATCGCGGAGATCTTCGTCGACGAGGGCGAGCCGCACTTCCGGGAGCTGGAGCGCACGGCCGTACGGGCCGCGCTCGACAGTCACCCCGGTGTGCTCTCCCTCGGCGGCGGCGCGATCATGGACGACGGCACCCGCAAGCTGCTGGCGGGGCTGCCGGTGGTCTTCCTCGACGTCCAGCTCGCCGACGCCGTCAAGCGGGTGGGCCTGGACGCGCCCCGCCCGCTGCTGGCGGTCAATCCGCGCAAGCAGTGGCGCGAGCTGATGGAGCGCCGCCGTCCGCTGTACACCGAGGTCGCCCGCGCCGTGATCGACACCGGGGAGCGCACCCCCCAGGACGTCGTCGAGACGATCCTGGACGCGTTGGAGCTACGGCAGGTGCAGCCTGTCGACAGGGAGGAACAGGCATGACGGAGCAGGCCACCCGCATCCAGGTGGGCGGTACGGCGGGCACCGACCCGTACGAGGTGCTCGTCGGGCGGCAGCTGCTCGGCGAACTCCCCGGCCTGATCGGCACCGCGGCCAAGCGGGTCGCGGTGCTGCACCCGGAGGCGCTGGCCGCCACCGGTGAGGCGCTGCGCGAGGATCTCGCGTCCCAGGGCTACGAGGCGATCGCCATCCAGCTGCCGAACGCCGAGGAGTCCAAGACCGCCGAGGTCGCCGCGTACTGCTGGAAGGCGCTGGGCCAGACCGGCTTCACCCGCACCGATGTGATCGTCGGCGTCGGCGGCGGCGCCACCACGGACCTCGCCGGGTTCGTGGCCGCCACCTGGCTGCGCGGGGTGCGCTGGATCGCCGTGCCGACCACCGTGCTCGGCATGGTGGACGCGGCCGTCGGCGGCAAGACCGGTATCAACACCGCCGAGGGCAAGAACCTCGTCGGCGCCTTCCACCCGCCGGCCGGGGTGCTGTGCGATCTGGCCGCCCTCGACTCCCTTCCGGTGCACGACTACGTCTCCGGTCTGGCCGAGGTCATCAAGGCCGGTTTCATCGCGGATCCGGCCATTCTCGATCTGATCGAGTCCGACCCGGAGGGCGCCAAGCGCCCCGACGGCGCGCACACCGCCGAGCTGATCGAGCGTGCCATCCGGGTCAAGGCCGAGGTGGTCTCCGCCGACCTCAAGGAGTCCGGTCTGCGCGAGATCCTCAACTACGGGCACACCCTGGCGCACGCCATCGAGAAGAACGAGCGCTACAACTGGCGCCACGGCGCGGCCGTTTCGGTCGGCATGGTCTTCGCCGCCGAGCTCGGCCGGATCGCCGGCCGCCTGGACGACGCCACCGCCGACCGCCACCGCGCCGTCCTGGCCTCGGTCGGACTGCCGCTGACCTACCGCGGCGACCAGTGGCCCAAGCTGCTGGAAACGATGAAGGTCGACAAGAAGTCCCGCGGCGACCGGCTGCGGTTCATCGTCCTGGACGGCCTGGCCAAGCCCACCGTCCTGGAGGGCCCGGACCCGGCCATGCTGCTCGCCGCCCACGCGGAGATCGCCGAGTGAACGAGCGAAGCGAGAGACCCATCAAGAGGTGCACCCCTGGCGAATGCCAGGCCGAGCGAAGCGAGGGATGGGCATGAACCGGCCGGTGCTCGTCCTCAACGGCCCCAACCTCGGCCGCCTGGGCTCCCGTGAGCCCGATGTCTACGGTGCCACCTCCTACGCCGGCCTGGTCGAGCAGTGCACCGCGCTCGGCAAGGAGCTGGGCTTTGACGTCGAGGTCCGCGAGACCAACGACGAGGGGGAGATGATCCGCTGGCTGCACGAGGCCGCCGACGCCTCGCTCCCGGTCGTCATCAACCCCGGTGCCTTCACGCACTATTCGTACGGCATGCGGGACGCGGCCGCGCAGCGCACCGCCCCGCTCATCGAGGTGCACATCTCGAACCCGTACGCCCGCGAGGAGTTCCGCCACAATTCGGTCATCGCGGCCGTGGCCAGCGGTACGGTGGCCGGTTTCGGCATCGGCTCGTACCGTCTCGCGCTGCGGGCCCTGGCCGAGGAACTGACCGGCTGACGCCCTTCTTCCCGGGCACTCCCCGCCGCCCTCGGCCGTTCACCCCGTGAGCGCCGGGGGCGGCGGACGCCAGAGAGCCTCCACCCACCGGCAGTTGGGAGGGTACCGTTCACCTCGGCACCACCCACGCCGACGGCTACCGCTGGGGGCACCCCCACCCCGCATGAGCTGGGGGAGCACCGCATACGTCGACCGCACGAGACGGAGATCCATCGGATGCAGTACGCAGTGGGGGCTCCGCTGCCACCGCCCCGCCGGCCGGCATCCGACACGGGGGCCACCATGAACTGGACCCCCCACCACGGACAGCCCATACCGCCGAGCCCACCGCCGGCCCCCGCGGCGCCACCGCCGCCTCCCGCGCCCCCTGCACCTCCCGTACCGCCTGCCCCGCAGCAGCCCGCCGCACCCCAGCCCGCCGCGCCCGGGGCCCAGCAGCCCGGCGCGCAGCAGCCCGGCTGGGGCGGCCCCGCCCCGTACCAGGAGGCGCCCACCCCGCAGAGCACGGACATCACCGGCCATCTGCGGCTGCCCCCGGGCGCCCCGGTGGCGCTGCCCGACCCGCCGGCCGACGCCGCCGCCCACGACGCCGCCGCGCACGCCACCGTCGCGGTCCTGCTGATCGGCCCGGCCGGCGCCGGCAAGACCAGCGTCGCCCGCCACTGGGCCGACACCCGGCGGGTGCCCACCGCGCACATCAGCCTCGACGACGTGCGCGAATGGGTCCGCGCGGGCTTCGCCGATCCGCAGCAGGGCTGGAACGACAACTCCGAGGCGCAGTACCGCCTCGCCCGCCGGACCTGCGGCTTCGCCGCCCGCAACTTCCTGGCCAACGGCATCTCCTGCATCCTCGACGACGCCGTCTTCCCCGACCGCCCGGTCGTCGGCCTCGGCGGCTGGAAGCGGCATGTGGGCCCCGGCCTGCTGCCGATCGTGCTGCTGCCGGGCCTGGAGATCGTCCTGGAGCGCAACGCCCGCCGCAGCGGCAACCGCCGGCTCTCCGACGAAGAGGTGGCCCGCATCCACGGCCGGATGGCCGGGTGGTACGGCTCCGGGCTGCCGATCATCGACAACTCCCAGCACGACGTCGCCACGACCGTGCGCGTGCTCGACGATGTGGTCGCCCGTTCCATCGCCAGCCCGCCCAGCTGGTAGCCACCGCACGTCCCCCGGGCGGCGGCCCTCGACCGGCCGTCCGGGCGGTGCCGCCGTACTCTCGGGATATGTCCGAGTTGTACGCGGTCCGACGCACGCGGCTGCGCGACCGCGTGGCCGGAGCCGGAAGCACGGCCGCACTGATCTCGCGCCCCGCCAATGTCCGCTACCTCACGGGCTGTGCCCCGTCCGGCGCCGCCCTGCTGCTGGGCCCGGCCGATGACGTCCTGGTCTGCGGCATGCCGCTGAGCGGCGACCCGTCCGAGGGGCGGCCCGCCGAGGACGTGCGGATCTCCGTGCTGCCGACCCGGGGCGGCGACCCCGTCGTGGCGGGCGCCGATCTGGCCGCCAAGTCCGGCGCGGACACCCTGGCCGTCGAGGAGCACCATCTGACCGTGGCCCGCCACCGGGCGCTCGGCCAGGTCGCGCCCCGGGTGCGGCTGGCGGACCTGGGCTGTGCCGTCGAGGCGCTGCGGCTGGTCAAGGACGACGACGAGATCGCCTGTCTGCGCATCGCCGCCGAGATCACCGACCAGGCGCTGGGCGAACTGCTGGAGTCGATCCTGGTGGGCCGCACCGAACGCCATCTGGCCCTCGAACTGGAGCGCCGGCTCGTCGACCACGGCGCCGACGGACCGGCCTTCCCCACCTCCGTCGCCACCGGCCAGAACTCCGGCCGCCCCGGACATCTGCCCACCGACCGGCGGGTCGAGGAGGGCGACTTCCTGTCCGTCAACCTGGGCGCCAATTACCGCGGTTACCGCTGCGAGATCGGCCGGACGTTCGTCATCGGCACCACGCCCGCCGACTGGCAGATCGACCTCTACGACCTGGTGTTCGCCGCGCAGCGGGCGGGCCGGGAGGCGCTGGCGCCGGGTGTGCAGTGCCGCGAGGTGGACCAGGTGACCCGCCGTACGCTGGTCGCCGCGGGTTACGGTGAGCGGCTCGGGCCCTGGACCGGGCACGGGGTGGGACTCGAAATCGACGAGGACCCGCAGTTGTCACCGGCCGCCATGGGTAAACTGGACGCTTGCGTGCCGGTCACCGTCGAACCGGGGGTTCACCTCCCGGGCCGCGGGGGTGTCCGGATCGACGACACACTCGTCGTCCGTCCCGAGGCGGACGGCGGGCCCGAGCTACTCACGATCACGACCAAGGAGCTGCTCGCACTGTGAGCCGTAGCGGCTCGGTGCCCGGCTTCGTGGTCCCACCACCTGCAGTCCAGGAGATTCCGCAACCGTGGCATCCACGAACGACCTCAAGAACGGCATGGTGCTCAAGCTCGAAGGCGGCCAGCTCTGGTCCGTCGTCGAGTTCCAGCACGTCAAGCCCGGCAAGGGCCCGGCCTTCGTCCGCACCAAGCTCAAGAACGTGCTCTCCGGCAAGGTGGTGGACAAGACCTTCAACGCCGGTGTGAAGGTCGAGACGGCCACCGTCGACAAGCGCGACATGCAGTTCTCCTACATGGACGGCGACTACTTCGTCTTCATGGACATGAAGGACTACGACCAGCTGCACATCGACCGCAAGACGGTCGGCGACGCCGCCAACTTCCTCGTCGAGGGCTTCGAGGCGACCGTCGCGCAGCACGAGGGCGAGGTGCTCTTCGTCGAGCTGCCGGCCGCCGTCGAGCTGACCGTCAAGGAGACCGAGCCGGGCGTCCAGGGCGACCGCTCCACCGGTGGCACCAAGCCCGCCACCCTGGAGACCGACTACCAGATCCAGGTGCCGCTCTTCATCACCACGGGCGAGAAGATCAAGGTCGACACCCGCACGAGCGACTACCTCGGCCGGGTGACCAGCTAACCGTGGCTGCCCGTAGCAAGGCCCGCAAGCGCGCCTTCCAGATCCTCTTCGAGGCCGACCAGCGCGGCGTCGACGTGCAGTCCGTGCTCGCGGACTGGATGCGGCACGCCCGGACCGACCCCCGGCAGCCGCCGGTCAACGAATACACCCTGGAGCTGGTCGAGGGGTATGCGGAGCACACCGGCCGCATCGACGAGCTGATCTCCACCTACTCCATCGACTGGGAACTTGACCGGATGCCGGCGGCCGACCGCAGCATCGTGCGGCTCGGCACCTACGAGCTGATCTGGGTGGACGACACACCGGACGCGGTGGCGATCGACGAAGCGGTACAGCTCGCCAAGGAGTTCTCCACGGACGACTCCCCGGCCTTCGTCAATGGCCTCCTCGGCCGCTTCAAGGAGCTGAAGCCGGGACTGCGGCGCGAGGCCCGCTAGCCGGGACGCCGTACGGACCGCTGAGCAGACGAAAAGGCCCGGAGCGCTGGCAAGGTGCTCCGGGCCTTTCGTATGCCCGCACAGCGGCGCCTGGCGGCCCTGACGCCCCCGTCCGCGCCCGCGCGCACACCCGCTCTCGCCGGACATGACGCACCGCCGACAACACGACCGCCGCCCCGGGAGCCCCGGAGCGGCGGTACGTTTCTGCAGGTGGTGGCGGTGTCAGAGCTCTTCGTGGGCCACCGCGCGGCGGGCGTCGGCGTCCAGCACGCCCCAGCTGATCAGCTGCTCGGTGAGCACCGAGGGCGACTGGTCGTAGATCACCGCGAGGGTGCGCAGATCGTCCTGACGGATCGAGAGGACCTTGCCGTTGTAGTCGCCGCGCTGGCTCTGGATCGTGGCGGCGTAGCGCTGGAGCGGTCCGGCCTTCTCCTGCGGGACGTGGGCGAGGCGCTCCAGGTCCAGCACCAGCTTCGGCGGCGGCTCGGCCGCGCCGCCCGGCGTCGTGCCCGGCAGGAGCTCCTGGACCGGCACACCGTAGAAGTCCGCGAGCTCGGCGAGGCGCTGCACGGTCACGGCACGGTCGCCGCGCTCGTAGGAGCCCACCACCACGGCCTTCCAGCGACCCTGGGACTTCTCCTCGACACCGTGGAGAGAAAGGCCCTGCTGAGTGCGGATGGCGCGGAGCTTGGCCCCGAGCTGTTTGGCGTATTCGCTGGACATAAAGCTCCCCAGACGGCTGTATCGACATGCGGCTGAGCCGCGGGCTGGTAACTCACTGTGAGGTTACGCAGCGTAATCTGACTTCGTCAAGCCGAATGGGCCAGACCATCGCCCGTCAGGGGTGCAGACCGGCGCGGCGCGGCGCCCTGATAGCCTGAGGCACGTAATTCCGACGTCCTTTAAAGTCCGTCCCGTGAGGCGGAGAAGGGGGTCCGTTTCGTATGGACGCACACAGTTCCGCCGACGGCGCCGCCGTCGTGGCCCGGCCCGTTCTCGAGGGCCCGGACATCGCACGGGTGCTGACCCGTATCGCCCACGAGATCGTCGAGCGCGCCAAGGGCGCCGACGACGTGGTGCTCCTCGGCATCCCGACCCGCGGCGTCTTCCTCGCCCGGCGGCTCGCCGCCAAGCTCCAGGAGATCACCGGCCGCGAGGTCCCGGTCGGCTCGCTCGACATCACCATGTACCGCGACGACCTGCGGATGCACCCCCCGCGTGCGCTGGCCCGCACCGAGATCCCCGGGGACGGTCTCGACGGCCGCCTGGTCGTCCTCGTCGACGACGTGCTCTTCTCCGGACGCACCATCCGCGCCGCGCTCGATGCGCTGAACGACATCGGCCGCCCCCGCGCCGTCCAGCTCGCCGTCCTGGTCGACCGCGGCCACCGCGAACTGCCCATCCGCGCCGACTACGTCGGCAAGAACCTCCCCACGTCGCTGCGGGAGGCGGTAAAGGTCCAGCTCACCGAGGAGGACGGCCGCGACGCCGTGCTGCTCGGGCTCAGCCGGACCGCCCCGGCCGACGAGCGCTAGGCACCGCAGACGGACCCGGCGACCCCGGGCCCGCACGCCTGCCCGCGCCACGGACATGCCCGTACCACCTCCTTCACTCACGGAGAAAACCGGATGAAGCGCCACCTCATCTCGGCCGCCGACCTCACGCGCGACGACGCCGTCCTGATCCTCGACACCGCCGAGGAAATGGCCCGGGTCGCCGACCGGCCGATCAAAAAGCTCCCCACACTGCGCGGACGCACCGTCTGCAACCTCTTCTTCGAGGACTCGACCCGGACCCGGATCTCCTTCGAGGCCGCCGAGAAGCGGCTCTCCGCGGACGTGATCAACTTCGCGGCCAAGGGGTCCAGCGTCTCCAAGGGCGAGTCCCTCAAGGACACCGCGCAGACCCTGGAGGCGATGGGCGTCGACGCCGTCGTCATCCGGCACAGCGCCTCCGGCGCGCCCTACCGGCTCGCCACCTCCGGCTGGATCGACGCGCCCGTCATCAACGCCGGCGACGGCACCCACCAGCACCCCACCCAGGCCCTGCTCGACGCCTTCACCATGCGCCGCCGGCTGATCGGCCCCGACGCGGGGCTGGGCCAGGACCTCGGCGGCCGGCGCATCACGATCGTCGGCGACGTCCTGCACAGCCGGGTCGCCCGCTCCAACGTCGATCTGCTGCACACCCTCGGCGCCGAGGTCACCCTGGTCGCCCCGCCCACCCTGGTACCGGTCGGCGTCGAGACCTGGCCGTGCGAGGTCTCCTACGACCTCGACAGCGTGCTGCCCAAGTCCGACGCCGTGATGATGCTGCGGGTGCAGCGCGAGCGGATGAACGCCGCCTTCTTCCCGACCGAGCGCGAGTACTCCCGCCGCTACGGCCTGGACGGCGACCGGATGGCGCGGATGCCCGAGCATGCGCTCGTGATGCACCCCGGCCCGATGGTCCGCGGTATGGAGATCACCGCCGAGGTCGCCGACTCCGGCCGCTGCACCGCCGTCGAGCAGGTCGCCAACGGCGTGTCCATCCGGATGGCCGTCCTGTATCTGCTCCTTGGCGGCAACGAGCCCGCCGTTTCCAGCCCCCGTACCGACCGTACCGAGGAGAAGTAAGACCATGAGCAAGATCCTGATCCGCGGTGCGAAGGTGCTGGGCGGGGAGCCGCAGGACGTCCTGATCACGGACGAGACCATCACCGCCGTCGGCACCGACCTCACCGTCTCCAGCGCCGAGGGCGCCCAGGTCATCGAGGCCGACGGCAAGATCCTCCTGCCGGGCCTGGTCGATCTCCACACCCATCTGCGCGAACCCGGCCGCGAGGACTCCGAGACCGTCCTGACCGGCACCCGCGCCGCGGCGAGCGGCGGCTACACCGCCGTCTTCGCCATGGCCAACACCTTCCCCGTCGCCGACACCGCCGGCGTCGTCGAGCAGGTCTACCGGCTCGGCCAGGAGCACGGCTACTGCGATGTGCAGCCCATCGGCGCGGTGACCGTCGGCCTGGAGGGCAAGAAGCTCGCCGAGCTGGGCGCCATGCACGAGTCCGCCGCCGGCGTCACCGTCTTCTCCGACGACGGCAAGTGCGTCGACGACGCCGTGATCATGCGCCGCGCCCTGGAGTACGTGAAGGCCTTCGGCGGGGTCGTCGCCCAGCACGCCCAGGAGCCCCGGCTGACCGAGGGCGCCCAGATGAACGAGGGCGTGGTCTCCGCCGAGCTGGGCCTGGGCGGATGGCCCGCGGTGGCCGAGGAATCGATCATCGCCCGGGACGTCCTGCTCGCCGAGCACGTCGGCTCCCGCGTCCACATCTGCCATCTGTCGACCGCCGGGTCCGTCGAGATCGTCCGCTGGGCCAAGTCCCGCGGCATCGACGTCACCGCCGAGGTCACCCCGCACCACCTGCTCCTCACGGACGAGCTGGTGCGCACCTACAACCCGGTCTACAAGGTCAACCCGCCGCTGCGCACCGAGCGCGACGTCATGGCGCTGCGCGAGGCGCTCGCCGACGGCACGATCGACATCGTCGCCACCGACCACGCCCCGCACCCGCACGAGGACAAGGACTGCGAGTGGGCCGCGGCCGCCATGGGCATGGTGGGCCTGGAGACCGCGCTGTCCGTCGTCCAGCGGACGATGGTCGACACCGGCCTGCTGACCTGGGCGGACGTCGCGGACCGGATGTCCTTCGCCCCCGCCCGGATCGGGCAGGCCACCGGCCACGGCCGCCCCATCTCGGCTGGTGAGCCCGCCAACCTCACCCTGGTCGATTCCGCTTACCGTGGAGAGGTGGACCCCGCGGGCTTCGCCTCGCGCAGCCGCAACACCCCCTATGAGGGCCGTGAGCTGCCGGGACGTATCACCCACACCTTCCTGCGGGGCCGGGCAACGGTCGTCGACGGGAAGCTGGCGTGACTCCTTCACTGATCCACCTGGCCGAGGCGCAGCACTCCGCGCCGGTCACCGACTGGTCCGGCCGGATCGCCTGGGTCGCCGGGCTGCTGGTCTTCGTGATCTTCCTGTACTGGCTGATGCGCGAGGGCTGGAAATGGCGCGGAAAGCTCCAGGGCGATCTGCCCGAGCTGCCGAGCGCCCCCGACGCCCCGGGTGAGCCGAAGCTGTCCATGACCGGCCGCTACCACGGCTCCACCACCGCGGGGCAGTGGCTCGACCGGATCGTCGCCCGCGGCCTGGGCACCCGCAGCCGCGCCGAGCTGACGCTGACGGACCAGGGCCTGGCCGTCGTCCGGCCGGGCGCACAGGACTTCTTCGTCCCGGCCGCCGCCCTGCGCGGCGCCCGCCTGGACAAGGGCATCGCGGGCAAGGTCCTCACCGAGGGCGGTCTGCTGATCGTCACCTGGGAGCACGGGGACAGGGAGATCGACTCCGGGTTCCGCTCCGACCGGGCCGAGGAGCATCCGGCCTGGGCCGCGGCCCTCACCGCACTGAGCACCGCACGCACCACCACCGAGCACACCGAAACGGAAGGCGCACGATGACGACCTCCACCAGGGGGACCGCCAAGATCCCCGCCGTACTCGTCCTGGAGGACGGCCGCACCTTCCGCGGCCGTGCCTACGGGGCCGTGGGGGAGACCTTCGGCGAAGCGGTGTTCTCCACCGGCATGACCGGCTATCAGGAGACGCTGACCGACCCCTCGTACCACCGCCAGGTCGTCGTGATGACCGCCCCGCACATCGGCAACACCGGGGTGAACGACGAGGACCCCGAGTCCGCGCGCATCTGGGTCGCCGGCTATGTCGTCCGCGACCCCGCCCGGATCCCGTCCAACTGGCGCTCGGTGCGCTCCCTGGACGACGAGCTGGTCCACCAGGGCGTCGTGGGCATCAGCGGCGTCGACACCCGTGCGCTCACCCGCCATCTGCGTGAGCGCGGCGCCATGCGGGTCGGCATCTTCTCCGGCGACGCGCTGCCCGACGAGGGCGTCATGCTGGCCAAGGTGCGCCAGGCCCCCGAGATGAAGGGCGCGGACCTCTCCGCCCAGGTCGCCACCGAGGAGACCTACGTCGTCCCGGCCATAGGCACCAAGAAGTTCACCGTCGCCGCGGTGGACCTCGGCATCAAGGGGATGACTCCGCACAGGATGGCCGAGCGCGGCATCGAGGTGCACGTCCTGCCCGCCACCGCCACCGCCGAGGACGTCTACGCGGTGAACCCGGACGGCGTCTTCTTCTCCAACGGCCCGGGCGACCCGGCCACCGCCGACCACGCCGTCTCCGTGATGCAGGCCGTCCTGGCGCGCAGGACCCCGCTGTTCGGCATCTGCTTCGGCAACCAGATCCTGGGCCGTGCGCTGGGCTTCGGCACCTACAAGCTCAAGTACGGCCACCGCGGCATCAACCAGCCGGTGCAGGACCGTACGACCGGCAAGGTCGAGATCACCGCGCACAACCACGGTTTTGCCGTCGACGCCCCGCTCGACACGGTCTCCGACACTCCCTACGGCCGTGCCGAGGTCTCCCATGTGTGTCTCAATGACAACGTGGTGGAGGGTCTCCAGCTGCTCGACCAGCCGGCCTTCAGCGTCCAGTACCACCCCGAAGCCGCCGCGGGTCCGCACGACGCCGCGTACCTCTTCGACCGCTTCGTATCCCTGATGGAGGGCCAGCGTGCCTAAGCGCACCGATATCCAGTCCGTCCTGGTCATCGGCTCCGGCCCGATCGTCATCGGGCAGGCCGCCGAGTTCGACTACTCCGGCACCCAGGCCTGCCGGGTCCTCAAGTCCGAGGGTCTGCGCGTCATCCTGGTCAACTCCAACCCGGCGACGATCATGACCGACCCGGAGATCGCCGACGCGACCTACGTCGAGCCGATCACCCCCGAGTTCGTCGAGAAGATCATCGCCAAGGAGCGCCCCGACGCGCTGCTGCCGACCCTCGGCGGCCAGACCGCCCTGAACACCGCCATCTCCCTGCACGAGGCCGGCACCCTCGACAAGTACGGCGTCGAGCTGATCGGCGCCAATGTCGAGGCGATCCACAAGGGCGAGGACCGCGACCAGTTCAAGGAGGTCGTGGCGGAGGTCCGCCGCAAGATCGGTCACGGTGAGTCCGCGCGCTCCTACATCTGCCACTCCATGGACGATGTCCTCAAGGGCGTCGAGGAGCTCGGCGGCTACCCCGTCGTCGTCCGCCCCTCCTTCACCATGGGCGGCGCCGGCTCCGGCTTCGCCCACGACGAGGAGGAGCTGCGCCGCATCGCCGGCCAGGGCCTGACGCTCTCCCCGACCACCGAGGTGCTCCTGGAGGAGTCCATCCTCGGCTGGAAGGAGTACGAGCTGGAGCTGATGCGCGACAAGCACGACAACGTCGTGGTCGTCTGCTCCATCGAGAACTTCGACCCGATGGGCGTGCACACCGGCGACTCGATCACCGTCGCCCCGTCGATGACGCTCACCGACCGCGAGTACCAGATCCTGCGCGACATCGGCATCGCCGTGATCCGCGAGGTCGGCGTGGACACCGGCGGCTGCAACATCCAGTTCGCGGTCAACCCCGTCGACGGCCGGGTCATCGTCATCGAGATGAACCCGCGCGTCTCGCGCTCCTCGGCCCTGGCCTCCAAGGCCACCGGCTTCCCGATCGCGAAGATCGCCGCCCGGCTCGCCGTCGGCTACACGCTGGACGAGATCCCCAACGACATCACCGAGCAGACCCCGGCCTCCTTCGAGCCGACCCTCGACTACGTCGTCGTCAAGGTCCCGCGCTTCGCCTTCGAGAAGTTCCCGGCCGCCGACGCCACGCTGACCACGACCATGAAGTCGGTCGGCGAGGCCATGGCGATCGGCCGCAACTTCCCCGAGGCGCTCAACAAGGCGCTGCGCTCCCTGGAGAAGAAGGGCAGCCAGTTCGACTTCGTCGCCGAGGTGGGCGAGAAGGCCGCGCTGCTGGAGAAGGCCAAGGTGCCCACCGACGGCCGGATCAACACCGTGATGGAGGCGATCCGCGCGGGCGCCACCCCGCAGGAGGTCTTCGACGCCACGAAGATCGACCCGTGGTTCGTCGACCAGCTCTTCCTCGTCAAGGAGATCGCGGACGAGATCGCCGCCGCCGACAAGCTCGGCCCGGAAATCCTTGCGGAAGCAAAGCGCTACGGCTTCTCCGACGCCCAGATCGCGGCCCTGCGCGGGCTGCGCGAGGACGTCGTCCGCGAGGTGCGCCATGCGCTCGGCGTCCGCCCCGTCTACAAGACGGTCGACACCTGCGCCGCCGAGTTCGCCGCGAGGACCCCGTACTTCTACTCGTCCTACGACGAGGAGACCGAGGTCGCCGCGCGCGAGAAGCCGGCCGTGATCATCCTGGGCTCCGGCCCCAACCGCATCGGCCAGGGCATCGAGTTCGACTACTCCTGCGTCCACGCCTCCTTCGCGCTCAGCGACGCGGGCTACGAGACCGTGATGGTCAACTGCAACCCGGAGACCGTCTCCACCGACTACGACACCTCCGACCGGCTCTACTTCGAGCCGCTCACCCTGGAGGACGTCCTGGAGATCGTGCACGCCGAGCAGCAGGCCGGCCCGGTCGCCGGCGTGATCGTCCAGCTCGGCGGGCAGACCCCGCTGGGCCTGGCGCAGGCGCTCAAGGACAACGGCGTACCGATCGTCGGCACCTCGCCCGAGGCCATCGACCTCGCCGAGGAGCGCGGCGCCTTCGGCCGGGTGCTGACCGAGGCGGGCCTGCCCGCGCCCAAGTACGGCACCGCCTACTCCTTCGAGGAGGCCAAGGGCATCGCCGCGGGCATCGGCTACCCGGTCATGGTCCGCCCGTCCTACGTGCTGGGCGGCCGCGGCATGGAGATCGTCTACGACGAGCCCTCGCTCGCCGAGTACCTCACCCGCCACGCGGGCCTGATCTCCGAGCACCCGGTCCTGATCGACCGTTTCCTCGACGACGCCATCGAGATCGACGTCGACGCGCTCTACGACGGCCACGAGCTCTACCTCGGCGGCGTCATGGAGCACATCGAGGAGGCCGGTATCCACTCCGGCGACTCCGCCTGTGCGCTGCCCCCGATCACCCTGGGCGGCTTCGACATCAAGCGGCTGCGCGCCTCCACGGAGGCCATCGCCAAGGGTGTCGGCGTCCGCGGCCTGATCAACATCCAGTTCGCGATGGCCGGGGACATCCTCTACGTCCTGGAGGCCAACCCCCGCGCCTCCCGCACGGTGCCCTTCACCTCGAAGGCCACCGCGGTGCCGCTGGCCAAGGCCGCCGCCCGGATCTCGCTGGGCGCCACCATCGCCGAGCTGCGCGCCGAGGGCATGCTGCCGAAGACCGGCGACGGCGGCACGCTGCCGCTGGACGCGCCGATCTCCGTCAAGGAAGCCGTCATGCCCTGGTCGCGCTTCCGCGACGCCTCGGGCCGCGGTGTGGACACCGTCCTGGGCCCGGAGATGCGCTCCACCGGCGAGGTCATGGGCATCGACTCGGTCTTCGGCACGGCCTACGCCAAGTCGCAGTCCGGCGCCTACGGGGCGCTGCCCACCAAGGGCCGCGCGTTCGTCTCCGTCGCCAACCGCGACAAGCGCTCGATGATCTTCCCGGCCCGCGAGCTGGTCGCCCACGGCTTCGAGCTGCTGGCCACCTCCGGCACCGCCGAGGTGCTGCGCCGCAACGGCATCAACGCCACCGTGGTGCGCAAGCAGTCCGAGGGCGAGGGCCCGAACGGCGAGAAGACCATCGTCCAGCTGATCCACGACGGCCAGGTCGACCTGATCGTCAACACCCCCTACGGGACCGGCGGCCGCCTCGACGGCTACGACATCCGTACGGCGGCGGTGGCCCGCTCCGTGCCCTGCCTGACCACGGTCCAGGCCCTCGCGGCCGCCGTCCAGGGCATCGAGGCGATGAACCGCGGCGATGTGGGCGTCAGGTCACTCCAGGAACACGCGGAACACCTGACCGCGGCCCGCGACTAGCAGCCCACGAGGGGGACACCGGAAACGGTGTCCCCCTCCTCATGAAGGACCCCCTGAGGACCCGTATGTACCAGCTCTTCTTCCGGCTCTTCTTCCGGCGCATGGACCCCGAACAGGCCCACCACCTGGCCTTCGGCTGGATCCGGCTGGCCGCCCGCATCCCCGTGCTGCGCACCTTCCTCGCCGCCGCCCTCGCGCCCCGTTACAGGGAGCTGCGCATCGAGGCGCTCGGCCGCCGGATGCACGGCCCCTTCGGCCTGGCCGCCGGCTTCGACAAGAACGCCGTCGCCGTCGACGGAATGACCATGCTCGGCTTCGACCATGTCGAGATCGGCACGGTCACCGCCCAGCCGCAGCCCGGCAACCCCAAAAAGCGCCTGTTCCGCCTCGTGCCGGACCGCGCGCTGATCAACCGCATGGGCTTCAACAACGACGGCTCGGCGTCCGTGGCGGCCCGCCTGGCCGCCCGTAACCCCGTCTTCCCGACGACGCTCGGCGTCAACATCGGCAAGACCAAGGTCGTCCCGGAGGAGGAGGCGATCGGCGACTACGTCACCTCCACCGAGCGCCTCGCCGTCCACGCCGACTACCTGGTCGTCAACGTCTCGTCCCCGAACACGCCCGGACTGCGCAACCTCCAGGCCGTCGAGCACCTCCGCCCGCTGCTGACCGCCGTGCGCGAGGCCGCCGACCGTACGGTCACTGAGCGCCGCGTCCCGCTGCTGGTCAAGATCGCCCCGGACCTCGCCGACGCGGACATCGACGCGGTCGCCGACCTCGCCGTCGAGCTGGGCCTGGACGGCATCATCGCCACCAACACCACCATCGCCCGCGAGGGCCTGGGCCTGACCTCCGACCCGAAGCTCGTCGCCGAGACCGGCGGCCTCTCCGGCGCCCCCGTCAAGGAGCGCTCCCTGGAGGTCCTGCGCCGCCTCTACGCCCGCGTCGGCGACCGGATCACCCTCGTCGGGGTCGGCGGCATCACCACCGCCGAGGACGCCTGGCAGCGCATCCTCGCCGGCGCCACCCTCGTCCAGGGCTACAGCGCCTTCATCTACGAGGGCCCGTTCTGGTGCCGCGCGATCCACAAGGGACTGGCCGCGCGCCTGCGCACCAGCCCGTACGCCACGCTCGCCGACGCGGTCGGCGCCGAAGCCAGGAAGGTGACCGCATCATGATCTCCCCGGAGCCCTTCGGCGCCCGCCTGCGCCGCGCCATGGACGAACGCGGCCCGCTGTGCGTCGGCATCGACCCGCACGCCTCGCTGCTCGCCGACTGGGGCCTGAACGACGACGTCGCGGGCCTGGCCCGCTTCACCCGCACCGTGGTGGAGGCGCTCGGCGAGCAGGTCGCGGTCTTCAAACCGCAGTCCGCGTTCTTCGAGCGCTTCGGCTCGCGCGGTCTCGCCGTCCTGGAGACCGCGGTCGCCGAGGCCCGCGAGCGCGGCGCCCTGGTCCTGATGGACGCCAAGCGCGGCGACATCGGCTCCACCATGGGCGCCTACGCCGACACCTACCTCGACCCGCGCAGCCCGCTGTTCTCCGACGCCGTCACGCTCAGCCCCTACCTGGGCTACGGGTCGCTGCGTCCGGCGCTGGACGCGGCCGTGCTCAACGGCTGCGGCGTCTTCGTCCTCGCCCTGACCTCCAACCCGGAGGGCCAGGAGGTCCAGCGCGCCGTACGCGCCGACGGCACCACCGTCGCGGCGGCCATGCTCGCCCACCTCAAGACCGAGAACGCCGGCGCCGAGCCGCTCGGCTCCCTCGGCGCGGTCGTCGGCGCCACGCTCGGCGATCTCTCCTCGTTCGATCTGGCGGTCAACGGCCCGCTGCTGGCCCCCGGCATCGGCGCCCAGGGCGCGACCCCCGCCGACCTTCCGACGGTCTTCGGGGACGCGGTGGGCAATGTCCTGCCGAGCGTCAGCCGCGGGGTGCTCCGGCACGGCCCGGACGCCGCCGGTCTGCGCGCCGCGGCGGCGCGTTTCGCCGACGAGGTACGCACCGCGGTCGGCGGCGCGGTCCGGTAACAGCGTTCCGGCGGGTGTTTTGGTCCCGAATTGTCCTGGTCAGCAGAGTCTGACCAGGACTTTTCGTCTGTTCTCGCTGACTACGGCGCACTTGCCCGCTAGTCTCCGTCGAGAGCACTGCACGTAAGCGCGTTGCTCGTTGCTCCGCAGGTGCGGGGCGACTAGGTTCCACACCGGTCCGTATCCGACAGTTCGACATCCGAGGTGACGTAGGCGTGGCTCTTCCGCCCCTTACCCCTGAACAGCGCGCAGCCGCGCTCGAGAAGGCCGCCGCGGCTCGCCGGGAGCGCGCCGAGGTCAAGAATCGGCTCAAGCACTCCGGTGCCTCGCTCCACGAGGTCATCGAGCAGGGCCAGAAGAACGACGTCATCGGCAAGATGAAGGTCTCCGCGCTCCTGGAGTCCCTGCCCGGCGTCGGCAAGGTTCGTGCCAAGCAGATCATGGAGCGGCTCGGCATTTCCGAGAGCCGCCGCGTGCGGGGGCTCGGCACCAACCAGATCGCGTCGCTGGAGCGCGAGTTCGGCGGCAGCGCCTCCTGAATTTTCCGGCATCGCCCGGAAGCTGGAATAATCGCTGCATGAGTTCTGCAGTCTCCCGGGGGGAGACCCCCGTACCCCCGGTCAGACAACCGCGACTGACCGTGCTCTCCGGCCCCTCGGGGGTCGGTAAGAGCACGGTCGTCGCGCATCTGCGCAAGGTGCATCCCGAGGTCTGGCTCTCGGTGTCGGCCACCACCCGCAAGCCGCGCCCCGGGGAGCGGCACGGCGTCCAGTACTTCTTCGTCGAGGACGAGGAATTCGACAAGCTGATCGCCAACGGCGAACTGCTGGAATGGGCCGAATTCGCAGGTCACCGCTACGGCACACCGCGCAAGGCGGTCATGGACCGCCTCGAGGCCGGGGAACCGGTCCTGCTGGAGATCGATCTCCAGGGCGCCCGCCAGGTCCGCGAGTCCCTGGAGGAGGCCAGTCTGGTCTTCCTGGCCCCGCCGAGCTGGGACGAGCTGGTCCGCCGGCTCACCGGCCGGGGCACCGAGGCCCCCGAGGTCATCGAGCGCCGCCTGGCGGCCGCCAAGGTGGAACTGGCCGCCGAGCCGGAATTCGACCTCACCCTCGTCAACACCTCCGTCGAGGCCGTCAGCCGTGAGCTGCTAGCCTTGATGCTGCATCGATCCGGGGACGGGAGCACCAGCGGCTGACCCCGCGGACATCCCGGCGGATCCCCGGACGCCACAATTTTGCGTTTATGCTTCACCCCGGCTTCATCCCCTTCGGAAGGCAGAGAGTGTCCTCTTCCATCACCGCACCCGAGGGCATCATCAATCCGCCAATTGATGAGCTTCTCGAGGCCACCGACTCGAAGTACAGCCTCGTGATCTACGCCGCGAAGCGTGCGCGCCAGATCAACGCGTACTACTCGCAGCTCGGCGAGGGCCTGCTCGAGTACGTCGGTCCGCTCGTCGACACGCATGTCCACGAGAAGCCCCTGTCGATCGCGCTGCGCGAGATCAACGCGGGCCTGCTGACCTCCGAGGCCGTCGAGGGCCCGGCTCAGTAAGCGGCATCAGCATCTTCACCGAGGGCCCGGCGGGACGACCGCCGGGCCTTTGGTGTGTCATAGGGACATGAAGACGCAGGAGCAGGCGCAGCAGGACCGGCAGCAGGGCCGGGAGCGGGAGCGGCCCAGGGTGGTCCTGGGGGTCAGCGGCGGGATCGCCGCGTACAAGGCGTGCGAGCTGCTGCGGCGGCTCACCGAGTCCGGGCACGACGTACGGGTCGTACCGACCGCCGCTTCGCTGCACTTCATCGGCGAGGCCACCTGGTCCGCGCTCTCCGGCAACCCGGCCTCCACCGAGGTGTGGGAATCCGTCCACGAGGTCCCGCACGTCCGCATCGGCCAGAGCGCCGACCTCGTCGTGGTCGCCCCGGCCACCGCCGACCTGCTGGCCAAGGCCGCCCACGGCCTGGCCGACGACCTGCTGACCAATACGCTGCTCACCGCCCGCTGTCCGGTCATCTTCGCCCCCGCGATGCACACCGAGATGTGGGAGCACCCCGCCACCCAGGAGAACGTCGCCACGCTGCGCCGCCGCGGCGCCGTCGTCATCGAGCCCGCCGTCGGCCGGCTGACCGGCGTCGACACCGGCAAGGGCCGCTTCCCCGACCCGGTGGAGATCTTCGACCTCTGCCGCCGGGTGCTGGCCCGCGGCCGGGCGGCCCTCACCCAGGATCTGGCCGGCCGCCGCGTCGTCGTCACCGCCGGCGGCACCCGCGAGCCCCTGGACCCGGTCCGCTACCTGGGCAACCGCTCCTCCGGCAAGCAGGGCTACGCCCTCGCCGCCATTGCCGCCGCCCGCGGCGCCCGCGTCACGCTGATCGCGGGCAACACCGAGCTGCCCGACCCGGCCGGTGTGGACGTCGTCCCCGTCGGCACCGCCCGCCAGCTGCGCGAGGCCGTCCTGAAGGCCGCCGTGGACGCCGATGCGGTGGTGATGGCCGCCGCCGTGGCCGATTTCCGGCCCGCCGTCTACATGACCGGCAAGATCAAGAAGATCGACGGCGAGGAGCCGGAACCAGTCACCCTTGTCCGTAATCCGGACATCCTCGCCGAGCTCTCCGCCGACCGGCTCCGGCCCGGCCAGGTGATCGTGGGCTTCGCCGCGGAAACCGACGACGTCCTCGCCAACGGCCGCGCCAAACTCGCCCGCAAGGGCTGTGACCTGCTGGTCGTCAACGAGGTCGGCGAGCACAAGGCGTTCGGCGCGGACCGTAACGAAGCGGTGATACTCGCCACGGACGGAACTGAGACCCCGGTGCCGTTCGGCCCCAAGGAAGCCCTGGCCGAAACCCTCTGGGACCTAGTCGCGCCACGGCTGACCGACCGCCCGGCCTGACGTCCCCGCGGCCCGCCAATCGGCCCCATCAGTCTCACCGACCTCGGCGTGCCCTCTTGACCCGAGAGCCTCCGGAAGGTGATCGTCCTATGGTGGGCGTGGTGTCGGCCGTGGTGTCCCAGGTCACGGGGGGTCCATAAATCGAGACTGCGTGCCCGAACGTCGCATACGACCGATAAACTGGCCGTGGATCGGGCCGAGCGCAGCTCTCGGCCCTTCCGCCAATGATCAGCCAGCAGCCGCTGCAACCCCAGGGAGCGATGTGTCCCGCCGCCTGTTCACCTCGGAGTCCGTCACCGAGGGCCACCCCGACAAGATCGCTGACCAGATCAGCGACACCATCCTCGACGCCCTCCTCAAGGAGGACCCGACCTCCCGGGTCGCCGTCGAGACGCTGATCACCACCGGCCTGGTCCATGTGGCCGGCGAGGTGACGACCAAGGCGTACGCCGACATCCCCAACCTCGTCCGCAACAAGATCCTGGACATCGGTTACGACTCGTCCAAGAAGGGCTTCGACGGCGCGTCCTGCGGCGTCTCGGTCTCCATCGGCGCGCAGTCCCCGGACATCGCCCAGGGTGTCGACACCGCCCACGAGTTCCGCGTCGAGGGCGACGACGACGAGCTGGACCGCCAGGGCGCCGGCGACCAGGGCCTGATGTTCGGCTACGCCTGCGACGAGACCCCGGAGCTGATGCCGCTCCCGATCAACCTCGCGCACCGCCTGTCCAAGCGCCTGTCCGAGGTCCGCAAGAACGGGACCATCCCCTACCTGCGCCCCGACGGCAAGACCCAGGTCACCATCGAGTACGACGGCAACAAGGCCGTCCGCCTCGACACCGTCGTGGTCTCCTCCCAGCACGCCAGCGACATCGACCTCGACTCGCTGCTCGCGCCCGACATCCGCGAGTTCGTCGTCGAGCACGTCCTCAACGAGCTGGTCGAAGAGGGCATCAAGCTGGACACCGACGGCTACCGTCTGCTGGTCAACCCCACCGGCCGCTTCGAGATCGGCGGCCCGATGGGTGACGCCGGTCTGACCGGCCGCAAGATCATCATCGACACCTACGGCGGTATGGCCCGCCACGGTGGCGGCGCCTTCTCGGGCAAGGACCCGTCCAAGGTCGACCGCTCCGCCGCCTACGCCATGCGCTGGGTCGCCAAGAACGTCGTCGCCGCCGGGCTCGCCCAGCGCTGCGAGGTCCAGGTCGCCTACGCCATCGGCAAGGCCGAGCCCGTCGGTCTCTTCGTCGAGACCTTCGGCACCGCCGCCGTCGACGTCGAGAAGATCGAGCAGGCCATCGCCGAGGTCTTCGACCTCCGCCCGGCCGCGATCATCCGTGACCTCGACCTGCTGCGCCCGATCTACTCCCAGACCGCCGCCTACGGCCACTTCGGCCGTGAGCTGGAGGACTTCACCTGGGAGCGCACGGACCGGGTGGACGCTCTGCGGGCGGCCGCGGGGCTGTAAGCACCGCCTGTCCGACGCCTTCGACGGCCCCGTACCGCACGCCGCGGTACGGGGCCGCCGGCGTTCTCCGGGGCCGTGGCGGGGACAGGTTCGGGCCGGGGCCGCTGTCGGTGCCGTCTGCTAAGACTGATGCTGTGAGCAGTGAGAACGGGCGGGATCCGGGGGAGCGGGGCGAGCAGCTGGCGCTGATCCGGGAGACCGTGCGCAAGGCGAAGGCGCCACGGGCCAAGCCGCGGACGTGGCGGGGGGCGGCGCTGGCCGGGAAGCTGCCGGTGGCGCGGGTGCTGGTGGACAAGGGGGCGGTGCATCTCGACAAGCTGTGGGACTACGCCGTGCCCGCGGCGATGGACGCCGAGGCGCAGCCCGGGGTGCGGGTGCGGGTGCGGTTCGGGGCGGGGACCGGCAAGGTGCGCGAGGGGCGGCGCGAGGGCGGCGGGCTGCTCGACGGCTTCATCGTCGAGCGCATCGCCGAGTCGGATTACCGCGGGCCGCTGGCGGCGCTCAGCCAGGTCGTCTCGCCCGAGCCGGTGCTCGCCCCGTCGCTGCTGGCGCTGTGCCGTGGGGTGGCCGACCGGTATGCCGGTTCGCTCGCCGATGTGCTCCAGCTGGCGATTCCGCCCCGTAACGCCAAGGCCGAGGCGGAGCGCTTCCCGCCGCCGCCGCCACCACCGCCGGCCGTTCCTCCGCTCGCCAGCTGGGCGCGCTATCCGGACGGCCCGGCGTTCCTGGACGCGCTGGCGCGCGGAGGCACGCCGCGGGCGGTGTGGACGGCGCTGCCGGGGCCGCACTGGCCGTGGGAGCTGGCCGCCGCCGTGGCCGCGACGCTGGCCTCCGGGCGCGGCGCTCTGGTCGTCCTGCCCGACGGACGGTCCGCGGCCCGGGTGGATGCGGCGCTGACCGAGCTCGTGGGGCGGGGCGCGCATGCCCTGCTGGTGGCCGATTCCGGGCCCGAGGAGCGCTACCGCCGCTGGCTGGCGATACGCCGCGGCGCGGTGCGGGCCGTCGTGGGCACCCGCGCCGCCATGTACGCCCCGGTGGCGGATCTGGGGCTCGTCGCCCTCTGGGACGACGGGAATTCCAGCCACGGCGACACCAACGCCCCCTACCCGCACGCCCGGGACGTCCTGCTGCTGCGGGCCGTACAGGAGAAAGCCGCATGCCTGGTGGGCGATCTGGGGCGCACGGTCGAGGCCACGCAGCTGGTGGAGAACGGCTGGGCGCGGTCGCTGGAGGCCGGGCGCGACCAGGTGCGGGCCGCCGCGCCGCTGATCCGTACGGTCGACGACCGTGAGGTGGCGCGCGACGAGGCGGCGCGGGCCGCCCGGCTGCCGTCGCTGGCCTGGCAGACGGCGCGCGCCGGGCTCGCCCGGGGGCCGGTGCTGGTGCAGGTGCCGCGCCGGGGGTACGTACCGCGACTGGCGTGTGAGCGGTGCCGGGAGCCCGCGCGCTGTCGGCACTGCGCCGGGCCGCTGGAGGCGCCGGGCGGCGAGCGCGCGATGGAGTGCGCCTGGTGCGGGCGCGAGGCCCCGGAATGGCACTGCGTGGCCTGCGGGGGTACGCGGCTGCGGGCGCAGATCGTGGGGGCGCGGCGTACGGCGGAGGAGCTCGGGCGGGCGTTTCCCGCGGTGCCGGTGCGCACGTCCGGCCGCGATCACATCCTCGACACGGTCCCCGACCGGCCCGCCCTCGTGGTGTCCACACCGGGGGCGGAGCCCGTCGCCGAGGGCGGTTACGCCGCGGCGCTGCTGCTGGACGGCTGGGCGCTGCTGGGCCGCGCGGATCTGCGGGCGGGGGAGGAGGCGTTGCGGCGCTGGCTGGGGGCTGCGGCGCTGGTGCGCGGCCAGGAGGACGGCGGCACGGTGGCGGTGATCGCGGAGCCGACGCTGCGGCCGGTGCAGGCGCTGGTGCGCTGGGATCCGGTCGGGCACGCCGTCCGGGAGCTGGCCGAGCGGGCCGAGCTGGGCTTTCCGCCGGTGTCGCGGATGGCCGCGGTGGCCGGGCGGGCGGAGGACGTGGCCGAGCTGCTGGAGGCCGCCGAACTACCGCCCGGGGCCGAGGTGTTGGGGCCCGTACCGCTTCCGGTGACGGATCCGGGGCGGCCGCGCCGGCCGGGGGATCCCCCGGTGGGGGAGGCATGGGAGCGGGCGCTGGTGCGGGTGCGCCCGGGGCAGGGCGCGGCGCTGGCGGCGGCGCTCAAGGCGGCGCGTGCGGCGCGGCTGGTCAAGCGGGAGGGGGAGGTCAGGGTGCGGATCGATCCGCCCGATCTGGGGTGAGATTCGGCCGGTCCGGGATGAGATGCGCCCGGTCTGGGGTGAGGGCCGCGGCGCCGCCCCGGGACCGTGGTCGGCGGGCGGTCCCGGAGCGTTGGCGGACGCCGGCGGACGGCCCGCTTGCGGAGCCGGTGTCAGCCGTTGCGCGGCCCGGGGAAGGCGCCCGGCCGGGGCGCGGTCTCCTCCCGGCCGGTGGCCGGCTGGGAGGGCATGGCGCGGGCGGCCGGCACGGACGGGGTCCCCGGCAGGCCCGCCGCGGCCATGCCGACGGCGCGGCCGGAGTGAGCCTCCGAGGAGCGCTCGGTGCCGTCCGCCGGGGGCTGGGCGGAGGCCCGGCGGGCACCGTAACGGCGGTGCACCGCCTGCTTGGTGACGCCGAGCGCCGAGCCCACGGCATCCCAGGAGAAGCCCAGCGAACGGTCGAAGTCGACCGCCGCCGTGACGAGCGTCTCGACGCTGTCGCGCAGCTCCTGGGCCAGCCGCACCGTCGGGGCCGGGGCGCGCCCGTAGACCACGAAGCCCGCGGAGGGGCCGGTGCGGCGTGGCCGGTAGACATTGCCGAGCTGGGCGGTCAGGGTGCGCAGCGCGTCCACCTGTCGGCGGACCCGCTCGATGTCGCGTACCAGGAGATGCAGGCTGGCGCGTGCCTGGGCGTCGTGGGTTGCGTGGTCGGCCATGAGCGAGCCTCTCGAACCGGCGTGAAAGAAGAAGGACGAAAGCGAGCGGGCCGCCAAGGCGGCCCGTTACAGGTCAATGCTGTTTGACCAACGCGACAGGAGCGACTCTGGTCACGGTATGGGGGCGTACGAGCTTCCATGCGGGGCGCGGGTATGGGCGCACGCCCCCGTACCGTGCCCGGTGGACGGGGGCCGGAGCGGGCCTCGCGGTCCGCCGCACGACGCCGCATCAGGACCCATAGACTGGTGCGCCGTTCCGATGCGTGTGATGCGCGTGAAGCATGTGAGAGGTAGTGCGCCACCCATGAGGCTCGTCTTCGCCGGTACCCCCGAGGTCGCCGTGCCCGCCCTCGACGCCCTGATCGCCTCGGACCGGCACGAGGTCGTGGCCGTGGTGACGCGGCCCGACGCGCCGGCCGGACGCGGCCGCAGGCTGGTCGCCAGCCCCGTCGCGGAGCGCGCCGAGGAGGCCGGCATCGAGGTCCTCAAGCCCGCCCGGCCGCGCGACGAGGACTTCCTGGCCCGGCTGCGGGAGATCGCCCCCGACTGCTGCCCGGTGGTCGCCTACGGTGCGCTGCTGCCCAAGGTCGCCCTCGACATCCCCGCCCATGGCTGGGTCAATCTGCACTTCTCGCTGCTGCCCGCCTGGCGCGGTGCGGCGCCCGTCCAGCACGCCGTCCTCGCGGGCGACGAGGTGACCGGCGCCGCCACTTTCCAGATCGAGCAGGGCCTGGACTCCGGCCCGGTCTTCGGTGTGCTGACCGAGAACATCCGGCCCACCGACACCAGCGGCGATCTGCTCACCCGGCTGGCGTTCGCGGGCGCCGGTCTGCTGACCGCCACCATGGACGGCATCGAGGACGGCACCCTGAAGGCCGTCCCGCAGCCGACCGAGGGCATCACGCTCGCGCCGAAGATCGAGGTCGAGGACGCCAAGATCGACTGGGCGGCGCCCGCCCTGCGCATCGACCGCCTCGTCCGGGCCTGCGCTCCCGCCCCCGGTGCCTGGACGGTCTTCCGCGGCGAGCGCCTCAAGCTGATGTCCGCCGCCCTGGTGGCCGACCGCGCCGACCTGGCCCCCGGCGCCCTCGACGTCACCAAGAAGGCGGTGTACGCCGGTACCGGCAGCCACGCCGTGGAGCTCCTGTGGGTCCAGCCGCAGGGCAAGAAGCCGATGAAGGCGGCCGACTGGGCCCGCGGGGTGCGCATCGAGGAGGGGGAGCGGGTCGGCTAGGCCGCGCCCGACCCACCGGCCCGAGGGCGGCTGACCTCGGGCGTAGGCTGGGGCCGGACCCTTTTTCCCGTATCCGGAGCACCTTTCTGTGAGCCAGCAGCCGCCTCGCCGTCACGGCACCCGTAAGCCCTACCGCCGCCCGCAGAAGGACCCGGTCCGGGTCCTTGCGTTCGAGGCGCTGCGGGCCGTCGACGAACGGGACGCGTACGCGAACCTCGTGTTGCCGCCGCTGCTGCGCAAGGCGCGCGAGGGGGGCGATTTCGACGGCCGGGACGCGGCGCTGGCGACGGAGCTGGTGTACGGCTCGCTGCGCCGGCAGGGCACCTACGACGCGATCATCGCGCAGTGCGTGGACCGCCCGCTGCGCGAGGTCGACCCGCCGGTGCTGGACGTGCTGACCCTCGGTGCGCACCAGCTGCTCGGCACCCGCATTCCCACGCACGCCGCCGTCAGCGCGAGCGTCGAGCTGGCGCGGGTCGTCCTCGGCGACGGGCGGGCGAAGTTCGTCAACGCGGTGCTCCGCAAGATCGCCGCGCACGACCTGGACGGCTGGCTCGAACGTGTCGCGCCGGACTACGACGAGGACCCCGAGGACCACCTCGGTGTCGTCCACGCCCACCCGCGCTGGATCGTCTCGGCCCTGTGGGACGCGCTCGGCGGCGGCCGGGCCGGGATCGAGGACCTGCTGGAGGCGGACAACGAGCGGCCCGAGGTGACGCTGGTGGCGCGGCCCGGCCGGTCCACCGTCGAGGAGCTGCTGGCCGCCGCCGGCGAGGAGAGCGCGCTGCCGGGCCGCTGGTCGCCGTACGCGGTGCGGCTCGCGGAGGGCGGCGAGCCGGGCGCGCTGGACCCCGTACGCGAGGGGCGCGCGGGCGTCCAGGACGAGGGCAGCCAGCTGGTCGCGCTCGCGCTCGCCAACGCCCCGCTCGACGGCCCCGACCGCGTCTGGCTGGACGGCTGCGCGGGCCCCGGCGGCAAGGCGGCGCTGCTCGCCGCGCTGGCCGCGGAGCGCGGTGCCGCCCTGCTCGCGTCCGAGAAGCAGCCGCACCGCGCCCGCCTGGTGGCCCGGGCGCTCGACGGCAACCCCGGCCCGTACCAGGTCATCGCCGCCGACGGCACCCGCCCCGCCTGGCGCGCGGGCGCCTTCGACCGCGTCCTGGTCGACGTCCCCTGCACCGGGCTGGGCGCGCTGCGCCGCCGCCCCGAGGCCCGCTGGCGCCGCCGCCCCGAGGACCTGGACGGCTTCGCCCCCCTCCAGCGCGACCTCCTGCGCCAGGCCCTGGCGGCCGTCCGCCCCGGCGGCGTCGTCGGCTACGCCACCTGCTCCCCCCACCTCGCCGAGACCCGCGCCGTGGTGGACGACGTCCTCAAGGGCCGCGGCGGCTCGGCCCCGCAGGCGGAGCTCCTCGACGCCCGCCCCCTGATGCCCGGCGTCCCGGCCCTCGGCGAGGGCCCGGACGTCCAGCTGTGGCCGCATCTGCACGGCACGGACGCGATGTATCTGGCGCTGCTGCGGCGGGTGGGCTGACCGGCCGGCCGCCGACGACGCCTTCCGCGCAGACCGCTGTCGAGTCGCTCCCGATCACGAGATATCTTGATGTCGAGCAATGTTGGAGACGTGGAGAGACCTGGAGCGGAGCACCCGGTGACTGACTCGACCATCATCTATACGCACACTGACGAGGCTCCGGCCCTGGCGACGCATTCGTTCCTGCCTGTGATCCAGGCGTACGCATCGACCGCCGGCGTCACCGTGGAGACCCGTGACATCTCCCTGGCCGGGCGGATCATCGCCCACTTCCCGGAGTTCCTGGAGGAGGGCCAGCGGATCGACGACGCGCTCGCCGAGCTCGGTGAGCTGGCCAAGACGCCCGGCGCGAACATCATCAAGCTGCCGAACATCTCGGCGTCGATCCCGCAGCTGAAGGCCGCGGTCGCCGAGCTCCAGCAGCAGGGTTACGCGCTGCCGGACTACCCGGACGACCCGAAGACGGACCAGGAGAAGGACGTCCGGGCGCGCTACGACAAGGTCAAGGGCAGCGCCGTCAACCCGGTGCTGCGCGAGGGCAATTCGGACCGCCGCGCCGCGGCCGCGGTCAAGAGCTACGCAAAGGCGCACCCCCACCGGATGGGTGCCTGGACGCCCGAGTCGAAGACGAACGTGGCGACCATGGGCGCCGACGACTTCCGGTCCACCGAGAAGTCCGCGGTCGTCGGTGCGGCCGGTTCGCTCCGTATCGAGCTGCACGGGGACGACGGCAGCACCACCGTGCTGCGCGAGTCGGTGCCGGTGCTGGCGGGCGAGGTCGTCGACGCGTCGGTCATGCGCGTCGCGGCGCTGCGGGAGTTCCTGAGCGCGCAGGTCGCCCGCGCCAAGGCCGAGGGCGTGCTGTTCTCCGTGCACCTGAAGGCCACGATGATGAAGGTCTCCGACCCGATCATCTTCGGCCACGTCGTACGGGCCTTCTTCCCGAAGACCTTCGCCGAGCACGGTGCGGCGCTGGCCGCGGCCGGGCTCACCCCCAACGACGGGCTCGGCGGCATCCTCAAGGGCCTGGAGGCGCTGCCCGAGGGCGCGGCGATCGCGGCGTCCTTCGAGGCCGAGCTGGCCGAGGGCCCGGCCCTGGCGATGGTCGACTCCGACCGCGGGATCACCAACCTGCACGTCCCCAGCGATGTGATCGTCGACGCCTCGATGCCGGCCATGATCCGTACCTCCGGCCACATGTGGGGCCCGGACGGCAAGGAAGCCGACACCCTCGCGGTCATCCCCGACAGCAGCTACGCGGGCATCTACCAGTCCGTCATCGACGACTGCCGCGCGCACGGCGCCTACGACCCGGCCACGATGGGCTCGGTGCCGAACGTCGGTCTGATGGCGCAGAAGGCCGAGGAGTACGGCAGCCACGACAAGACCTTCGAGATCCCCGCGACGGGTACCGTCCGGGTCGTCGACGAGGCCGGCAACGCCGTGCTGGAGCAGGTCGTCAGCGCCGGGGACGTCTTCCGGATGTGCCAGACCAAGGACCTGCCCATCCAGGACTGGGTCAAGCTCGCCGTCACCCGCGCCCGCGCGACCGGCGACCCGGCCGTGTTCTGGCTGGACGAGGGCCGGGCGCACGACGCCAGCCTGATCGCCAAGGTCAAGCAGTACCTGCCCGAGCACGACACCGAGGGCCTGCGGATCGAGATCATGGCGCCGGTCGACGCCTGCACGTTCTCCCTGGAGCGCATCCGCCGCGGCGAGAACACCATCTCGGTCACCGGCAACGTGCTGCGTGACTACCTGACGGACCTGTTCCCGATCCTGGAGCTGGGCACCAGCGCCAAGATGCTCTCCGTCGTGCCGCTGATGAACGGCGGCGGGCTGTTCGAGACCGGTGCCGGCGGCTCCGCGCCCAAGCACGTCCAGCAGCTGGTCAAGGAGAACTACCTGCGCTGGGACAGCCTGGGCGAGTTCCTCGCGCTGGGGGTCAGCTTCGAGCACCTCGCGCAGACCACGGGCAACGCCCGCGCCCAGGTGCTCGCCGACACCCTCGACCGCGCGACGGGCACGTTCCTGGAGAACGACAAGTCGCCCAGCCGTCGCCTCGGTGGCATCGACAACCGCGGCAGCCACTTCTACCTCGCGCTGTACTGGGCGCAGGAGCTGGCCAAGCAGACCGATGACGCGAAGCTCGCGGAGGCGTTCGGGCCGCTGGCCAAGACGCTGACCGAGCAGGAGCAGACCATCGTCGACGAACTGATCGCGGTGCAGGGCTCCCCGGCCGACATCGGCGGCTACTACCAGCCCGACGCCGCCAAGGCCGAGGCGGTCATGCGCCCGTCGGGGACCTTCAACCAGGCGCTGGCGACCCTCGCCTGAGGCCGCCGCACGGCGCAGGTTCCGCCCCGGCCGGGGTTCCCGGCCGGGGCGGTTCCGTGTGCGCACAGGCCCGCTGCCAGGGGTGGCGGGCGCCCGCCTCCGCCGCGCTGTGGGCCGCAGTCCATACTGGTGGCATGGCCTTGATCAACCCCAGCATCCTGTCCGCCGACTTCGCCCGCCTCGCCGAGGAGGCGAAGGCCGTCGAGGGCGCCGACTGGCTGCACGTCGACGTCATGGACAACCACTTCGTCCCGAACCTCACGCTCGGCGTGCCGGTCGTCGAGTCGCTGAGCAAGGCGACGGACACCCCGCTCGACCTGCATCTGATGATCGAGGATCCGGACCGCTGGGCGCCGCAGTACATCGAGGCCGGGGCCGGGTCCGTGACCTTCCACGCGGAGGCCGCGGCGGCGCCCGTACGGCTGGCGCGGGAGATCCGGGCCAAGGGCGCGCGGGCGTCGATGGCGCTCAAGCCCGCCACCCCGATCGAGCCGTACGAGGATCTGCTGCCCGAGCTCGACATGCTGCTGATCATGACCGTGGAGCCGGGCTTCGGCGGCCAGGCGTTCCTGGACATCATGCTGCCCAAGATCCGCCGGACCCGTGAGCTGATCTCCAAGCACGGCCTTCAGCTGTGGCTCCAGGTCGACGGCGGGGTCTCCGAGGCCACCATCGAGCGGTGCGCGGAGGCGGGCGCCGATGTGTTCGTGGCGGGTTCGGCCGTCTACGGTGCGGACGATCCGGCCAAGGCGGTACGGGAACTGCGGGCGCAGGCCGAGGCGGCGACTCCGGCCGGCTGGGGCTGCGCGCACTGAGACGTGCGGGGCGTATGGGGCGGGCGGTCTGCCCTCGGGCGGACCGTGCCGTGGGTTGTCCGAGGCGCAACCGAGCGTTCATGGCCGTCGAGGCGGTCATGGTCCCCGTACACCTCCGGTTTCTGAAAGGATGAGCAAAGACTCGATCAGATGCGCAAAAGGGGAGAATTTCGTGGTAGCCAGCCGCCCACAGTCCGGAATGGGCCCCGCCGAGCTGGTGCAGGCGGCGGCGATGGCCCGCCGCTTCTATCTTGAGGGCAAGTCCAAGATCCAGATCGCGGACGAGTTCGGCGTCAGCCGGTTCAAGGTCGCCCGTGTCCTGGAGACGGCCCTGGAGCGCGATCTCGTACGGATCGAGATCCGGGTGCCCTCCGAACTCGACGCCGAGCGCTCCGATGCGCTCCGGGCCCGGTACGGCCTGCGCCACGCCGTCGTCGTCGAGTCGCCCGCCGACGCCTCCGAGGACGCCGCGGACCCCGAGAACCTCGGCGAGGTCGCGGCCGACCTGCTGGGCGAGCTGGTCGCCGAGGGCGACGTCCTGGGCCTGGCCTGGGGCCGGTCCACCATCCATATGGCGGCCGCCCTGCACCGGCTCCCGCCGTGCACCGTCGTCCAGCTGACCGGCGTCTACGACGCGGGCACCGCCGACCGTGGCTCGGTGGAGGCGGTCCGCCGCGCGGCCGACGTCTCCGGTGGCGAGGCGCACCCGATCTACGCCCCGATGCTGCTGCCCGACTCGGCGACCGCCGAGGCGCTGCGCCGCCAGACCGGCATCGCCCGCGCGTTCGAGTACTTCGACAAGGTCACCGTCGCCTGCGTCTCCATCGGCTCCTGGGAGCCGGGCGTCTCGACGGTCTACGACATGCTCAGCGAGGAGGAGCGCGAGCACTACGCCTCGCTGGGCGCGGCCGCCGAGATGTCCGCGCACCTCTTCGACGCCGAGGGCCGCCGTATCGGCCGCGACCTGGGTGAACGCTGTATCACCGTCGAGGCGGACCGGCTGCGCCGGATCCCCGAGGTGGTGGCCATCGCCGGCGGCCGGCGCAAGGCCGCGGCGATCGGCGCGGTGCTCCGCTCCGGCCTGGTCACCAGCCTGGTGACGGACACCGCCGCCGCCGACCACCTCCTCCTGGAGACCGGCCCCGGCCCGCGCCCCGCCCTCGACCGGGCCGATCCCGACGGGGCCTGACGGAGTCTTACCGGGCCACCGCCGCCGCGTCGCCGCCCGCGCCGCCCGCCGGACACCGGCAGGCAGCGCGGGCGCGCCTGTGACAGCATCGGCGCCATGGTGCTCCCCTCCGCCCCGCGCCGGGCCGCGGCCCTCCTCTGCGCGCTGCTCGCCGGGCTGTTGCTGGTGCTCACCGGATGCTCCACGGGGGCGGGCCAGAAGGGGAGTTCACCGGGCGCGCGGGCGCCGGCCTCCCGTACGGCCGGCACACCCGGCTGGGCCAAGGGCATGCCCGCGGTCCCCGCGGGCGCGCTGCCCGCCCAGGCGCGCGCCACCCTCCGGCGCATCGACGCCGGCGGGCCCTTCCCGTACCGCCAGGACGGGACCGTCTTCGGCAACCGCGAACGGCTGCTGCCCGCGCAGCCGCGCGGCTACTACCACGAGTACACGGTGCCCACCCCGGGCTCGCCGGACCGCGGCGCCCGCCGCCTGGTCACCGGCGAGCACCGGGAGACGTACTACACCGACGATCACTACCGGACGTTCAGGGCGGTGCTGCGATGAGGACTGCACAAGATGGCGGCGGAGCGGTACCCCGGCCGCTGGCGGCCGTGCTCGACGGCAGTACGCCGGCGGGCGTGCTGACCTGGCCCGCGGACCGGCCGGTGGCCGATGCGCTGGCGGCGGCCCGGGACGCGGGGTGGAGCGGCGCGGCGCTCGACCTCGAAGGGGCCCTGGACAAGGCGGAGTTCATGGAACGCTGCGCCCGCGCGCTGCGGCTGCCGCAGTGGTTCGGCCGCAACTGGGACGCGCTCGCCGACTGCCTGACCGATCTGTCCTGGTGCCCCGCAGAGGGCGGCCGGCTGCTCGTCCTCACCGGCTGGCAGGGGTATGCGTCGGCCGTGCCCGAGGAGTGGAGCGTCTTCGAGGAGGTGCTCGCCGACGCGGTGGGCTACTGGCGCGGAACGGACACCGGACTCGCCGTGATCATGGCGCGCGGGGCGGCCCGGGGCGGCTCGTAGGAACGCCCAGGGGAGGCGGTCCGGCCCTCGTCGGAGTACACCAAATGGGAACACCGGTTCGTCGCTTCAGGTGGGGATGAGCGATGATGTCCTAGGAGCCGCAGCCTGACCCGGCGTTCGGTTCGGTGCTGACTCCCCACCGGCCCAGACGTAAAACCGCAGGTGAGAGAGCCAGTATGCGTTTCCTGAACGATGCGAAGCCGCCGTACGACCTGACGTACGACGATGTGTTCATGGTGCCCAGCCGTTCCGCGGTGGGTTCCCGGCAGGGTGTGGATCTGTCCGCGCCCGACGGAACCGGCACCACCATTCCGCTGGTCGTCGCCAACATGACGGCGATCGCCGGCCGCCGGATGGCCGAGACCGTCGCCCGCCGCGGCGGCCTGGTCGTCATCCCTCAGGACATCCCGCTGGACGTCGTCACCGAGGTCGTCACCTGGGTCAAGCGCCGCCACCTGGTCCTGGACACCCCGATCGTGCTGTCCCCGGTCTCCACCGTCGCCGACGCCCTGTCGCTGCTGCCCAAGCGGGCGCACGGCGCGGGCATCGTCGTCGAGAGCGGCCGCCCGGTCGGCGTGGTCACCGAGCACGACCTGGCCGGGGTGGACCGCTTCACCCAGGTCTCCGAGGTGATGTCCAAGGATCTGCTCGTCCTGGACGCGGACATCGACCCGCGCGAGGCGTTCAACCGCCTCGACGCCGCCAACCGCAAGCTCGCCCCCGCCGTCGACGCGGACGGCATGCTCGTCGGCATCCTGACCCGCAAGGGCGCGCTGCGCGCCACCCTCTACACCCCCGCCACCGACGCCGAGGGCAAGCTGCGCATCGCCGCCGCCGTCGGCATCAACGGCGACGTGGCGGGCAAGGCCAAGGCGCTGCTGGAGGCCGGTGTGGACACCCTCGTGGTGGACACCGCGCACGGCCACCAGGAAGGCATGATCAACGCGGTCAAGGCCGTGCGCGCGCTGGATCCGCAGGTCCCGATCGTGGCGGGCAACATCGTCGCCGCCGAGGGCGTCCGGGATCTGATCGAGGCCGGCGCGGACATCGTCAAGGTCGGTGTCGGACCGGGCGCGATGTGCACCACCCGCATGATGACCGGTGTGGGCCGGCCGCAGTTCTCCGCGGTGCTGGAGTGCGCCGCCGAGGCGAAGAAGTACGGCAAGCACGTCTGGGCCGACGGCGGTGTGCGCCACCCCCGCGACGTCGCCATGGCGCTGGCCGCCGGCGCCTCCAACGTCATGATCGGCTCCTGGTTCGCCGGCACCCTGGAATCGCCCGGCGACCTCCAGCACACCGCCGAGGGCCGCCCGTACAAGGAGAGCTTCGGCATGGCCTCCGCCCGTGCGGTGCAGCGCCGGACGAGCGAGGAGTCGTCCTACGACCGCGCCCGCAAGGGCCTGTTCGAGGAGGGCATCTCCACCTCGCGGATGTTCATCGACCCGGCCCGCCCCGGCGTCGAGGACCTGATCGACTCGATCATCGCGGGCGTCCGCAGCTCCTGCACCTACGCGGGCGCGGCCTCCCTGGAGGAGTTCGCCGAGAAGGCCGTGGTCGGGGTGCAGAGCGCCGCCGGTTACGCCGAGGGCAAGCCGCTGCACAACAGCTGGAACTGACGCTTCCGCCGAGCGGCCCCGCACCCTTCAAGGGTGCGGGGCCGCTCGCATGTCCGGGCCCGGCCGCCGTCCGGGGGTGGTCCACATGGCGGACGCCGCTATGCAATGATCAACCGCCCGACGCGGCGGCGCGCAACGATCCTCCGGGGTTTTGCAAGGAACCCGCATTACGGCAGGTCAAGGCCGCCCCGTAAGGTCGTCGCCGTACGTGGAGTGGCGGAGACCGCCTGCTCGGCGGTCTCCCCCCTTTCTGCGGGTTGCTTCGGCATGCCCGGGGTGCGAACCGCTGCCGGTCGCCGCCTCCCTCTCCGTCACGGGAATCCGTTACCTCCGCCGGGGGGACAGTGACCCGCCCGTACGGATCCGTCATCGGAATCCGTCGACGGAATCCCCGACCAGGATTCCGCCAGCCGACCGGCAGCGACAAACCGGCAGCGATAAAGGAGCCACCCCAGTGTTGGAGCACGGCGCCGCCCCGCCCGCAGCGGACAGCGACCCCCGACCGCCCACCCCCGCCGGCCTCGGCACCCGGCTGATGCGCCGCAAGCCGGTCGAACGGCTGGTCGCCGAGGGCGGCCAGGGCGAGGGCGGGACGCTGCGCCGCTCGATGGGCGTCTGGCAGCTGACCATGATCAGCATCGGCGCCACCCTCGGCACCGGCATCTTCGTCGTCCTGGGCCAGGCCGTCCCGGACGCCGGGCCCGCGGTCATCCTCTCCTTCGTCCTCGCCGGTATCACCGCGCTGTTCTCCGCGCTGTCCTACGCGGAGCTGGCCGGCACCATCCCGGTCTCCGGCTCGTCGTACTCCTACGCCTACGCCACCCTCGGCGAGCTGATCGCCTGGGTCTGCGGCTGGTGCCTGATCCTGGAGTACGGGGTCTCGGTCGCGGCCGTCGCCGTCGGCTGGGGGCAGTATCTGAACGAACTGCTGGACGGCACCTTCGGGTTCACCATCCCCGACGCGCTCTCCGCGCCGCCCGGTGACGGCGGCATCTTCAACCTCCCGGCCCTGCTGGTGGTCCTGCTCGCCATGGTCTTCCTGCTGGGCGGCGCCAAGGAGAGCGCCCGCGCCAACACGATCATGGTGGCCGTCAAGATCGTCGCGCTGCTGCTCTTCTGCGGTGTCGCGATCCAGGGCGTGCACTCCGGGAACTACGCCAATTTCATGCCGCTGGGCATGACGGGCGTCAGCGCCGCGGGCGCCACCCTCTTCTTCTCCTACATCGGCTTCGACGCCGCCTCCACGGCCGGCGAGGAGGCCAAGAACCCGCAGCGCGACCTGCCGCGGGCGATCATGCTCTCGCTGATCATCGTCACCACGCTGTACTGCCTGGTCGCCGCGATCGCGGTCGGCGCGATGCCGTGGCAGAAGTTCAAGGGCTCGGAGGCCGCCCTGGCCGGGATCATGAAGGACGTCTCCGGACAGGACTTCTGGGCCGTGCTGCTCGCCTTCGGCGCGGTCATCGCCATCGCCAGCGTCGTCCTGACCGTCCTGTACGGCCAGACCCGCATCCTGTTCGCGATGTCCCGGGACGGCCTGGTGCCCAAGGTCTTCTCCAAGGTGCACGCCAAGAGCGGCGCGCCCCGCGCCAACACCGTGATCGTCTCGCTGTTCTGCGGGGTGCTCGCCGCGGCGATCCCGCTGGGCCAGCTGGCCGACGCCACCAGCATCGGCACGCTCTTCGCCTTCGCGCTGGTCAACGTGGCTGTCGTGGTGCTGCGCTACAAGCGCCCCGAGATGCCGCGCAGCTTCCGTACGCCGCTCTCCCCGCTCTTCCCCGTCATCGGCTTCATCCTCTGCATCCTCATGATGCTCAGCCTCGATGTCGTGACCTGGATCGTCTTCGGGGTCTGGATGGTCGTCGGGCTTGTGATCTACTTCGGTTACGGCATGCGCCGCTCCCGATTGGCCCCGGCAGAGAAATGATCCACCCGCAGTGCGACTGAACGATCTCGACGAACGCATCGTCCACGCCCTCGCCGAGGACGCCCGCCGCAGCTATGCCGACATCGGCCAGGAGGTCGGGCTCTCCGCCCCGGCCGTCAAACGGCGGGTGGACCGGCTGCGGGCCGAGGGGGCGATCACCGGATTCACCGTACGGGTCGATCCGGCCGCCCTCGGCTGGGAGACCGAGGGGTTCATCGAGCTCTACTGCAGCCGCAACACCTCGCCCGAGGCGATCCACCGCGGCCTGTCGCGCTACCCGGAAGTGGCGTCCGCCTCCACCGTCACCGGTGACGCGGACGCCATCCTCCAGGTCTTCGCCGCCGATATGCGCCATTTCGAGCGCGTCCTGGAGAAGATCGCGGGCGAACCGTTCGTGGAACGGACCAAATCGGTGCTGGTGCTCTCGCCGCTGCTCAGGCGGTATGGGTCGGGGGCACCGGGGTAGGAGCGGCCTCCCCGGGCGGGCGGGACCCCTGAGGCGGTCCCGCTCAGGCCGCCAGGTCCGCCGGGAGCCGGGGCGGGGTGCCCCGGGTCCAGACGATGCGCAGCGCCGTGGCCGCGATGCGCCAGCCGTCCGGCGTGCGCACCAGCTCGGTGTCGGCGTGCCCGGCGGAGACGAAGAGCTCCCCGGCCCCCGGCGCACCATCGGCCGGCACATGGGTGCTGAGCTGGGCGCCGCGGGCGGTGGCCCGGTCGCCGTCGATCTCGATGACGGCGTTGGTGCCCAGATGCACGGTCCGGTCGAACAGCGCCATGCCGCCCCGGATGCGCGCCAGTACGGCATCGCGGCCCCGGACCGTGCCGATCGGCATCTCGGCGGTGACGTCCTCGGTGAAGAAGGCGCGGGCCCATTCCTCGTCGAAGGTCCCCTCGTCCAGGGACCGGAGGTAGCGGTCCAGGAGGGCGGCGATCTCGGCGCGGTCGGTGAGGTGCTGGAGCTGCTGGTGCATCGCGTTCATGTCCATGACCGCGATCCTGCTACCTCAAGCGGACTTGAGGTCAAGGCCGCCGCCCGGTGCGCAGCCCGTACGTCACCGCCGCGCCCACGACCAGCACCACACCCGCCGCGATCCGGTAGCCGAGCGCCGTGGCCGGTGGCCGAGGCGAAGCGGACGGACAGCGCGGTGCCGACGACGGCGATGCCCAGCGCCGCCCCCAACTCCCGTGCCGCGCCCTGGAGTCCGGAGCCCATGCCCGCCTGGTGGGGCGGCACGGACGTCACCACGGCATGCGAGAGCGTGGGCATGGCCAGGCCCGCACCGGCCGCCATCACCAGCAGGTAGGGCAGGTAGAGGAGGTAGGGCGTACCGGCGTCGGCGGTGGAGAGGAGGAGCAGGCCGACGGTGATCAGGGCCAGTCCGGTGCCGCTCGTCCGGGCCGCGCCGATCCTCTGCGCCCAGCGCATGCCGAGGCGGGTCACCGCCATCATGCCGGCGGCCAGCGGCACGATCGCCCAGCCGGTCTGGAGCGGCGAATAGCCCTTGACGTACTGGAGGAACTGCGCGTTGACGTAGAAGAGGGCGAACATCCCGAAGAAGGTGACGGCCAGCCCGGCGGCACCGGCGCGCAGCCGGGGCAGGCGGAACAGCCGCGGGTCCAGCACCGGGTGCGCGGCCCGCAGTCCGTGCCGCACGAAGAGCGCGCCCGCCGCCAGCGCCAGGGCGAAGGCGCCGAGGACGGTGGCCGAGGACCAGCCCAGCCCCGGCCCCTCGATGATGCCGAAGAGCAGCGCACCCGCCCCCAGGACCAGCAGCGCCGAACCCGGCAGGTCCAGCCGCGCGGTCCCCCGCGGCACCCGGGGCGCGGCCCGCGCCACCCACCACAGCAGCCCGAGCCCCAGCGGCAGATACGCCCAGAACAGGCCCTGCCAGGGCAGATATTGCAGGATCAACGAGCCGCAGGCGTTGCCCGCCATGCCGCCGACGGCCAGCGACGCGCTCCAGGCGGCGACCGCCCCGGCCTTGCGGTCCGCGGGCGTGGCGTGCAGCAGCACGGACATGGTGGCCGGGACGGTCAGCGCCGCGCCCGCGCCCGAGACCGCCCGGCCGGCCAGCAGCACCGGCAGGCCGGGGGCCAGCGCGCTCAGCAGCGCCCCCAGGGCGAAGATCCCGAGCCCGGACAGCAGGACGCCCTTGCGGCCATGGGGGTCCCCCCGCGCCGTTCAGGCGTGGGGGAAGTCGCCGAGCGCACCGGCCGGGATCAGCAGCCCTGCGAAGACCAGCACATAGGTGTCGACGATCCACAGCAGCTGGGCGGGCGTCGGATGCAGACCGCTCGCCGCGATCTTGGGTATCGCGAGGTTCATCGATGCCACGAGCGACTGCGCGACCAGCACGCAGGCGCACATCGCGGCGGTCACCGCGCGCCGCCGCCCGTCGGCGGCGCCAACCGGCCCGGGAGGAGAAAGGGTTGAGGTCATGGGCGGGACGGTAAAGTCCCGTTCAGTTAACCTCAAATGCAAGGTATGCACTTCATGATTGCGCGAAACGCAAACATCGACCTCAACCTGCTGACGGCACTGGACGCCCTGCTCGAAGAAGAGAGCGTCACCGCGGCCGCCGACCGGCTCGGCCTCTCCGGGCCCGCGATGAGCCGCGCGCTCGGCCGCATCCGCCGCACCCTCGGCGACCCCGTCCTGGTGCGGGCCGGCCGCCATATGGTGCCCACCCCGCGCGCCCTGGAGATCCGCGCCGAGGTACGGCAGCTGGTCGAGGCGGCCCATATGGTGCTGACCCCCGCCGCCCCCGCCGATCCGGCCCGGCTGTCGCGGGTGTTCACCATCAACGCCAACGATCTGTTCGTCACCGCCCTCGGTCCGCCGCTCGTCGCCCGGGTCGCCACCGAGGCGCCGGGGGTGGTGCTGCGCTTCCTCGGCGAGAGCCATGTCGACGTGCCGATACTGCGCGACGGCGCCGCGGACCTGGAGCTGGGTATCATCGACAGCCGCGAGCCGGAGATCCGTACCCAGGAGCTGTTCACCGAACACGGGGTCGCGGTGGTGCGCGAGGGCCATCCGCTCACCACCGGCACGCTCACCGCGCGCCGCTACGCCGACGCCCCGCATGTGAACTTCTCCCGCCGCGGACGGCTGACCGGCCCCATCGACGCGGCGCTCGCCGCCCGCGGACTGCGCCGCAAGGTGGTCGCCACCGTCCCGACCTTCGCCGCCACGCTGATGATGATCCGCGACAGCGACGCCGTCGGACTGGCCAACGAGCGGACCGCGGCCTCCACCATCCGCGCCCTGGGCCTGCGCACCCTGCCCATCCCGCTCGACCTGCCGCCGATGACCATGGAGATGGCCTGGCATCCGCGCCAGGAGGCCGACGCCGGACACCGCTGGCTGCGCGGACTGGTGCGCGCGGTGCTGGAGAAAGCGGTGGGGGGCTTGGCGGCGGAGAGTCCGGCGGGGGAGGGGGCCGAGCCCCGCTGACCTGCGAGCCCCGGTGTGACGTCCCCGCTCCGCAGCTACGCAATGAATCGCCGCGGGGGCGCAAAAAGACGCAACGAATCCTCCGTCTGCACGCAACGGCGAAACCTTGTCCCAGGTCACGGACGCCCCGTACCGTCAATGCGTCCCGCCCGCACCGCACCGCCGAGGGGTTCCATGCCGTCCCTGCACACCGCCCTGCTCCAGAGTTCGGGACGGCCCGGCGACGTGGCGCACAATCTGCACATCCTGCACGACGCGGCCCGCGAGGCCGCCGCCACAGGTGCCGGGCTGCTCGTCTGCCCCGAGCTGTTCCTGACCGGCTACGCCATCGGCGACGGCGTCCACCGCCTCGCCGAGCCCGCCGACGGCGCCAGTGCCCGCGCCGTCGCCCGGACCGCCGCCGAGCACGGCATCGCGATCCTCTACGGCTACCCGGAGCGCGGCGGGGCCGACGACCCCGACGGCGCCGTCTACAACTCCGCCCGGCTCATCGGCCCCGAAGGCGCCCCGCTGGCGAACTACCGCAAGACGCATCTCTTCGGCTGCTTCGAGCGCGAATGGTTCACCCCGGGCGATCAGGCGGTCGTCCAGGCCGAGCTGTCCGGCGCCCGGATCGGCGTACTGATCTGCTACGACGTCGAATTCCCGGAGAACGTCCGGGCGCATGCGCTGGCCGGTACGGATCTGCTGCTGGTGCCCACCGCGCAGATGCACCCCTTCCAGTTCGTCCCCGAATCCGTCATCCCGGTGCGGGCCTTCGAGAACCAGATGTATGTCGCGTACGTCAACCGGGTCGGCCAGGAGGGCGAGTTCGAGTTCGTCGGGCTCAGCACCCTGGCCGGACCCGACGGCGTGGTCCGCACCCGCGCCGGCCGTACCGAGCAGCTGGTGCGGGCCGATGTCGACCTCGCCTTCCTGAAGGAGTCGCGGGCGGACAACCCCTATCTGCACGACCGGCGGCCGGAGCTCTACGGCCCGCTGACCTGAGCCCCGCCCCCTCGCCCCACCTGCCTGAAGTCCCCTGACGCGCCGCGGTCATGCCCGCCCCGGCCCGCCCGCCCCGCCCTGCTCTGCCTGCAAGGAGTACGCCCCGATGACGTCCACGGTGCCCACCGCCGCCCACCACGCGGATGCCCAGCCGCCGATCACCATGTTCGGCCCGGACTTCCCGTACGCCTACGACGACTTCCTCGCGCACCCCGCGGGCCTGGGGCAGGTCCCCGCCACCGAGCACGGCAAGGAGGTCGCGGTCATCGGCGGCGGCCTCTCCGGGATCATCACCGCCTACGAGCTGATGAAGATGGGCCTCAAGCCCGTCGTCTACGAGGCGGACCAGATAGGCGGCCGCCTGCGCACCGTCGGCTTCGAGGGCTGCGACCCCTCCCTGACCGCCGAGATGGGCGCGATGCGCTTCCCGCCGTCCTCCACGGCCCTCCAGCACTACATCGACCTGGTCGGCCTCAAGACCAGCCCGTTCCCCAACCCCCTCGCCGAATCCACCCCGTCGACGGTCGTGGACCTCAAGGGCGAGTCCCACTACGCCGAGACCGTGGACGACCTGCCGCAGGTCTACCGCGATGTCGCCGCCGCCTGGAATGCCTGCCTGGAGGAGGGCGCGGACTTCACCGACATGAACCGCGCGCTGCGCGAGCGCGACGTCCCGCGCATCCGCGAGATCTGGGCCCGCCTCGTCGAGAAGCTCGACAACCAGACCTTCTACGGCTTCCTCTGCGATTCGTCGGCGTTCACCTCCTTCCGCCACCGCGAGATCTTCGGCCAGGTCGGCTTCGGCACCGGCGGCTGGGACACCGACTTCCCCAACTCCATCCTGGAGATCCTGCGGGTCGTCTACACCGAGGCCGACGACCACCACCGCGGCATCGTCGGCGGCAGCCAGCAGCTCCCGCTGCGCCTGTGGGAGCGCGAGCCCGCGAAGATCGTGCACTGGGCGCCGGGCACCTCGCTCTCCGCGCTGCACGAGGGGGCGCCGCGCCCGGCCGTGACCCGCCTGCACCGCACCGCGGGCAACCGCATCACGGTCACCGACGCCTCCGGCGACATCCGCACCTACGAGGCCGCCGTCTTCACCGCGCAGTCCTGGATGCTGCTGAGCAAGATCGCCTGCGATGACGCGCTGTTCCCCATCGACCACTGGACGGCGATGGAGCGCACCCACTACATGGAGTCGTCCAAGCTCTTCGTCCCCGTCGACCGGCCGTTCTGGCTGGACAAGGACGAGGAGACCGGCCGGGACGTCATGTCGATGACGCTTACCGACCGGATGACCCGCGGCACCTACCTCCTGGACGACGGGCCGGACAAGCCCGCCGTCATCTGCCTCTCGTACACCTGGTGCGACGACAGCCTCAAGTGGCTGCCGCTGGACGCCAACGAGCGGATGGAGGTGATGCTCAAGTCGCTGTCGGAGATCTATCCGAAGGTCGACATCCGCAAGCACATCATCGGCAACCCGGTCACCGTCTCCTGGGAGAACGAGCCCTACTTCATGGGCGCCTTCAAGGCCAACCTCCCCGGCCACTACCGCTACCAGCGGCGCCTGTTCACCCACTTCATGCAGGACCGCCTTCCCGAGGACAAGCGCGGCCTCTTCCTCGCGGGCGACGACATCTCCTGGACGGCGGGCTGGGCCGAGGGCGCCGTGCAGACCGCGCTGAACGCGGTCTGGGGCGTGATGCACCACTTCGGCGGCGCCACCGACGCGACCAACCCCGGCCCCGGGGACGTCTACGACGAGATCGCGCCGGTCGAGCTGCCCGAGGACTGAGCCGGGCCGGCCGTGGGCTGACCGGGGCCGTATGGCCAGGTCGTACGGCTCCGGGGCGTACGGCTCCGGGGCGTACGGCTACAGGCCGGCCGCGCGGATGCGGGCGTACAGCTCCGCGGCGCGGTCGGCCAGTTCCTTGCCGTCCCGGCAGCACCCCTGGAGATCCAGCAGGATCTCGCGGGCGCCGGCCTCGGCGGCCCCGGCCAGATCGCCGAGGATCTGCTCGGGGCTGCCGGTGTACGGGCGGCGCTCCGCCTCCGGCAGCGGCGCCCCGGACGGCTCGACGGCCACCCGCATCGCGACGTCTGGGGCCGCCGTGCGGCCGTACCGCTCCGCCGCCTCGGTCAACTTCCCCAGCAGTGGCGCGAGTTGGTCCCCGGTGAGCGGGCCGGGCAGCCAGCCGTCGGCACGCCGCGCCACCCGCTCCAGGGCCGGGCCGCCGGTCGCGGCCAGATAGACGGGGATCGGACCGGCCCCCCACACCGCCGCGCAGACATCCAGCAGCTTCTCCAGCCGCGCGCCCCGGTCGCCGAACTCGGTGACCCGGCTGGTCCGGTGCTCCTCCGGCGACCAGCCGGTGCCGAGCCCCGCCAGCACCCGGCCGCCGGACGCGGCGTCCAGCGTCGCCAGCGTCCGCGCGAACGGAAACGGCGCATGCGGTCCACCGACCAGCACACCGCCGCCCAGCCGGACCCGGCCGGTCACGGCGGCGGCCAGCGACAGGGCGACCAGCGGATCGGGCCCGTAGCGGCAGGTGCCGGGCCAGGGCAGCCCCGGCACCCGGTACAGGCCGTCCAACGGCTCCAGCGGAAAGGCCGTCCGCTCGAAGACCCATACGCTGTCGAATCCGGTTCGCTCCGCCGCCCGCGCCACTTCGAGCACATCGCGCCGCGGGTCGTAGCGCGCCAGCTGCGGGAGGCCCAGTCCCAGCCGTAGCGTCATGGCCGCACCCTACGACGGGGGATGCCACGGCGGTACAGGTGCCAAGGCCACCGCGGCGGCCTTCAGTTGAGCGGGGTGAGCAGGCACCGGCACACCAGCCCCACGCTCGCATCCAGCCGCTCGGCGAACTCCTCGGCCACCTCCGGCAGCCGCCGCGCGCCCCACAGCATCCGCGCCGCGGCCCAGGCGGCGTCCCGGGCCATCTCCAGGCTCCAGGAACCGGCGATATGGGTGAGCGGATCGGCGATGTCCAGCAGATCGGGGCCGGGCATCAGGCTCTCCCGGATCCGTTCCTCCAGCCCGGTCAGGACCACGCCGATCCGGTCGAAGTCCCCTTCCAGGTCCGGGGGTTCGCACTCCAGCGCCCGGCAGGCGTCCACCACCGCCAGCGCCAGGTCGTGGCCGATGTGCGCATTGATCCCGGCGAGCGCGAACTGGAGCGGGCGGACGCCGGGATGGCGGCGCAGCTGGAAGAGCGGACGCCAGCAGGCGGGCGGCCGCCGGCCCGCGGCCGCGGCGTCCACCGCGGTGAAGTAGCGGCGGGCGAAACACAGGTCCAGCTCGCCCGCGCCCACCGGATCGGCGAACCCCCCGTCCTCGATGCGCCGCACCACCGCTTCGGTGACGGCGAGATAGACGCGGTTGAACACGGCCACCCCGTCCCCGGCGGGCAGCGCCCCGTCCAGGTCCCGCATCCGCGCCAGCACCCCGCCCACATCCACCACCGCGGCGGGCACCGGCCGCCGGGGTGGGGGCGGCCACGGTCCCCGCTCCTGAGTCGTCGTCATCCGCTCAGCGTGACACCGGCCCGCCCACCGGCGACCCGTGCCACGTCCCGATGCCCTGAACGGGGTACCGCCCGCCGGGCCTCGTGTGCTTGTCGGCCCGGGCGCCCGGGGCCGGCTCTCCGGTTTGTCCCGACGCAGTGGTTCGACTATGAATCACCTCGGCTCTGTGACGTGCAGGGCGTCGCAGATGTGGAGAGTGATCATGGCTGGCTTCGGGTGGAAGCTTCATGGGGACGGGCGTCACCTGAAGCCGGGCGAGGTGGTCAAGCCCGGGGAACGCCTTACCTGGGGCCGGACGATCGCGCTCGGCGCCCAGCACGTGGTGTCGATGATCGGCGCATGTTTCGTCGCCCCGGTGCTCATGGGTCTGGACCCCAGTCTCGCCCTCATGGCCTCTGGTGTGGCCACCGTGCTGTTCCTCGTGATGACCCGCGGACGCATCCCCAGCTACCTGGGTTCGTCCCTCTCTTTCGTGGGCGTATCCGCCGTGATCGCGGGCCAGGGCGGTGACGTCGGCACCCTGACCGGCGCGATGCTCGTGGTGGGCGTCTGCCTGGCCGCCTGCGGCTTCGCCATCCACGTCCTCGGGGCTCGCGTGGTCCACGCGGTGCTCCCGCCCACGGTGACCGGTGCGGTCGTCATGCTGATCGGCTTCAACCTCGCCCCCGTCACCGCCTCCACCTACTGGCCCCAGGACCAGTGGACGGCTCTGGCCACGATGCTCTTCACGGGCCTGGCCCTCGTGGTGCTCCGCGGCTTCTGGTCGCGTATCGCGATCTTCCTGGGCCTGGTCTTCGGCTATGCGCTGTCCTGGATTCTCGATCGGACGACCGGAAGGATTCATTCGGTCAACGGCGCGGGCAAGCTCACGGACCACTGGCGCATCGATTTCTCCGGTGTGCAGAAGGCCGACTGGATAGGTCTTCCCACGTTTCACGCACCGAACTTCTCGGCCTCCGCGATCCTCGTCGCGTTGCCTGTCCTGGTAGCGCTGATCGCCGAGAACGCCGGGCACATCAAGGCGGTCGGCGCGATGACCGGTGACCCGCTGGAAGACAAGATGGGCATGGCCATCGTCGCCGACGGCACGGCAACGGTGCTGTCGACCGCGGTCGGCGGCCCGGCCACCACGACGTACGCGGAGAACATCGGCGTGATGGCCGCGACCCGGGTCTACTCGACCGCGGCCTACTCCGCCGCGGCGGCCTTCGCCGTGCTGTTCGGCATCTGCCCGAAGTTCGGCGCCGTGGTGGCGGCGATTCCCGGCGGGGTCCTCGGCGGTATCACCGTCATCCTCTACGGCATGATCGGCTTGCTGGGCGCCCAGATCTGGGTGCGGAACAAGGTGGACTTCACCGTCCCGCTGAACCTCATCCCCGCCGCGGCCGGCATCATCGTCGCCATCGGCGGCGTCTCGTTGAAATTCACTTCGACGTTCGAACTCAGCGGCATCGCCCTCGGGACGCTGATCGTGCTCACCGGCTACCACTCGCTGCGGTGGCTTTCGAGCGCGGCGGGTCAGAGCCGCACGCCGCTCCTCGACGGTGGGACCAGCGATTTCGACGGGTCGGCCGACCAGAACGACTGAGGCTTGGGCCGGCCGTCCGCCTCCCGCGGAGAACCTGTACTAAGCGGCCGCTTACGATGGGTGGTGTCCCGTCCCGCACACCACCGCACGCACCCCAGGAGCACCACCCGTGAGCGTCGAATCCCTCCAGGCCGCCGGCCCCGCCCCGGACGCCGTCCCCTACGGCCGGCTGGTCCCCGTCACCGTCCACTTCGACGACCTCGACGCGCTCGGCATGCTGCACAACTCCCGCTATCCGCTGCTGGTCGAACGCGCCTGGGGCGAGTACTGGCACGCCCAGGGCTTCTCCTTCGACGGTGACTGGGCCGCCGCGGGGGACATGTGCAACGTCATCAAGGAGATGCGCCTGGCCTACGAACGCCCGATCACCCGCGCCGGCCGCTATGCCGCCCACCTGTGGATCGAACGCCTCGGCCGCACCGGCCTGACCTACGGCTTCCGGGTCTGCTCGGCCGACGGCACCGAGACCTACGCCCAGGGCCACCGGGTCCTGGTCCGCGTGGACTTCGCCACGATGCGCCCCACCCCGTGGTCGGACCGCGCCCGCGCCGTCGCCGAGGCGCTGCAACGACCGGAGGCGGCGGAGGCCGCCTGAGCCAGGGCCCCTGAGCCACCCTCCGCCCGCCTCACCGTCCGCAGCGCCGGAGGGCCTCCCGTACGGCCATGGCGCCGGCCTGTCGGAACCCCCGCTCGTGGGAGTCGACCTCGTGCCAGACGGCCTCGGTGACGGTGCACCAGGCCGCCGGGCGGATGTCCGCCGGAAGTGCGCGCAGGGCCTGGGCGACGCCCTCTTCCAGCGCCTGTGCCAGGTCGTCCGGCAGCCATTCCCGCGGGTAGTGGTAGCGGCCGCTCAGATCCCGGTTGCGCTGCCGGTCGCGCACCGGCCAGTCGAAGGCGACGGGGGCGAACTCCTCGTCCGGCAGCGGCTCGAAGTCCAGGGTGACGATGGCGAACGGGCCGCCGCACGAGGTCTGGCAGAGGTGCCTGATGCGGACGTTGCGCACCGGTTCCGGTGGGAAGCGGAAGGGCTCGGCTGCGGTGGTCATGGCTGCTGCTCCTGGACGGTGACGGACGGGTGACGGCGCCGGCCGGGAGCGTCCCAGATCACCGGCCGCCGCCGCCACGTGTTTCTCCGTCGCAGGCGGCAACGAGACCCGCCGGCGCGGGGAACAACTGCCCCGCGCCGGGCGTCAGTTGGGCGTCCCGCCCCACTCCGTCAGGAACTCCGCGTACGTCCGGGTCCCGTCCGCATGTTCCGGGGTGAGGATCCCGCCTCGCCGCAGTGCGGCGAACGTGCCGCCCGGCAGCCACAGGGGCATCAGCAGCCGGCGCCGTCCGCCCGCCGCCAGGGTGGCCCGGACCAGGTCCCGGAAGCTGAGCACCTCGGGTCCGCCGAAATCGGTGACCCGACCGGCCGGTGCGCCGGCCGCCAGCCGGGCCAGCCGGGCGGCGACCTCCCGGACGTCGACCGGCTGCACCCGCACACCCGCCGGCACCGGCAGCACCGGCGAGCGCGCCCCCGCCTTCACCAGCGTCAGCACCAGATCGTGGAACTGCGTGGTGCGCAGCACGCTCCAGCCGAGCCCGGAGCCCTCGATCAGCCGCTCCACCGCGAGCTTGGCGCGGTAGTAGGGCAGCGGGACCCGGTCGATGCCGACGATGGAGATGTAGACGAGGTGCGGCACGGCGGCGGCCTTCGCGGCCTCGATCAGCCGGCCCGCCGCCTCCGCGTCGCCGCCCGCCGGGGCCGTGGCGCAGTGCACGACGGCGTCCACCCCGGCCAGCGCCTCGTCCAGCCCGGTGCCGTCGCGCAGATCGACCGCGTACGAGCGCAGCCGCGGCCGCTCCCGGCCGGTGTGCGGCCGCCGGCTCAGCGAGCGCACCTCATGGCCGTCGCCGAGCAGCCGGTCGATCAGGGGCCGTCCGAGCGTGCCCGTGCCGCCGGTCACCAGAATTGTCGCCATTGCAGTTCCGTCCTCGGAAGGGGAGGTGAGGTGGGGTGTCAGGTCGGTTTTCCCACTGTGACGACGCGGGCGCGCCGTCCGTGACAATCGACGCGCCCGTGCCCCTTGTGAGCCACCCCACAGGCCCTCGCCCGCATGGCCGACGATCAGCCGTGGCAGACTGAAGCTGTACTGACATAAGAGCAGCAGCGCACTCCGGGGTCGGTGTAATTCCGAACCGGCGGTTACAGTCCGCGACCCGTCCGCAGCCAGCGGCCGGTTGAGCAGGTGAAATTCCTGCACCGACGGTGAAAGTCCGGATGGGAGGCAGTGCGCGGCGGGCGAGCTCGGTACACCGCCGTCGGCGGCGCGTCCGGTCGTATCCGGACGGGTTCGACGCCTTCCGGTCCGGTGTCCCCGTTGCTCCGTTCCCGTTTTCTGTCGTCCAGACAGCCCCGGAGTCCGTGCCCGATGAGGCAGGAGGACCCGGTGGCCACCGCAGCCCCCGATGAGACCGCGGCGATGCGCCGAGCCCTTGAGCTCGCCGCGCGCGGCCTGGGGCACACCAGCCCGAATCCGGTCGTCGGCTGCGTCGTCCTGGACTCCGAGGGCCGTACGGCCGGCGAGGGCTGGCACCAGCGTGCCGGCGGCCCGCATGCCGAGGTCCACGCCCTGCGCGCGGCCGGCGAGCGGGCCCGCGGCGGCACCGCCGTCGTCACCCTCGAACCCTGCAACCACACCGGCCGCACCGGCCCCTGCGCCCAGGCGCTGATCGACGCCGGAATCGCCCGCGTCGTCTACGCCGTCGCCGACCCCGACCCGACCGCCACCGGCGGCGCCGTCACCCTGGCCGAGGCCGGGGTGGACGTCGAGGGCGGACTGCTCGCCGACCAGGCCGCCGCGGGCAACGAGGCATGGCTGACCGCGGTCCTGCGCCACCGCCCGTTCGTGCTGTGGAAGTACGCCGCCACCCTCGACGGCCGGATCGCCGCCGCCGACGGCAGCAGCCGCTGGATCTCCTCGCCGCAGTCGCGCGCCGACGTCCACCGGCTGCGCGCCGCGGCGGATGCGGTGATCGTCGGCTCCGGCACCGCCCGCGCCGACGATCCGCAGCTCGGCGCCCGGATCGCCGGACTGTCCGACGACGAGATCAGCCAGCCGCTGCGGGTCGTCGTCGACTCCGGCGCCCGTACCGTCAAGGCCGGCGCCCGCGTCCTGGACGGCACCGCGCCCACCCTCGTCGCCGTCGCCGAGGACGCGGACGCCGCCCACCTCGACGGCCTCGCCCCGCTCCTGCGGCTGCCGCGCGCCGCCGGCGGCCGCGGTCTGGACATCCCCGCACTGCTCAGGGCCCTGTACGAGCGCGAGGTGCGCTCCGTACTCCTCGAAGGCGGGCCCACGCTCGCCGGGGCCTTTTTCGCCGCCCACGCCGTCGACAAGGTCGTCGGCTATCTGGCGCCCGTCCTGCTGGGCGCCGGACCGGCAGCCCTCGGCGACGCCGGAATCACCACCATCAGCCAGGCGTTGCGGCTCGATGTGACCGACACCGAACGGCTCGGCCCCGATCTGCGCATCACCGCCACTCCCATCCGTCCCGCCCTTCCCGAGGAGAACTGAATGTTCACCGGAATCGTCGAAGAACTGGGCGAGGTCGTCGCCGTGGAAGACCTCGGCGACAGCTCGCGGTTCAGTCTGCGCGGCCCCGTCGTCACCGCGGACGCGAAGCACGGCGACTCGATCGCGGTCAACGGTGTCTGTCTGACCGTCGTGGACACCGCCGACGGGGAGTTCACGGCCGATGTGATGGCCGAGACCCTGGACCGCTCCAGCCTCGGCGCGCTGAGCGCCGGCTCGCGGGTCAACCTGGAGCGCCCGATGGCGCTCGGCGGACGGCTCGGCGGGCACCTCGTCCAGGGGCATGTCGACGGCACCGGCACCATCGCCGCACGCACCCCGGCCGAACACTGGGAGCTCGTCAGGATCGCGCTCCCGGCCGCGCTGGCCCGGTACGTCGTCGAGAAGGGCTCCATCACCGTCGACGGCGTCAGCCTGACCGTCGTCGAGGCCGGTGACGACTACTTCACCATCAGCCTCATCCCCACCACGCTCGCCCTGACCACCCTGGGCATCAAGCAGGTCGGCGACCCCGTCAACCTCGAGGTCGACATCCTCGCCAAGTACGTCGAGCGGCTGCTCGGCCGGGGCACCGAGGACGTCAAGGACCTCGAAGAGGTTGTGGAGATGGACCGTTGAGCGCGTTCGGCTGGCTGAACGCCGAGGCGTTCACGGCCTTCGGACAGCACGTCATCTGGTCGGACATGGTCGGCAACACCATCGGCCTGGCCGCCCTCGCCCTCGGCTGGCGACGCTCCCTGTGGACGTGGCCCGCCCAGTTCCTCTCCGGCCTCGTCCTCGTCGCCGCCTACGCCTCCGCCCACCTCAGCGGCGGCATCGGCAAGCAGCTGCTCGTCATCGGCGTGGCGCTGTGGGGCTGGCGGCAGTGGCAGCGCGGCCGGCAGCAGGCACAGGACGGCTCGATCGCCGTACGGTTCGCCGGCTGGCGCGAGCGCGGGCTGCTGATCGGCGGTACGGCCCTGGGCACCGCGGCCGTCGGCACCCTGTTCACGCTGCTGCCGAAGCTGTCCTGGAACCCCTGGCCGGACGCGTACATCTTCGTCGGCACCGTCGCCGCGATGGTCGCCCAGGCCCGCGGTCTGGTCGAGTTCTGGTTCGCCTGGCTGCTGGTGGACGTCGTCGGCGTCCCGCTCGCCTTCAGCAGCGGACTGGCCTTCTCCGGCCTCGTCTACGTCGTCTATCTCGCCCTCGTCGTGTGGGGCCTGCGCGACTGGTGGCTGCGCTCGCGCGCCGCCACGCGCCCCGTCCTGGAAGGAGCAGCGGCATGACCGCACTGCAGAGCTGGTACGACGCGGACGACGCGGAGAACCTGGTGCTGGACCCGGTCGAACGGGCCATCGCCGATATCGCCGCGGGCCGCCCCGTCGTCGTCGTGGACGACGAGAACCGCGAGAACGAGGGCGACCTCGTCGTCGCCGCTGAGAAGGCCACCCCCGAGATCGTCGCGTTCATGATGAGCGAATGCCGCGGACTGATCTGCGCCCCCCTGGAGGGCGACGAACTGGACCGGCTGGAACTCCCGCAGATGGTCGCGCACAACACCGAGTCGATGGGGACCGCCTTCACCGTCTCCGTCGACGCCACCGCCGCGCACGGCGTGACCACCGGCATCTCCGCCGCCGACCGCGCCACCACCCTGCGGATGCTCGCCTCCGGGGAGGCGGCCCCCGCCGACTTCGTCCGCCCCGGCCACATCTTCCCGCTGCGCGCCAAGCCCGGCGGCGTCCTGGTGCGCAACGGCCACACCGAGGCCGGCGTGGACCTCGCCCGGCTGGCGGGCCTGCGCCCGGCGGCCGCCATCGTCGAGATCGCCGGCGAGGACGGTGCCATGCTGCGCCTGCCCGAGCTGGTCCCCTTCGCCCGCAAGCACGGCCTGGCGATCATCTCCATCGAGGACCTGATCGCCTACCGCCGAGCGGCCGAGCCCACGGTCCGCCGCGAGGCCACCACCCGGCTGCCGACCGCGCACGGCGAGTTCACCGCGTACGGCTACCGCTCCACCGTCGACGGCGTCGAGCACATCGCGCTGGTCGCCGGCGAGATCGGCGACGGCCAGGACGTCCTGGTGCGGGTCCACTCCGAATGCCTGACCGGCGACATCTTCCACTCGCTGCGCTGCGACTGCGGCCCCCAGCTGGAGGCGTCACTGGAGCGGATCACCGAGGCCGGCCGCGGCGTGGTCATCTACCTGCGCGGTCACGAGGGCCGCGGCATCGGCCTGCTGTCCAAGCTGCGCGCCTACGAGCTCCAGGAGCGCGGCCGCGACACCCTCGACGCCAACCTCGAACTGGGGCTGCCCGCCGACTCCCGCGACTACGCCGCGGGCGCGCAGATGCTCCAGGACCTGGGCGTGCGCTCGCTGCGCCTGATGACCAACAACCCGGAGAAGACCACCGCCCTGGTGCGGCACGGCCTGAAGGTCACCGGCCGCGAGCCGATGCCCGTCCAGGCCGGCGAGCACAATCTGCGGTATCTGCGCACCAAGCGGGACCGCATGGGCCACGACCTGCCCTGGCTGGACTCCCCGCACGCGACGACCTGCGGCGACCAGTAACCGACCGGTCAACCTGACCGGACACCCCCGTCAGCACACCACCCCACTATCACCCGTACGAGGAGAACCGTGAGCGGCAAGGGCGCACCCGAACTGACCGTGAAGAACTGTGGCGATCTGCGGGTCGCCGTGATCGCCGCCCAGTGGCACGAGAAGGTGATGGACGGCCTGGTCGACGGCGCGCTGCGCGCCCTGACCGAGCTGGGCATCGACGAGCCGACGCTGCTGCGGGTGCCCGGCACCTTCGAGCTCCCGGTCGTCGCCAAGGTCCTGGCCGGCCGCGGCTACGACGCGATCGTCGCGCTCGGCGTGGTCATCCGCGGCGGCACCCCGCACTTCGACTACGTCTGCCAGGGCGTCACCCAGGGCCTGACGCAGGTCGCCGTGGACACCGGCGTCCCCGTCGGCTTCGGCGTGCTGACCTGCGACACCGATGAGCAGGCCCTGGACCGCGCGGGCATCGAGGGCTCGTCCGAGGACAAGGGCCACGAAGCGGTCACCGCCGCGGTCGCCACCGCGGCCACCCTGCGCTCGGTCTCCGAGCCCTGGCGGTAAACGGAGCGAGGCGACCGCGTAGGGTAGGCGTCACCATGTCCAAGAAGACGTTCGAGGAGCTCTTCGCCGAGCTCCAGCAGAAGGCCGCCACCGGCGACCCCGCGACCTCCCGCACCGCCGAGCTGGTGCAGGCCGGTGTCCATACCATCGGCAAGAAGGTCGTCGAAGAGGCCGCCGAGGTCTGGATGGCCGCGGAGTACGAATCCGACGAGGCCGCCGCCGAGGAGATCTCCCAGCTCCTCTACCACCTTCAGGTGATGATGGTCGCCAAGGGAATCTCCCTCGACGACGTCTACGCCCACCTGTAAGACCCCCACCTGCACCAGCCCAACTCCCTTTACCGGTAAAGGAATTCACTCTCATGCTGCGCATCGCTGTCCCCAACAAGGGTTCACTGTCCGAGCCTGCGTCGGCGATGCTGCATGAGGCCGGCTACCGCCAGCGCAAGGACCGCCGGGAGCTGGTCCTGGTCGACGCCGAGAACGAGGTCGAGTTCTTCTTCCTGCGCCCGCGGGACATCGCCGTCTACGTCGGCTCCGGCAAGCTCGACATCGGCATCACCGGCCGCGATCTGCTGCTGGACTCCGGCGCCGACGCCGAGGAGATCCTCCAGCTGGGCTTCGCCGGCTCGACGTTCCGCTACGCCACCCGTCCGGGTACGGCCAAGGACGTCACCGAGTTCGGCGGGATGACGATCGCCACCTCCTTCTCCGGCCTGGTCACCCAGCACCTCGCCGACAACGGGGTGGACGCCTCCGTCGTCCACCTCGACGGGGCCGTGGAGACCGCCATCCAGCTCGGTGTCGCCGAGATCATCGCGGATGTCGTCGAGACCGGCACCACCCTGCGCAACGCCGGCCTGGAGATCATCGGGGAGCCGATCCTCAAGTCCGAGGCCGTGGTCATCCGCGGCACCGGCGCCCCCGAGGACGACCCGAAGGTCCGCCAGTTCCTCCGCCGGATGCAGGGCGTCCTGGTGGCCCGCCGCTACGTGATGATGGACTACGACATCCGCGTCGAGCACGTCGAGAAGGCCGTCGCCCTCACCCCCGGCCTGGAGTCGCCCACCGTCTCCCCGCTGCACCACGAGGGCTGGGTCGCGGTCCGCTCGATGGTCCCCTCCAAGGACGCCCAGCGGATCATGGACGAGCTCTACGAACTCGGCGCCCGCGCGATCCTGACCACCGGCATCCACGCCTGCCGGCTCTGACCGCCCTCCCCCAAGCTCTCGACTCCACCGACGGAAGACCGACGACGTGTCCGCCGAGCCCGTAGCCGACTCTGTATCCCCGCCCAGCCTTCCGGTGACGTTCCGGCCCACCCGCACCCGGGCCGTCCTGTACACCGTCGGCCTCGCCCAGCTCGCCGCCCTGGCGGCCATCGCGCTGGCGCTGCCGAAGCTGACCGGCGGCGAGCGGATCAGCTTCGTCGTCACGGGCCTGCTGGTCCTGGCCGTCCTCCTGCTGCTCGCCCGCCCCAGGGTGGATGCGCGGCAGGAGGGTCTGACCGTCGTCAACCTCACCACCCGGCGCGAGCTGGCCTGGCCCCAGGTGCTGCGGGTCAACCTCCGGGCGGGTGACCCCTGGGTCACCCTCGACCTGGCCGACGGCACCAGCCTGCCCGTCATGGGCATCCAGCCCGGTATCGCCCGGGAAGCGGCCCTGCGCGACGCCCGCGCCCTGCGGCAGCTCGCCGATGCCCACGGCACCGGCCACCCCACGGCCGGGTGAGCCTGCCCTAATGCGGGCCCGGCTGTTTACTCTGTTCTCCGGGACGCATCATGCGTCCCGGCCGTGCCCTTGCGCGGCCCACCCTGCGAACCGAGGAGTGAATCCCTCCGGCAATGGACGGATCGCCCTGTAGTACCTGCGCCGCCCCCCTGGAGTCACTGCATACCGGGGAGGCGGCGACATGACCGGCCCCCTGCTCCTGCTTGCGGCGGCCCTCGTCCTGATCCTGGCCAACGGCTTCTTCGTCGCCGCGGAATTCGGCCTGGTCACCGTGGAGAAGGCGGACGCGGAGCGCGCGGCCGCCGACGGCGACCGGCGGGCCGCCACCGTCGTCACCGCGCTGCGCGAACTCTCCTTCCAGCTGTCCGGCACCCAACTGGGCATCACCATCACCTCCCTGGTGGTCGGCATGCTCGCCGAGCCCGCGCTCGCCGAGCTGCTGGCCGAGCCGCTGCACCTGGCCGGACTGCCGCAGGCCGCGGCGCCCGGCGTCGCCGTCGTCCTGGGCATGCTGCTGGCCTCCGCCCTCCAGATGGTCATCGGCGAGCTGGTGCCCAAGAACTGGGCGGTCTCCAAGCCGCTGCACGTCGCCCGCTTCGTCGCCGGCCCGCAGCAGACCTTCTCCCGCTTCTTCCGCCCGGTGATCACCCTCCTGAACACCGTCGCCAACCGCCTGGTGCGCACCCTGGGCGTGGAGCCGACCGACGAGCTGGCCTCCGCCCGTACCCCCGGCGAGCTGGTCTCGCTGGCCCGGCACTCCGCCCAGGCCGGCGCGATCGAACAGGACACCGCCGACCTCTTCGTGCGCACCCTTTCCCTCGGCGACCTGACCGCGGAGAACGTGATGACGCCCCGCGTACGGGTCAGCGCCCTCCAGGCGTCCGCCACCGCCGAGGACGTCGTCAACCTCACCCGCGCCACCGGACTGTCCCGCTTCCCCGTCTACCGCACCCGGCTCGACGAGGTCGTCGGCATGGTCCACCTCAAGGACGCCCTGGCCATCCCGGCCCAGGACCGGCTGCGCACCCCCGCCGGCCGGATCGCCGTACCGCCGCTCCTGGTCCCCGAGACCCTGCCCGTCCAGCCGCTGCTGGCGCGTCTGCGCAGCGAGCAGCCGATAGCCGTGGTCGTCGACGAGTACGGCGGCACGGCCGGTGTGGTGACCCTGGAGGACATCATCGAGGAGCTCGTCGGCGAGGTCCGCGACGAACACGACCGGGTGGACCTGCCCGAACTGGGCCAGGCCCCGGCCGAGGACGGCCGCCCCGCCTGGGACGCCGACGGCGGCTGCCGGGTCGACACGCTGCGGCGGATCGGCCTGGAGGCCCCCGACGGCCCGTACGAGACGGTGGCCGGACTGGTGGCCCACATACTCGGCAGGATCCCCGCCCCCGGCGACACCGCCGAACTGGACGGCTGGCGGCTGCGGGTCCGGCTGGTCTCCCACCATCGCGCCGAGCGGATAAGGATCGTACGGACGGCCACCGCCGCCGCGCCCTCCGCAGCGCTCGCCGCGGAGGTGGCGCGATGAGCCTGGCCCAGCTGATGTTCGCGATACTCCTGGTCCTCGCCAACGGATTCTTCGTCGGCGCCGAGTTCGCCCTCGTCTCCGTACGCCGCAGCCAGATCGAGCCGCTGGCCACGGACGGCTCCAAACGGGCCCGGCAGGTCCTGCACGGCCTGGAGAACCTCCCGCAGATGATGGCCGCCGCGCAGTTCGGCATCACCGTCTGCTCCCTGACCCTCGGCGCGGTCGCCGAACCGACCGTGGCCGCCCTGGTGGAACCGGCCTTCGAGGCGATCCACCTCCCCGAGGCCCTCATCCACCCCCTCGGCTATGTCATGGCCCTCGCCCTGGTGGTCTTCCTCCACCTCGTCATCGGCGAGATGGTCCCCAAGAACCTCGCGATGGCGGCACCCGAGAAGACCGCCCTGTGGTTCAGCCCCACGCTGGTCGCCTTCGCCCGCCTGTGCCGCCCGGTCACCGCGCTCCTCGGCGCCTGCGCCCACGGCATTCTGCGGCTCTTCCGCGTCGAGCCGAAGGACGAGGTCGAGGCGGTCTTCACCAGCGAGCAGCTGACCCATCTGGTGGAGGACTCCGGCCAGGCGGGCCTGCTGGAGCCCGAGGAGCAGGAACGCCTGTCGGACGCCCTGGAGCTGGGCAGCCGCCCCGTCACCGACGTCCTCCTCGACCGCGCGGCCCTGATCACCGTCGGCACCGGCGTGACGCCGCGCCAGCTCGAGGAACTGACCGTGAAAACGGGCTACTCCCGCTTCCCGGTCTGCGCGCCCGGCGGCATCTACATGGGCTACCTCCACGTCAAGGACGTGCTCGACCTGGAGGAACGCGACCGCGCCGTACCCCAGCGCATCTGGCACCCGATGGCCACGCTGCGCGCCGAACTGCCCCTGGACGACGCCCTGACCGCCATGCGCCGCGCCGCGTCCCACCTGGCCGCCGTCGCCGACGCCGGTGGTCGGGTCCTGGGGCTGGTGGCTCTGGAGGACGTCCTGGAAATGCTGGTGGGCGAGGTCCGCGACCCCTCCCACCGCCGTACGCCGGAACCGCGCGCCGCCCTGGAGGAGGACCCGGCGCTGGCGGGGTAGACGCCACGGGGACGGCCCGGCTCGCGGCCGTCCCCGCACCGCCCTCAGACCTCCGGTCCCCGCCCCGACAGCACCTCCCCGTACGCCTGCATCAGATCCGGCAGCCGCAGCGTGGCGAGATCGTCGCGGGTCGGGGTGCCGCGCCAGGTCGACAGCCGCAGGTCCCGGTAGGCGCAGCTCTTCTCGTACAGGGTGCGCAGAAAGCGGCCGTTGCCCAGTTCGTCGATCCAGCCCTGGTCGACGACATGGCCGCTGATACTGCACAGCTCCTCCAGGGACTCCTCGTCCCAGTGGTCGCCGTTCTCGGCGGCCAGCACCTCGCCGATCGCGGTCAGCTCCAGCGGCCGGTAGCTGGGGAAGTCGACGCGGGTGGTGAAACGGGAGGACAGGCCCGGGTTGGCGGCGAGCAGCCGGTCCATGCCCTCCGGATAGCCCGCCAGGATGACGACGAGCCGGTCGCGGTTGTCCTCGGCGCGTTTGAGCAGCACCTGGAGGGCCTCGTCCCCGTAGGCATCGCCCTTGCTGTAGCCGGAGTTGGACAGGCTGTACGCCTCGTCGACGAACAGCACCCCGCCCAGCGCCGAATCGATCAGCTCATTCGCCTTGACCGCGGTCTGCCCCAGGAACTCGCCCACCAGATCGGCCCGTTGCGCCTCCACGAGATGGTCGCCGCCGAGTAGCCCCAGCGCATAGAAGACCCGCCCCAGTATCCGGGCCACGGTCGTCTTGCCGGTGCCCGAGGGCCCGGAGAAGACGAAGTGCCGCTTGGGCGGCTGTACGGGCAGCCCCTGACTCGCCCGCAGCCGTGCCATCCGCAGCTGCGCCGACAGCGCCCGCACCTGCCGTTTGACCGGCTCCATGCCGACCATCCGCTCCAGCTCGGCCAGTGCCTTCTCCAGCAGCACCGGATCGGCGGGCCCGGTGGGCAGCCGCTCGGCGCCGCGCGGGCTCGGTGCCGTCGCCTTGGCCCGTACGGTGGCCTCGCCGCCGGGCGGCGCACCGGCCTCCGCCGGACCCTCCGGATCGCCGGTGGCCAGCAGCTCGCGCCCGTCGACCGGGTCCAGCGGCGCCAGCGGGTCCAGATCGCCCGCCGCCTCCTGGCCGGCGCCGGAGGCGGAGACCGCCGCGAGATTGGGGCCGTCGTCCAGCCCGTCCGATTCGGCTATGGCGGCCAGCCGCGCCGCGGTGTCCATGAAGGCCCGGTCGACGCGGTGCACCGCACGGTAGAGGGGCAGGGCGGCGGCGCTGCGGCCGGTGCCCTCGTGGGCGCGGGCGAGCCAGTACCGCAGCTCCTTGCGCTGCGGCTGCTCGCTGCGGCAGCGCATCAGCGCGGTGGCCAGCAGCGGTTCGGCCTGCGCGTACATCTCCAGCCGTACCCGCGCCATCCCGCCGAACAGCCCCGCCTCGATACCCAGCACCGGATCGGTCAGCAGCGGCTCGGTGTGCCGTACGAGCTGGTCCCAGTCCTTGACGAGATAGGCGCGGCAGGCGTGCAGAAAGCGGACCTGGGGGTCGGTGTCGACCGGGGGACAGCCGGCCAGCGCCTGGTCCAGCTCTGCGACATGGCGGCCGTCGAGCCAGTGGGAGGCGTGCGCGAGCAGCAGATCGCGGCCGGTCTCCAGCACCGGCTGCACCCACCAGCCCAGCCAGTACCAGGAGTTGAGGGTGCGGCGGTGGCGGGTGCGCTGCTCGCCGAAGCGGTCGCGGTGCTGGTGCATCCGCAGCAGCGCGGTGGCGGTGTCGGCGCGCAGGGCGTGCAGGCCGAGCCAGGCGTCGGCCATCGTGGGATCGAGCCCGACCGCGGTGCGGAATTCCTCCTCGGCCTGCGGATACGCGCCCACGGTGTAGGCGTCGACCGCGCGCAGCCAGGCGAGTTCGGCCGGGGCGGGCGAGCCCTGCGTGCCGACATCCATCCCGTCCCCCCACAAAACGTCCCCCCGAGGTGTGCGCCGCCGGGTGTGTGCCGGGCCGCGGTGGCCCCAACCGGCGTACAGCGGGCGGACGTTCCTCTCGCCGCGCGCACGGCGGTTCGGGTTCCGCGCAGGCACAGACTGGCATCGTACCCGCGAGATCGGTGCAGGCCGAAGAGGGCGGCGCGGGGGAGCGCGGTGGGGACGGCACAGGGCAACGGCGCGAAGAATGCGGTGACCGAGGGTGAGGGGCGGGCGGCCGCGGGCGGCCCGCGGAACGGCTTCCCTGAGGGATTCATGCAGAACGAAGCCCCCGATCACGGGGGAACAACCGGGGGCTTCGCATCTGCGGGCGGTCCGTTGAACCGCACATTGAGAACGTAAGTCCTGTACGCCCCCTAGGTCAAGCCGAGTTGGGCAGTCGGCAAGACCCTGTCGCTGTCCCCGCCCTTCCGATTCGCGGGTGGTTACGGAGCGTCAAATCCGAGGGTGATCACGATCGCCCGGACTGCCCCGGGCGCACCTCGTACCCCACCGGCCCCTGATGCACCAGGAGATCGGCGTACGGACGCGAGGGGTCTCCCGCGAAGTGCCGGCGCTCCGCACGGATCCAGCCATCCCAGAAGGCCGAAAGGTCCGGCCCGTCGCGGAGTTGCCCCCTTTCCCAGGAGTGCTCGCGCGCCAGTTCCATCCACAACAGGCACGCCAGATACGGGCGCAGCGCACGACGGCCCGTGCCGACGCCCTCGATCAGCACCACGGGCTTCGGCTCCAGCTCCCGCCCCTCGCCGAATTCCCGCCGCACCCAGTCGTAGACCCGGTAGTGCGCACGCTCCCCCCGGGACAGCGGCGCCACCACCTGCTCCCGGAACCGCTCGTCCCAGCCGAAGAGCTCCTCATGGGTGGCCAGGTCATCGGCGTGCACCACGGGCGCCCCGCCCAGCGCCTGCGCCAGCCGCCCGGCGAAGGTGCTCTTGCCGGACCCCGCGTGCCCGTCCACCGCGATCAGCCGGACCGGCCCGCAGGAGGCCGGCAGCGCCCGCAGCCGTCCGGCCAGCGCCGTCAGGTCCTCGTCCACGGGATCCGCTTCCACCCCACCAGCGTACGCCAGTGGTCCACACCAATATTTCCTCCGGCGACGCGCACCGAACCGCTGGCCGAAGGGCGCGGGAAGCAGCGATAGTTGGGCCAGTACCGCCATCCGCAGGCCGACTGGGGGACTACCTATGACCAGCTCCGCGCCCCGGCGCACCGTTCTGGCCGCCGCACTCGCCGCCGCGGCGGGTGTCGCCGCCCCCGTGGCCCTGGCGCAGGCCGCCGAGGAGCCCCGTACGGCCACCGGCCGCAGCGCCGCATCCGGCAGATCGAAGAGCCTCGTGGACCACCCGAAGACCCCCGTGGACCAACCGAAGAGCCTCGTGGACCATGCGAAGCGCCTCGTGGACTATCACGCCTGGACCACCGCCGCCGACTGGCACACCGGCAGCCACCGCGGCACCGCCGTCGCCCACGCCGCCCGCCCCGGCATCCGTCTCGCGAGGCCCCTCGGCACCGTCGACTACCAGGACCCGCACACCCACAAGACCACCACCTGGGAGTACGCCACCTGGACCAGTCCGGTGCACACCCTGAAGGTCCCGGCCACCGAGGCCGTCGCGTCCTGGAACGCGCACACCCCGGCCGGCACCTGGATCGCCGTCGAACTGCGCGGCACCTACCGCGGCGGCGGCCAAACCCCCTGGTATGTCATGGGCCGGTGGACGTCCGGCGACGGCGACGGCGACATCCGCCGTACCTCCGTCGACGACCAGAAGGACGGCAGGAGCAGCATCTCCACCGACACCTTCGCCATCGACGACCCGTCCAGCGGCCTCCGCCTCGACGCGTACCAGCTGCGGCTCACCCTCCACCGCAGGCCCGGCACCCGCCTCACCCCGACCGTCTGGCGGCTCGGCGCCATGGGCTCCGACATCCCCGACCGCTTCGAGGTGCCGCCGTCCGAGCCCGTCCGGGTCGGCCGCGAGCTGCACGTACCCCGCTACTCGCAGGAGATCCACAAGGGCCAGTACCCGGAGTACGACAACGGGGGAGAGGCATGGTGCAGCCCCACCTCCTCCCAGATGATCATCGAGTCCTGGGGCCGCAAACCCACCCCCGAGGACCTCGCCTGGGTCAACCCCTCCTACGCCGACCCCCAGGTCTGCCAGGCCGCCCGCCACACCTACGACTACCAGTACGAAGGCTGCGGCAACTGGCCCTTCAACGCCGCCTACGCCGCCACCTACCACGGCCTGGAGGCCGTCATCACCCGCCTGGCCTCCCTCACCGACGCCGAACGCCTCGTCCACGCCGGAATCCCGGTCATAACGTCCCAGTCCTTCCTCAAATCCGAACTGGACGGCGCGGGCTACGGCACCGCCGGCCACCTGATGACCGTCATCGGCTTCACCCCGTCCGGCGATGTCATCGCCAACGACCCGGCATCCCCGAACGACGCGGCCGTGCGGCGGGTGTACAAGCGGCGGCAGTTCGAGAACATCTGGCTGCGGACGAAGCGGTATGACGACAAGGGGAAGGTCAAGAGCGGCAGCGGCGGAGTCTGCTACCTCTACTGGCCGACCGGGCCGACGCCGCGGCAGCGCCGCGTGCTGCGGGAGCTGGGCCTCTCCTGAGCAGGCCGTCCCCCGTGCGGGACGGGGCGGGCCGCAGGCTGCGATGAGCTGCGCAGTCGGCTCACTCTCGTAGATGTCACCGGGTGCGCGGGGGAGGTACATCTGCTGATGATGTCGGCATGGGGCATCAATCACGTACCAGACGCGAGTCAGTGGGTGGAGGCCGGGATGCCGCGAAACCCGGGGCGGTGGAGGAAGGCGACCCGGCGTCGGGTGAGCCCACCTATGCGGCCGGGACGGAAACGGTGGTGGCCCCCTTCGGCCGTGCGGCCAAGGCCGGCACGGTCTTCATCAGTGGTATGCACAGTGACACCAATCCGTCGCCGGGACTGAGCGTGGCCCGCTCCCTGCGGCTCGCCTGGCCCGGGCTGCGGATCGTCGGGCTGGACTATTCGCCGGAGAGCTCGGGGCTGCACTCGGACGTCCTGGACGATCTGGTGTGTCTGCCGACGTGGCGACGGGCGCATCTGGAGACCTGGGTCGAGCAGATGTGCCGCCTTCTGGAGCCCGACGATGCGCTGCTGATCCCCTGCCTGGACCTGGAGGTCCGGCTGCTCGCGACGGAGCTGGGCTTCCACGACAAGATCCTGGGCCCTTCGAAGGCATCGCTGGACATGGTGCGCAAGCCTCCCGTCGATGCCGCCGAACGGCTCGGCGTCCGTGTTGCGGAGTCCGAGACCGACACCAGCTGGCATGCCATCGACCGGTTCGTCCGGCGCTCCCCGCACGGCGTCTGGGTGAAGGGTGAGGTCTACGACGCGTACCGGGCCTACACCGCCGGGGAGGTGCTGGCGCTGGGCAGCGTCGTCGAGCACACCTGGGGCGGCGGCTGGCATCTGGAGCGGCATGTGGCCGGGCAGGAGTGCAGCATTGCGTTCGCCGCCCTGAACGGCCGGCTCCTCGATGCGGTTTTCGTGACGAAAGCCCTGGTCACGGTCGCCGGCAAGACCTGGGCCGGGGAAGTCGCCGAGCTGGACGACAGCCTGCGTGACGGCCTGGCGGATCTGGTCGCCGACGCCCGGTGGACCGGCGGCGGTGAGCTGGAACTCATCCGGAGCTGGCATGGGGATCTCACGCTCATGGAGCTCAACCCGCGCTTCCCCGCCTGGATCCACGGCGCGTCGGTGTGCGGGATCAACCTGCCCGCCGCGCTGGTCGCGGGGCGGGCCGCAAGCCGTGACGGGCTCCTCGCACCGGGCTTCACCCGTGTGGTCGAGGAGATCCCGGTCAACCCCACCCTGGGCATCACCCCGTTCGGCTGGGTCGCCGGCGGGCTGCCCCGTCCGGCGGACAAACACCCCTCGGGGATGAGCTGCCTGGGCCAGCGGCACCTGGTCCCGGCCGAACGTGCCGCGGCGCCCGAGGAGTCGATCCCGGCCCCCACCTCGACCGCCGCGCAGACGGGTGGATTCGAGGAACTGCTCGGCCCTCCCGGGCCCGAGGCCACGCCCAGCAGGCATCTTCTCCTCCCGCTGTTCGCCGAGCAGTTCCAGGCCCTGAAGGAGCAGGTCGAAGGGCTCGGCAGGGTGCTGCTCGCGCACAGCGTGAAGACGTGTCCCCAGCCGGCGGTGCTGCGTGAGGCCGCACGGCTCGGCATGGTCGCCGAGGCGATCAGCCTGGCCGAGCTCGAAGCGGCCGACCGGTTCGGCCTGGCGGCCGAACAGGGCATCCTCAACGGGCCGGCGAAATGGTGGCCCGCCACCGACCGCGTACGCTGCTGGGCCTTCTTCGCCGACTCCCTGGCCGAACTGCGCAGCCTGCACGCGCGGTTGGACAGCGGGTTCGAGCTGGAGGCCGAGGTGGTGGGGATCCGCGCCGCCCCCGTCCACGTCGCCAGCCGCTTCGGTATTCCCCTGCACGAGCCCGAGGCCATGGCCGAGGCGGCCGGGCTGCTCGGCTCGCTCGCCCGGCGGCTCGGGGCCGCCTGGGGGCTGCACTTCCACTTCGCCCAGAGCGTCCTCGGCGCCTCGCGCTGGCAGCGCGAATGCGCGGCGGCGCTGGGTGCCGCCGATCCGCTGGCGGACCAGATGGGACGGCCCCCGGCCGTACTGGACGTCGGCGGCGGATGGCATATCGACGACATGCCCTATGTGCGCGCCTCGCTGGGGTACGTCCTGGAGCACGGCCCCGCGGCCGCGCGCGAAGCGGATCCGCTGCTGGTGCTGGAGCCGGGCAAGATCCTCACCCAGCCGACGGTCGCGGTCGTGACCCAGGTCGTGGTGCGCCGGGAGTCCCGCAAGCACTGCGACATCGTCGTCGACGCGGCCGAGGGCGATATGCCCGAGGCGCCGTACCAGCCGCATCCGGTGGCGCGGTTCGACGGATCCCGCTGGGTGCCGCTGCCTCCCGGCCGGGACCGGATCCTGGGCCGGTCCTGTATGGAGCACGACGTGCTCGGCGTCCGCCTCGACCTGTCCGACGTCCAGGAGGGCGACATCCTCGCGTTCGGCATGTGCGGCGCGTACGACACCTCGATGGCCTACGACTTCGGGCGCGGTACCGCGTCGCGGGAACTGGGGCACTCATGACCGGTCTGCTCTCGGAGCTGAAGCGGTTCGAACGGATCGACCTGTCCCGTGTGGCCTGCCACGGCACGGCATGCTGCACAGCGGTCAGGCATCGCGTGTTCGGCCGGCTCATGCAGTACGCGAACATGGGAGCCGCGCTCGCCGCTGTCCCCGAGCTCATCCGATGGGGGCCCGTACGGTGGCCGGCGCACTGGTGCGACCTGCCGGAAGGGGACGGGCTCACCGGAGACTGCGGGGTCCACGCAGACGTGGCGGCGGCGGTCCTCACGCGGGAGGCCGTACCCCATACCCGCGGCCGCGCCGTCCTGCGGCCGGCGCCGCTGGCTCCCGCGCACTGGCGGGCCAGCTGGACCGAGGCGGGGGCCGGCGACGCATGGATCGCGGGGCGGGTCGTGCACCACGAGGTGATCAAGGTCGGCGATCAGTGGTGGGACCCGAGCGAAGCCCGCTGGTTCTCCGGGGCGGGGGCGCATCTGTCGGGCGGCCGCGTCCTCGCCGTCCGCGAGGAGCACGGATCGTGGCAACTCGACTCCGAAGCATCGGCGACGCACGCCCGGCCGTGAGGCCGGACACGGTCGAACGCCGCAAGAGGGACGCGCCGCACGCCGGGCGCACCAGCCGCACTCCCGGACCTCCTTGGAGACACCCATGACCACTCGGGACGTAGCGAACACGGCCGCACCGGACACCGTCGAAACCCCCGCGCCCCCCGGCCCGGTCCGCCTCACCGTGCAACTGGTCCGTGGCTTCGGCCAGCTCAGCCTTCAGGCGAACGTATGGGCCGGGGTCCTCTTCCTGCTCGCGCTCTTCGTGGGCAGCTGGCAGATGGGGGTCTTCGCGCTGCTGGGCACCGCGGTCTCCACCGCGACCGCGTACGCCCTGGGCACCGACAAGCGCACCCTCGACCTCGGGCTGCAAGGCTTCGGCGGCTGCCTCACCGGCATCGCCTTCGTCCTCTTCCTCGGGCCCGCGCCCTCGACCTATGTGCTGACGGCAGGCAGCGCCGTCGTCTGCGTGCTGCTCTACTCGGCGCTGAGCACCCTGCTGGCGCCCTGGCAACTCCCGGTGCTGACCACGCCGTTCTGCATCGTCTGCGGGGCGGTGATGAGCGCGGCCCCCGCCTTCACCCGGGTCTGGCACGGCGTGAGCCCGGCCGCCCTCCCCGTCTCGGCCCCCGCCGGCGCCGCTTACACCTGGACCGACCTGTGGCACGGGTTCTTCACCAACATCGCCCAGGTCGCCCTCTCGGCCCACTGGTATGTCGGCATGATCATGCTGCTGGGACTGTTCGTGGCCGGGTTCCGCCAGGGGCTGGCCGCCGTCCTGGGCAGCGCCGTCGCCGTCCTCGTCGCCTGGGCCCTGGGCGCCCCGCCGGATGCGGTCGCCGCGGGCGTCTACGGCTACAACGCGGTCCTGGTGGTCATCGCCCTGGGCACCCTCTTCCTGGCCGGAACGGTGGGGCGTGTGCTCTACACCCTGCTGGGCGCGGCCACCACCACCGTGCTCACCGCCACCCTCAACGCGTACTTCGCGCCCTTCGGCGGACGCACCCTCACCTGGCCCTTCATCCTCACCACCTGGCTGTTCCTGGCCGCGCTCCCCGCCATCCCGCGGATCCGGCGCGCCCTTTGAGGCCGGCGCTCTCCAGGCCGTGCCGCCTGACGGACAGTTCGATGGCCATTTTCCTATGGCTTCTTTTGGCCGAGGAGCGACTTGTCATCGAGGGGGAGTAAAAGGGCGGGGCCGGTATTCGGCCATCTGCGCTCCGGGGAAAGGGGTGTGTTCGCGGACCGATGACGAGGCGATGACGAGGTGGCGCGTGTCATCGGTCCGCGGATTCGGACAGGGATATCCGGCTAGAACAGGCTCCAAGAAGGTTGCCCCGTGCGGATAGCGTGGCGTCATGATCGAACGCATCAACCTCACGGACGCGTTCCCCGCGGCCTACCGGCAGATACGGGAATTACGGGACACCGTCGAGGCCGCGGCCGAATCCGCGGGACTCGACCCGAAGCTGCTCGAATTGGTCAAGATCCGGGCGTCGCAGATCAACGGCTGCGCCTTCTGCCTCGATCTCCACATCAGGGATGCCCGCAGGATGGGTGAGGACGACCGCCGGCTGTCGCTGCTCGCGGCCTGGTGGGAAACCGACCTCTACACACCCCAGGAGCGCGCCGCCCTGGCGCTCACCGAGGCGGTCAGCAAGCTCTCGCAGGTCCAGGACGTACCGGACGAGGTGTACCGGGAGGCGACCGCCCACCTGACCAAGGAGCAGTACACCGCCGTCGTCTGGTCGATCAGCGTGATCAACGCCTTCAACCGGCTCGCGGTCACCAGCCGCAAGCCGCTGCCCGCCCGCGCCCCCGCCTCATAAGCACGCGCCGTCCCGCCGGACGCCCGATGCCGCCCCGACGATTTCCCGCGTCTCGTATCCCGCATCTCGTGTCCCGTATCCCGAATCCCGAATCCCGGAAAGAGGTTCCGTGACCAAGCGCCGCCTGCCCCGACCGAGCGAGCTCGCACAAATCCTGCGGCCGAAGCCCGTTGTCCTCAGCCCCACCGACCGCCGGCTCGAATCCGCCCACACCATTGCCGATTTGCGGTACATAGCGCGCCGTCGCAGTCCCCGCGCCGTGTTCGACTACACCGATGGTGCGGCCGAGGCCGAAATCAGTCTGCGCCGGGCCCGGCAGACCTTCCGCGATATCGAATTCCACCCCGGTGTGCTGCGGGGGGCGGCCGAGGTGGACACCGGCGTCGAGATCCTCGGCAAGCGTTCCGCCCTCCCGTTCGCCTTCGCGCCGACCGGGTTCACCCGCATGATGAACCACGAGGGCGAGCCGGCCGTCGTCAGGGTGGCCCAGCGGGCCGGCATTCCCTACGCCCTGTCCACCATGGGCACGACCTCGATCGAAGAGGTCGCCGCGGTCGCGCCGACCGCCCGCAAGTGGTTTCAGCTGTATGTGTGGCGGGACCGCGGCGCGGGCCGTGAGCTGATCGACCGTGCCCACCGGGCCGGTTACGACACCCTCATCCTGACCGTGGACACCCCGGTGGGCGGTGCGCGGCTGCGCGATATGCGCAACGGGCTGACCATCCCGCCGGCGCTCACCCTGAGCACGTTCCTCGACGGTGCGCGGCATCCGGCATGGTGGTTCAACCTGCTGACCACCGAGCCGCTGACCTTCGCCTCGCTGAGCTCGTACCAGGGCACGGTCGCCGAGCTGATCGACGAGATGTTCGACCCGACCCTGAACCTCGACGATCTGGACTGGGTGCGCGAGTCCTGGCCCGGCAAGCTCGTCGTCAAGGGCATCCAGAGCGCCGAGGACGCCCGCGACATGGTCAAGCACGGCGTCGACGCGGTCATTCTCTCCAACCACGGGGGGCGTCAGCTGGACCGGGCGCCCACCCCGCTGCGGCTGCTGCCCGCCGCGGTGGATGCGGTACAGGGCGAGGCGGAGGTCTGGCTGGACACCGGCATCCTCTCCGGTGCGGACATCGTCGCCGCGCTGGCGCACGGCGCCACCGCCTGTCTGGTCGGCAGGGCCTATCTGTACGGGCTGATGGCGGGCGGGGAGCGGGGCGTCCAGCGCGCGACCGACATCCTGCGCACCGAGATCGTGCGGACGATGCGGCTGCTCGGCGTGAACAGCATCGCCGATCTGCGCCCGGCACATGTCACGGTGCGCTGACGGCGTGGGCTGACGTCGTGCGGTGACGGCGTTCGGCGTCGGCGTGTGGTGACGCCCGGACGGCAGCCGGCCGGTGGGCGCGGACCGAACCCCGGTCCGCGCCCACCGGCCGACGTTCGTCCGCGGCCGTCCGGCAGCCGCGTCAGGTCACGAACAGGGCCGTCGAGACGGAGAGGCCCGCGGCCACCACCATCCAGCGCAGCACCTCTTCGTTGAGCCGCCGAGCCAGGCGGGCCCCGAGATAGCCGCCGATCAGCGCGGTCGGGGCGGCGACCGCCACCGCCGTCCAGTCGACCGGCCCCCATACGGCGAAGATCAGCAGACTGATGGTCGAGTCGACCAGTGACAGCGCCGCCTTCAGCGCGTTGAGCCGGCGCAGGCCGTCGGAGGTGGCGAGCGCCAGCGCCACCAGCATGATCACGCCCATCGCCCCGCCGAAGTAGCCCCCGTACACACCGGCGCCGACCATCACCAGGGCCAGCACCGCCAGATGGCGCCGCCCGTCGGCCGGGGCCGCCGCCCGGTCGGCCGGCCGTACCAGCTTCTTGACCTGTTTCTGCCCGGCCAGCAGCAGACTGGCGAACAGGACGAGCACGGGCACCACCAGGTCGAAGGTGGCGCTCGTGGTGACCAGCAGCAGCAGGGAACCGGCGACGGTGCCGACGCCGGTGGCCACGGACAGCAGCACCAGCCGGCGCCGTGACTGCGCCTTGAGGTCGTCCGCGAACCCGTACACCTGCCCGACCCAACCCGGCCAGTTGGCCACGGAGTTGGTCACATTCGCCGTCAACGTCGGCAGTCCGACGCCGAGCAGCGCGGGGAACAGCAACAATGAGCCGCCGCCGGCGATCGAGTTCACCGCACCCGACAGCAGACCGGCGCCCGCCACGGCGAGCAGAGCCACTAAATCCACGAAGCCTCAATCCTGGCAGAGAAGGTCCGCCGCCTCGCCGGCGATGGCCGGCGCCAGCCGATAGCCGAAACCGCTCCCGGCACCGGCGAACACGACGCGTTCCGCGCCTGCCACACCGGTGATCAGGGGTTCCCCTTGCGGGCCGTAAGCATCGCAGAACACCCGCGCCGACCCGACCCTTCCGGCCAGCCGCGGTGCGCAGACGCGCAGGCTCTCCGCGGCCTCCGCCAGGTCGCTCGGGGCCAGTCCGCGGCCGACGGTGTCCGGATCGACGTCCCAGTGCGGGCAGACATAGCTGTAGAGCCAGTGGCCTTCCGCGTGGAGCGGCAGCAGAAAGGCGTCATGGTCCTGGAAGACGACGGCCCCGTCGTCCGGGGCGGTCGGCTCGTCGAGGTGCAGCGCGACGATCTTCTTCACCCGTACGTCGAGAGCCCGGGTCAGCGCGGCCCACGCCGGGTGGCCGGTCCAGGGGCCGGGCGCCAGGACCAGCCGGTCGGCGGTCAGGGTCTCGCCGGTGCCCAGGCGGAGCGTGACACCGGTGGGGGAGGGGTCGACCGCGACGACCTCGACGCCCTCGCGGAAGGCGACCCGCGGCCGGAGTTCGGCCGCGAGCGCCCGGGTCAGGCCGTGCACATCGGCGTAGTGGCCACCGCTGATCCGCCAGGCCGCGGACCGCTCGGGGAGGTCCGTGACCCGGCAGGGCAGGGTGTCCGTACGCAGCGGAGCGGCGGCGGGGATATAGCGCTCCAGGATCGTCCGCTCGTGCGCGGCGTCCGCCACGACCGCCATGGGCAGTGCGCGGATCGGCAGTGCGGGCCGGGCCCGTCGGAGCCCGGCATAGTAATCGTGGCTGTACTCCGTCATCCGTCGGAAGCGTGCCGTCGCGCCGCGGGGGATGTGCGTACCGGCGGACCGGCGGCTCGCCCCGCATCCCGTCTGGTCGCGGTCCAGTACGACGAGGGACGCCTCCGGGCGCCGTGCGGCCATCTCACGGGCGATCAGGCAGCCGATGATTCCGGCGCCGACGATGGCGACATGGACCCGTGCCACCGCTCACACTCCCTGTTGCAGCTGATCATCGGTCAGTTCGTCCAGTGCGTCGCGGAGTTCGTCCGCCGGACCGGTGAATTCCTCGGCGAACCCCTCGACGGCCGGATCGGCGGTGGGGGGCCAGGTGACGAACGAGGCGTACGGGTCGTCCGTCTTCACGCCGAGCATCCGGTCCGCGATCCGCCGGCTGCGCCAGGCGACCAGGCTCAGATTCGGATCCGCGAGCCCGCGCTGCCGCCGCGCTCCGTTCTGGACGAAGAGGTGGTGCCGCGGCGGACCGTCCCAGCGGACCGCGAAGTCCTGGTCGATCGACAACTCGCCGTCCTCCCATGCCAACCGGTCTTTGAGCGGGGCCAGCATGTCCAGCGGCGCGGGGCGGAAGCCGGTCGCCCAGACGATCACATCCGCGGTGATCCGCTCGGCCGGGCCCGAGCGGTCGGCGGGTACGAGGGTGAGGTCCCAGCCCGCGCCGTCCGCGCCGCGCACGACCTGGCTGACGGCCCGCCCGGGGTGCAGACCGGTCAGCTCCTGGTTGCCGTCGATGAAGCGGTGCGCGTAGCAGCGCTGGTAGACGGCCCGCAGGGTGTCGGCCGAAATGCCGTCACTGGTCAGCACCTGGTCCGTCAGGAACGCCTCCCGGGACGTGCGGTCCAGCGCGAAGAAGTGGTCCGAGAAATTCGGCATGTAGTAGTCGTTGGTGAAGGGCGTGTCGTCGATCGGGAAGAAGTTCGCCCGCCGGGATATCCAGGAGACCTGCCGCGGACGCTCGCCGTCGGGCCGTGAGATCACGTCCAGGAACGCCTCCGCCCCGGACTGGCCACCGCCGACCACGGCGACCCGCAGCCCCGCGAGGCCCTTGGCCCGCCGCAGGAAGTCACTGACGTGGAACTGGGTTTCGCCCAGCAGGGGGTGGGCCAGCGGGGGCACCCACGGCCGGTTCCCGACGCCGATCACCACATGGTCGGCGGTGAGGGTGCGCCGGCTGGTCCGCAGGACGAAGACCCCGTCGAAGTCGACGGAGAGCACCTTTTCCCCGAAGACGACGTTCTCGTTCTTCTTGCTCGCCCACGCCAGGTAGTTGCGGAACTCCCGGCGCGGTACGGCGTCGAACTGGGCGTTGATGTAGTGGTAGATCTTGCCCTGTTCATGGAGATAGGACAGGAAGGAGAACTTGTTCGTCGGGTCCGCGAGGGTGACCAGGTCCTTGAAGAGCGAGACCTGGAGCGAGGCGCCGGGGATCTGCTGCCCGTCGTGCCAGCCGAAGTCCTCGCTCTGCTCGACGAACAGGCTGGTGAGGCCCGGATCGCCGTGCAGCAGCGAGGCCAGGCTCAGATTGGCCGGACCGACGCCGACTCCGACGCAGCCGTAGTGCGGACCGGCCGTGCCACGCTCCGGGGGGTGTGCGCGATGCAGTGATTCCATGCTGCTGAACTCCACTTGCCGAGGCTGTACCGGGCTGAGGGATGTCGTGGATGTCATGGACGTGGATGTCATGGACGGGACGTCGCAGGCCTTCGCGGGCCGGCCGTACGCATCCGCCGGATCCGCTACCTGATCAGCACATGGCCGTCCTCGGGGCGGTGTTCCCGGGAGCGCCGCAGATCGCACAGCACGAAGGTGCGCTGGAGCCAGCGGTCGCTGCCGTCGTAGCGCGGCCGGAAGGAGGTCCGGCCGTGCACCGTGACCCGGTTGTCCACGATCGCCAGCTCCCCGGGCCGCAGCCGGACGGTCTGCTGGACCGCCTCGAACGCCTCCTGGAGTGCGTCCATCGCCTGTGCCGCCCGCGGGGTCGTGGCCGTGGTCGCCGCGAAGTCCACCCGCACATCGGGGTCGGCCGGGTCGCCGGAGAGCACCGGATGGACGACGCTTTCCTGCTGCGGTCCGAAGGACGGCGGCGGGTTGGTGACGAACTCCGGGCTCGCCAGCCGCTCCCGTACCGACGGGTCCAGCAGCCCGAGGGCCTGCCGAATGCAGGCCGTACGCAGCCCCGCCACGCCCTCGTGGTCGGTGCGCAGGCACAGCAGCATGACGAAGTCGGGCCGGTGCCGGTGGAAGGCGTTCTCGTTGTGGAACGTCAGCAGCACCGATCCGGTGTTGCCCTGGACCTCTTCGCTGCCCTTGACCGGTACGACGTTCTGGACCAGGGCGCCGAGCTTCTCCGCGCGGAAGGCGGCCGGGTCGCCCAGGGCGCAGGCGATCATCAGCAGGACGGCCGCGGACACCGAGGGGTCGCGCTGGACCGAGTCGGGCACGGTCGGGGTCGGCGGCAGAGCGGCCTCGTCGCCCACGGGAAGGCCCCGTAACAACAGGGCGCCCTGGGGGCCGGAGTGCCGCCGGAACCGGGCGAGCGCGGCGCGCAGTTCCTCCGGGAGGGCGTGGCATGCCTCGCGGGTCGCGGCGGCCCAGGCCGGGTCGTCGACCGCCCCGGCCGGATGGCGCACCAGCCGTTCGGCGAGGCCGGCCACGGTGTCCGAGGCGAGGCGGTCGAGGGCCACCCGGGAGGCGGCGGCGTGCGTTTCCAGTGCGACAGGCGACATGGTCACTCCATTTCCTCGATGAAGGACACCCCGGAGCCGGGCCGCGGCTGATAGCGCTCCCACTCCTCGTGCAGCAGGATCCGGCCGTCGTCGAGTGTGCGGGGGGTGCTGACACAGCGGCCGATGGCGGTCTCCCCGTTGGCGAGGACCATCGTGTAGCCCATGCGGATGGTGCCGTCCGGGTCGCAGACGCCGACGAGCATGCAGCGCCGTACGTCGCCGCCGGCGGCCTCGGCCCACACCAGGTCGCCGGCCTGGTGGTAGGTGGCGACCGGGGCGGTGCCGTCCGCGCTCCGTTCGGTGTTGCGGAACCTCTTGCCGTCGTAGTTGATCACCTGCTCCTCCTTCTGTCGGGGTGCCGTTCAGGTCGGGCCCGTGCCGGCGCGGCGCGGGACGTCCAGGGTCTTCAGTCCGGTCGGCGGCGGCTGGATGCCGTGGAAGCGCTGCGCCAGGGCCCGTGCGATGAGCGGGGCGAACTTGAACGCCCCGCCCCCGCAGGCCGCTTGGGCGAAACACCTGCCGTCCGCGAGGTCGAGCAGCAGCCCGTCGCCGGATTCGGTGTCGGTCAGGTAGTGGCAGTCGCGGGCCTCGATGACCCACTCCGGCCGGAACGCCGGTATCAGCCGGGAGAACCGCTCCCTCAGCAGCCCGGTGCAGGCCGGATCCGCGGTACGGCCGTCCGCGCCGGGCACCGTACGGCAGACCTCATGGGCCGAGAGCTTGAGCGGCGATCCGGCCACCGGGGGCACGAGCCAGGCCCCGGCGTCGGTGCCCAGCGCCGGCACCGCGGGCATGGCGTCCCACGCCGCCTGCTCCTCCTCGGGGACGCGGCAGTAGAGCATGGTCTGCCGGTGCACCGTCACCCCGCCGCGCGTGTACGGGGCCAGCAGCGCGGGCGACCACGGCCCGGCCGCCACCAGCAGCCGGTCGGCCCGTAACACCTCGCCGTCGTGGAGCGTGACGGTACGGGCGGCCGGGTCCACCCCGGTGGCGGTCCGGCCGGTGTGCAGCCGGACGCCGGGGTGGCCGCGCAGCCGGGCGGCCACGGCCGTGAGCACCCGGTCGGCGAGGAGCACACCCGCGCGCTCCTCCAGGATCCCGGCCCGTCCCTCGGGGAGGCTCAAGTGCGGGTATTTTGCGGCGAGTTGGGAGCTGTCCAGGTTCCGCGCCGGGGCGCCGGCCGCGGCCAGCAGTCGCCCGGCCTCCTCGGCCCGCCCGGCCGGGAGGACCGTGAGCGCGCCCACCTGGTGGTAGCAGCGGATGCCCAGGGAGGTCTCCAGCTCCCGCCAGGCGTCATGGGCCGCGAGGGCGGCCCGCGTCGCCCCCGCGTCGCCGGGATGCAGCGCCCGCAGTACGCGGTGCCGGTCGTAGGAGGACGCCGCCGGGTTGGGCAGCGGACCCTGCTCGACCACGGTGACCCGGTGGCCCGCCCGCGCGCATTCCAGAGCGGTGAGCAGGCCGATGATGCCGCCGCCCACCACCAGGGTCCGCAGGGGCGCCGCCGCCCGCTGCCCGTCCGCCCGGCTCATCCCTGCGGGCCGCCCGCACCGCCGAACGGCGGGACGCGGAACGGCCGTACGGAGGCCACCTCGAACGCCGACGGCTCCAGCGTTCCGTCCCAGCCGCCGGTCTGTCGGGCCTGCTCCGCCGTGTCGATCAGGATGGGTGCGGCGCCCGCGAGCACCGCCCGCAGTTCGAGGAACAGATCGCCCAGGGCCTCGGCACGGTCCGCCGCGGGCCGGTCCGCGGCCCGTGCCGCGTCCTTGCCCAGCCGTTGCAGCTGGCTGACCACCAGGTCGGCCGCGCTCGACGGGCGGTAGGCCGCGATCTCGTAGGCGTCGACGAACCGTTCCGCCACCGCCCTGGCCCGCAGCCGGCCGCCCGCGGAGACCGGCAGTTCGGCACCGGCGGTGGCGGCCAGGGCGTTGAGCACATTGGCGAGCCGGTTCCAGGGCGCGGTCAGGGAGCGTTCGGTGACCTTCGTCAGGGCGTCCCGGCTGAAGTTGGTGCGCTGGTGCTCCGGGCCGGTCAGGGTGAGGTGGAAGCGGATCGCGTCCCGGGAGAAGTCGGCGAGCAGTTCGTCCATGTAGACGACGTGCCCCCGGGTCGTGGAGACCTTCTCGTTCTCCAACTCGTAGAACTCGTTGGAGATGATCCGCTCGGGCAGGGCGTAGCGGCCGTCGTGCGCCAGCAGCAGCGCCATATGGGTCAGGCCCCAGAAGTACACGATGTCGGAGCCGATGAAGTAGATGATCTCCGCTTCCCGCTCGGGCAGCCACAGATCGGTGCCGACCCGCTCCGGGCCCAGCTCCGCCGCGGCGTGGGCGGTGCAGAACATCGCCGCGGGAATGCCCTCCACCCAGGAGTTGACCCGCTGCCCCTCGGTGCCGGGGAACGGCGACGGCAGTCCGTACGAGATCGGGTAGGTGACCGGGAAGTCCGGCAGCGGCCTGGCCAGGGCCTCCCGCAGGAAGGCGAGGGTGCGGGGCCGCAGTCCGTCGCCGTGGGTCTCGTAGTAGTCCGTCAGCTCCTTGCGGTACCGCTCCATCGGAAGGACCAGCACGGTGGCCTCCCGTAGGACGACCGGGTCCTCGGGGTTCAGGGTGGACCAGGGGGACAGCAGCTCGTCGAAGTTGTTCGGGTGCCCGCACATCTCGCAGACGCCGCCGCGGCTCTCCGTGACGCACACCGGGCAGTAGCCCGCGACCAGGCCCTCGACCAGGAACTCGCCGGTGCGCTCGTTGTACGGGAAGGACACGGTGCGCAGTTCGAGCTTGTCCGCGTCGTGCAGGTCGGTCAGGAACCGCAGGACGTTCGCCTTGTACTTCTCGTCGTAGGGGGCGTATCCGTCGACCGAGATGCCGGCCAGGCGGAGGGTCCGGCCGATCTCCTCGTGCGAGACGGCCGCCAGCCGCTCCGGCGTCGTGCCGTGGCGGCGCGCGCTGGCCATCACATAGGTCTGGCTGTCGTCGGTGCCGGTGGAGAAGACCACCGGGCGTCCGCGGGTCCGCAGGTAGCGCGCGTGGACGTCGGCTCCCATGAACGGCCCGGCCAGATGCCCGATGTGGAGGTTGCCGTTGGGGGTCGGGGAGGTCTCGATGATGACGGCCGGGCGGGCGCGGCCGGCGGCGGGGGTGGTGTGCTCTGCCATGGGTCAGCCCTCCTGGCCGTCGCGGTCGCCGTCCTGGCCGTCGTGGCGCTCCAGGAACCGACCGGCCGTCTCCTGGTCCCACCACACGGCGTACATCTGGAATTCCTCCGCGCCGTCGTTGATCACCTGGTGGTCGGTGTGCGGGGGGAAGTGGACGATGTCGCCCTGCCGGAAGGTGATCTCCTCGCCCTCGGAGGAGAGCGTGGCCTCGCCGGTCATCGCGATGAAGATCTCGTAGTCGGGGTGGGCGTGGCGGGTGGTCGACGTACCCGGCGCGACCACGCACCAGGCGCCCTTGAAGGGCGAGTTGAGCGCCGGCCACGGCTTGAGGAGCTGGGAGAAACCGTTCTCCGGGCCCAGGGTGCTGCGGTCGAGACTGCGCATCTCCATGGAGTTCACCATTCTCGGGTTGCGGGGTGGTTGTGGTGGGGTGCCTCGGGGCGAAGGCGTCGCTGGGAGCTTCGGTTGGAGCTTCGGTGGGTGCTACAGCCCGGCGGCGGCGAGGCGCATACGGCGGTGCGTTCCGTCGTAGGCGACGGCGGCGGGCAGCAGGGACTTGGGGATCTTGGTCACCGCGGTGTAGTCCGCGTCCACCACGTTCGCCAGCGGTGCCCGGCAGGTCTGGGAGAGCAGCTGGTAGGCGTCCATGGTGGTGAGGCCGTAGAGCGACGCCAGCCAGCGCACCATGTCCGTCTGGGAGATCCGCCAGGCGTCCTCCAGGGGCCGCGCCGATCCCACGCTGATCCAGTGGTCGTCGTCCTCGATGCGCGGCCGGCCCGGTGCGCCGCCCTTGAGCAGGTCCACGAGGAGCGTCACCCGCATCGCGCCCTCGACGGCGGTACCGCAGGATTCGCCCTCGCCCTGCCGGTAGTGGCCGTCGCCGACGGAGAACAGGGCGCCTTCGGTGTGGACGCCGAGATAGCAGGTCGCACCGGCCCGCAGCTGCGGGGTGTCGAGGTTGCCGCCGAACGGCCCGGCGGCGAGGGAGGACCGCACTTCGCCGGCGGCCGGGGCGACGCCCACCGTGCCCAGCATCGGCGCGAGGGGCAGGTCCACGCGGAAGTCGCTGTCCAGCGCCGCGTATTGGACGGTGCCGGCCGCCCTGTCGACGGGATAGATCCAGGTCCGTTCGGGCAGCGCGGGGTGCAGGGTGGCGGTGCGGTCGGTGCCGGTGAGTCCGCCGAAGAACGGGAAGGTGGTGGAGACCCCCCAGTCCCGCGCCGGGGTGAGGTCCACGAGGTGCAGTACCAGGGTGTCGCCGGGCTCGGCGCCCTCGACGTGGAACGGTCCGGTCTGCGGGTTGATGTACCGGTCGTCGAGCAGTGCGCTGGGCCGGTCGGAACTGCTGCGTAATCGCCCGCCGAACGCGTCCTCGGTCCACAGCCGCAGTACCGTCCCCGGCCGGATGCGCATGACCGGTGCGGCCCCGCCGAACGTCCACACCAGCTGTTCCAGGGACGGGGTGAACTCACGCGTCTCCATGCCGGGGCACCTTTCGGGACAGAGGGTTTCGGGAAGTCATCGGTACGTCATCGGTACGTCACGGGCGCAATGCCGAGGGACGGTTCGTCAACGGCCGGTCTCCGCCATGGCCGTGGATATTCCGGGCGCGGCGAAATACCCGGACGGCGGCCGCTTTCGCAAGCTTTTCGCTTCCGGGGATTTCGGTGGCCACGGTCCGATCCGACGCAATGGCCTTGGCTCCGGAGGGGAATTCGGCGGGGACTCGGAATTTCATGAGGTCGGCGCGGAGAAGGAGAACGACACCGGGGAATGGAGTGAACCGAGCGGCCCGCTGCGGGCCCGGATGTGCGACGTCACTGGCTACCTTTCGTGCGGTGTGGGAGCCCCGCACCGAAGATCGGCGGACGGCGGGGCTTTGGGCGCAGAAAGCGTCCGTGCCTCATGGCGAAAGGCACGAGCGGTGGTGTGAAAAGTGCTCAGTTGTTGGCAGATCGGACGCGGCCGAGGGAGCGGCCGGCCGTGCTGGAAAGCGGCTACTGCCGGGAGGGTCCCGGATCCGCGGTAATGGTCGGAGTGGGCACTAGCCTGGGCTCCTATCCCCCGTCTATCGGTCGGCGCACGGTACGGGAAAGGGTGGTCAGTCCATCGCTCGGATTTCCCGTGCACAAGCATCCCAAAAACTTCCATGCCCCAAGCGGCGTGTCAAGGGGAAAGATCGAAACGGCTCTTCGTCGAGAGGGCGCGGCATTTGGACATCTCCGGGGTGGGCGCCTCGAATTAACACTTGTAACTCATGCGTACCGGCGCTTCCGGTGACGTGTCCGAATTCTTTCGTTCGCGGGGCGAGGATGGGACAACTCGCGTCCGGTGGCCCGGCGTTGACGACCTTTTCGGCGGCCCGGATTGCCGCGACGTACCAGGTCGTCCGGTTCGGCCAGTTCGGCTGGTTCGGTTCGATCGGTGGGGCTGATGTGGCCAAGGAGGAGACAGGGGTGAGAGAGGCGTCGAGCCGGTGGCGAAGCGGGGCGATTCCTTGAGACCGGAGCAACTCTCGTTAAAGGGAAGGTAAAAACTGTCTCGAATGGTGAGATTTATCGCCCTGTGCCCTGGTCTCGCGCCGTGGACGGCTAGCTAGATTGCGAACACATCGAAACGATCTTGGACGGCATACCCCGCCGCCCCCTCGAGGAGTGTTCGTGAGTACCCCCCACATCGCCTTATTACCGGCGGACTTCGCGTCGGTGCTCGACGCCGACGGGCCCCTGGCCCTCGTGGCGAGCGTCACCCCGTGGCTGGCCCGGCCGGCCGACGTGGTGGACCGGGAGCTGGTGGACGGAGCGCGGGAATCGCTGCTCAAGGCCGTCACCGCCGTCAACCGGCGGGCGGCCGACGGCGACCGGGACGCCTTCTACGCCCAGCAGCTGCTGCTCTCGCGCAGCTACGAGCTGGTGACCCAGCTGCCCCCGGACGCCGTGACCGCCGAAGGCTCCGTCGTCGTCCACGAGATGACCCGCCTCCTGGAGGAGGCCACCGTCGCGGCCGAGGAACGGCACGTCGACCCCGCCCTGCTGGCCGCCGCGCCCACCGAGCCCAAAGCCTTCCTCTCCTGGCTGCGCGAGTACGCCAAGGGCCACCGCGCCTACAAGCACCCGTACTACGCCGAGTTCATACGCCATCAGGCCACCCGCGCCGACCTGCGCAAGTACGTGATCCAGGAGTCCGTCGTCGACGGCCGCTTCGACGATCTGCTCGCCATGATGCAGGTCGGCACGACCGGGGCCGCGAAGATGGAGATCGCGGGCAACTACTGGGACGAGATGGGCAACGGGAAGCCGGAGGAGGTGCACACCCACCTCTTCAACAAGATCTACGACGTCTTCGCGATCTCGTCCGAGGACCTGCGCCGCGAGCTGACCGCCGAGGCGCTGCTCTCCGGAAACCTGGCCGTGCTGCTGTGCCGCTACCGCCGCTACTACCCGGAGGCGATCGGCTTTCTGGGGATGACCGAGTGGTTCGCCCCCGACCGCTTCGTCCACGTCGTGCACGGCTGGGAGCGGCTCGGACTTCCCGAAGTCGGCATCACCTACCACAAGCTGCACATCACCATCGACTCGCAGCACGCCGCCGGATGGTTCCACAACGTGGTCGTCCCCGCCGCCGACTCCGCCTTCATGCGCGAGGGCATGGCGCGCGGCGCGCTGTGGCGGCTCAACTCCTCGGCCCGCTACCTGGACGAGCGGCTGGCGCGTACCGCAGCGGCGGCGTCTTGATGGGTGCTGCCCCCAGCACCCCTGCCCGTGGCCAGGTCTACGCCGCGCTGCTCGCCGTATGGCTGCTGTGGGGCTCCACCTTCCTCAGCATCCGCGTGCTCGTCGGCCAGGTGCCCCCGCTCCTGGCCGCCGGGTGCCGGTTCACCGTCGCGGGCGGCATCCTGTTCCTCGCCGTCGGCGTGAAGTGCGCGAGGAGCGCCGGGCCGGGCGTCCGGGAGCAACTGCGCGGGCGGGTGCCGCGGCTCGCGCTGCTGGGCGTGCTGCACTTCCTGGTCGCCAACGGCATGGTGAGCCTCGCCGAGCAGCACCTGGAGTCCGGCACCACCGGCGTGCTCTTCGCGACCGTGCCGCTGTGGCTGATCGGCGTCCGCGCGCTGGCCGGGAACCGCCCGCGCGCCGTCGAACTGTGCGCGGGCGCGCTCGGCCTGGGCGGCGTCGCCCTGCTGCTCGGCTTCCGTACGGGACCGCTGGGGCCCTCGCTGATGGTGCTGGCGGCGGCCGGTGCCTGGGCGGCGGCCGGCTTCCTCGCGGAGCGCCCCGAGAAGCGGCCGGACGCCGCGCCGCCCGCCGGGGCGGGGCTGGCCTCGGCCGTGCAGATGCTCTCCGGGGGCCTGGCGCTGCTGCTGTGCTCGCTGCTGAGCGGGGAGTGGGCGCAGCTGGACGTGAACCGCGTACGGCCCACCGCCTGGCTGGCCGGGATCCATCTGATCCTGTTCGGCTCGCTGGTCGGCTTCTGGGCGTACACCTGGCTGGTCACCCGCATCGACGCCCGGCTGGCGGCCACCTACGCCTACGTCCAGCCCGTCATCACCATGCTCCTGGGATGGCTGCTGCTGGACGAGCGGCTGACCGCCGCCGCACTGGGCGGCACCGCGCTGATCATCGTCGCCGTCGCGTGGATGGTGCTGACCCGCAGCAGGGACGGCGCCGCGAAGGCGAAACCCGAACCGAACGACGGTGAACTCACCGTAGAGAACAAGGAAGCGGAGTCCACCCCATGAGTACGCGCACCCCCGAAGAGATCAGGGAGAGCCTTCTCACGCTCCTCGGCGGCATCAAGCGGCGGGACGTACGGGCCGCGCTGGACGACGACGACAACTTCATGCGCGCGCTCCACCTCGACTCCCTGGACGCCGTGGAGCTGACCGTGCAGCTGGGCGCGGAGTTCGGCTTCGAGTTCGGCACCGAGGACGAGGACCTCGACGCCCTCCAGAGCCTGAGCGCGCTCACCGCCCTCGTCGCCAAGCGGGCCGCAGCATGAGCGGGACGAGCGGGCTGCTGGTCCGCTCCCTCGCCGACCACGCCCGTACGGCACCGGACCGGGTCGCGCTCGTCGCACGCGGCGAACGGCTCACCTACGCCGAGCTGTTCACCGCCGCCCGCCGGGTCGCCGTACGCCTCCGCGAGCACGGGGCCGGACCGGGCACCCGCGTCGCCGTGCTCGGGGAGAAGACCGCCGCGGCCGTCGTCTCCGTCCTCGGCACGCTGCTGGCCGGCGCCGCCTATGTGCCCCTCGACCCGTCCGCGCCCGAGGCCCGGCGGCACTCCCTCCTCGCCGACGCGGGCGCGCGACTGCTGCTGGCCGCCGACCCCGGCAAGGCGGGGGAGACCGAGGGCGTACGGGTGCTGGACCCGTGGGCGGACGCCGACGCGGACGCCTGGCGCGCCCCCGCGCTCGGACCCGAGGACCTCGCCTATGTCCTCTACACCTCCGGAAGCACCGGCCGGCCCAAGGGCGTCTGCATACCGCACCGCGCCGTGGACGCCTTCTTCGGTGCCGTCGCCGGACCGATGGACCTGGGGCCCGAGGCCCGCTGCCTCAACACCTCGGCGCTGCACTTCGACGTCTCCGTCATCGACCTCCTCTTCCCCCTCCACCGGGGCGCCACCGTGCACCTCGGCCCGGCGGTCCCGCTGCCCGGGCCCACGCTCCAGCTGATCGCGCGCGAGCGGATCACGCATATGGCGGCCGTCGGCTCCACCCTCACCCTGCTCGCCCAGCACGGCCTGGAGTCGTACGACCTGAGCGCGCTGCGCCGCGTCATGACGGGCGCGGAGATCCTCAACCCCCGTACGGTGCAGGCCTGGCTGGCCGCCGCCCCGCACGCCACCGTCATCAACGGCTACGGGCCCACCGAGGCCACCTGCGTGGCGATTGCCGAGCCGATCTCCGCCCGCGAACCGGAGCGCACCGCCCCCTATCCGATCGGACGCCCCCTGCCCGGCGTCGAACTGAGCTTCCTCGGCGCGGACGGGACGGTCAGCGCCGACGGGCCCGGAGAGATCCTGCTGAGCGGACCGCAGCTGATGGCGGGCTATCTGGGCCGCCCCGAGGAGCAGGCCCGCGCCTTCCACGAGGGCGCCTACCGCACCGGCGACCAGGGGCACCGCGACGCGCAGGGCACCGTGCACTTCGCCGGGCGGCGCGACGACGAGGTGAAGATCCGCGGCTACCGCATCAACCTCAACGAGATCCGCGCCACGCTCGAATCCCATCCCGCGGTGGGCCGCGCCTTCGTCACCGACGTCGAGGACCCGCGCAGCGGCCGCTCCCTGGCCTGCGGCATCCAGCTGAGGGAGGGGGCCCTGGCGGGCGCCGACGAGCTCACCACCTATGCCGCCGACGCACTGCCGCGCTACATGGTGCCCCGCGACGTGGTCTTCCTCGACGGCTTCCCGGTGCTCTCCTCCGGCAAGCCGGACACCGCCCGCCTGCGCGCCCTCGTCGCCGAGGGGGCCGGGCGATGACCGTACAGGGCGCCCTGCACGGCGCCGGGACGGGCTGGTTCACCCCGGCGGAGGAGGAGCTGCGCAAGGAGATCTCCGCGCATCTGGCCGCCGAGGTCCTCCCGCAGGTGGCGGAGTGGGAGCGCGCGGGAGAGCTGCCGCTGCGCGAGGTGCTCACCGCGCTGGGCACCCGCGGCTGGCTCGGGGCCCGCTTCTCGCGCGTACGGGGCGGCGGCGGACGCACGCTGTGGGACCACGTGGTGCTCGCCGAATGCCTCGGCGAGCTGCCGTGCGACAGCCTCGGCATGGCGGTCACCGTGCACCAGGACATGGTCGCCCCCCTGCTCGCCGACTCCGGCACCGAGGAGGCGGTCGACCGCTTCCTGCGCCCCGCGCTGCGCGGTACGCACGTCCTGGCGCACGCCGTCTCCGAGGCGGGCGCGGGCTCCGACGTGGCGGCGGTCGCCGCCACCGCCGCGCCCACGGACGACGGATACGAACTCACCGGCACCAAGCGCTGGGTGACCGCCGGACGGTACGCCGACTCCTTCGCCGTCCTGGCCCGCCTCCCCGAGGCGCGCGGGCCCTTCGGGCATGTGCTGCTGATGGTCCCGGCCGACGCCGAGGGCGTGAGCGTACGCCCCGGGCCGCCGACCCTCGGCATGCGCGCGGCGGGCCTCGCGGGCGAGGTCCGCTTCGACGGCGTACGGGTGCCGGCGGCCCACCGGATCGGCGGCCACGGGCTCGGACTCGTCACCCAGCTGCGCCAGTTCGAGCAGGAGCGGATCCTCGCCTCCTGCCGGGCCCTCGCCATCGCCTCCCGGCTGCTGGCCCGCACCAGGGAACACCTGGAGGGGCGCGAGACGTTCGGCGCCCCCGTCGCCTCCCGGCAGGACGTCTCCTTCCGCCTGGCCCGGCTGCGGGCGGCGGTGGAGTCGGCGCGCCAGCTCAC